>JBDNGJ010000281.1:0-39205 GCA_041689365.1 Virgibacillus sp.
GAATCATTCAGTAAGATTAATGCCTGCAATAGATCAATTAATGCGTGATGTGAATATGACGCCTGATCAGCTAGACAAAATTGTGGTTGCAAAAGGTCCTGGCTCTTATACTGGTGTACGCATTGGGCTTGCCACAGCTAAATCTATGGCATGGGCACTGGATATCCCGGTTGTTGGGGTCTCAAGTCTCAAAGTGCTTGCATACCAGGGCAGATTTTTTAGTTCATATGTATGTCCATTTTTTGACGCTAGGCGAGGTTTAATATTTACTGGATTATATCGCTGGAGTAATAGTGAGCTTGAATTAGTAAATGAGGAAAAAAATATGCTCATGGAGGATTGGCTGCAGGAAATAGCAACGACAAAAAAAGAAGTGGTATTTTTAAGTCCGGATATAGAACTTCATCAAGAAATGATTCAGGAATATCTGGGAGACCGAGCAGTTATTCCGAACGGCTATGTTCATATGGCTGATCCAGCTCATTTGGGGTTAGCTGGTTCAAATCAAGAACCAGATGTAACTCATACATTGACACCGAATTATTTACGCTTGGCAGAAGCCGAAGCCAAATGGCTCAGTACACAAAAGGAAAAGCAAAAAAATGGCTGAGTTAGTTATTCGGGAAATGAAGTTAGCTGACATTGATCTTGTTATGGAGGTTGAAAGGGCCACATTTGATTCACCATGGCCAAAGGATATATTCCTGCAGGAAGTAAGTGATAATCAGCATGCACACTACTATGTCATGGAAGTAGACAAACAAGTTGTTGGTTATGCAGGAATGTGGCTTGTTATTGATGATGCACAGATTACAAATATTGCTGTACTCCCTGAGTATCGGGGAAATAAGTTAGGAGAAAAGTTGTTTTTATATACAATTGAACAGGCGATACGATTGGGAACAAAACGGCTATCATTGGAGGTCCGAATGTCTAATAAAGTGGCACAGCGAATGTATCGGAAGTTTGGACTCGTTCCTGGTGGAGTCCGTAAAAATTACTATACGGATAATCAGGAAGATGCTATTGTGATGTGGGTGAATTTATCATGAAAAAGGAAAAATATATTGTTGGAATTGAAACAAGTTGTGACGAAACAGCAGTAGCAATCGTCAAAGATGGTAGAGAGATCATTTCTAATGTTGTGGCTTCACAGATTGAAAGTCATAAACGATTTGGAGGAGTTGTACCAGAAATAGCATCTCGCCATCACGTAGAACAAATTACAATTGTTTTGGAAGAAGCATTTAATGAAGCAAATATTACCTGGGATCAAATTGACGGGATTGCTGTGACAGAAGGACCAGGCTTAGTTGGTGCCTTACTGATTGGTGTTAATGCAGCAAAGGCACTTGCATTTGCAAAACAAAAGCCTTTAGTTGGAGTCCATCATATTGCAGGGCATATTTACGCTAATCGTTATGAACAGGAGTTTCAGTTTCCGCTATTAGCGCTAATCGTTTCTGGTGGGCACACTGAGCTTGTTTTAATGAAAGATCATGGGAAGTATGAGCTGATTGGAGAAACACGTGATGATGCGGCAGGAGAGGCATATGATAAGGTTGCGCGAATGCTTGAATTGCCATATCCGGGAGGCCCTTATGTTGATAAGTTAGCTTCATCTGGAGAAGTAAATATCGAATTTCCACGTGCTTGGCTTGAAGCAGATAGCTTTGATTTTAGTTTTAGTGGATTAAAATCATCCGTAATTAACACGATCCACAACGCGAGGCAGCGCGGTGAGGAATTGAAAAAAGAGGATATTGCTGCAAGTTTTCAGGCAAGTGTTATCGACGTGTTGTCTACGAAGACTTTAAAAGCAGCCAATGCCTATAAAGTAGAACAAGTTATTGTTGCAGGAGGAGTTGCAGCCAATAACGGATTGCGTAAATCTTTAAATGAAAAATTCAGTGGCACGAATATACCTTTACTGATTCCACCACTAAAATTATGTACAGACAATGCTGCAATGATTGCAGCAGCAGGCTATATTGCGTTTGAACAAGGGAATCGGTCTGATTGGGCTTTGAATGCAAACCCATCACTTGTTTTAAAATAAATATTGCTTTTGGGTTAGCTGAATTATTTTAACATAAATGTGTGCGACTGCTAGAACTTTACCCACAGGATTGTGGATATACTTTGTGAAAGCAGGATTTCATTATACTTTTGATGTGGATATAAATTGTGGATGAATCAGTGGATAACTGTGGATTTTGTGTATAACTTTGCTCAAAAACGGGTGTATTCGCTATTTATCTGTGCATAAGTTTGTGGATTATCTTAATAACTTCTAACTAATTAATCAAACGTTTGATCAATATCTAAAGGAAGAAATTTGGTGGAGATTAATGTCGAGTAAACAATCCTACTACATACAGAGTGATTTTATTATATTACTTACTTTGTTCATTTGTGTTAGTTTAATATCCATTTATAATGCACAACAATTACCACAGTATGATGGGGAAACCTTTGTTCTGAAGCAAATCACATGGTTTACTGCTGGTATTTTAATGGCAGTGATCATTCAATTTTTTGATTTAGATCAACTATATAAAGCTAGTATTTTTATTTATATCGTTGGTGTTCTTGTTTTAATTGTATTGTTAATGAGTCCGGAAAGTATAGCACCAATTATAAAAGGTCAAAAAAGCTGGTTTACCTTTCCCGGAATGTCGATGCAACCAGCTGAATTCACGAAGATTACAACAGTAATGCTTCTAGCGGCTGCCATCAGCAGGCACAAGCAGAAGTATGATATAAGTTCTTTAAAAAGTGATTGTTTACTCTTTTTAAAAATTGTTTTCATAACAGCAATTCCAGTAATTTTAATCATGAATCAGCCGGATTTTGGTACATCAATGGTTTATATATTCATAGCCTGTATGATGGTTCTGTTGTCAGGTATCGACTGGAAAATAATTACTGGCTTAATTTTGGCATTTACTATTATTATTGGCGGAGTAGTAGGGCTAACTGTTAAATTCCCTGAAATGTCGCAGGAGATAATAGGCCTTGAAGAATATCAGGTGAAACGGGTTACCAGCTGGCTTGATCCCTCACAGGAAACTACTAATGACACCTTTCAATTTGACCGGTCAATACGTGCGCTCGGCTCGGGGCAGTTATTCGGTAAAGGATTAAGCAGTTTGCAAGTGGGGACCCCCGATAATCATACAGATTTTATATTTTCAGTAATTGGAGAAAGCTTTGGATTCCTTGGCACTGCAATAGTTGTCTTTCTCTACTTTCTTTTATTATACAAGCTTGTGACACTCGGTTTAAGCAGTTCTCAGCATTCGCCATTTGGTGCCTATTTGTGCTTAGGATATATGAGCATATTATTGATACATGCATTTCAGAATATCGGTATGACAATAGGGATTATGCCGATAACTGGAATTCCCTTGTTACTAATTAGTTATGGCGGGAGCTCGGTATTGGCAACAATGATTGGACTTGGTCTTGTCTATAGAGTGGCTGTGGAATATTCTATCCAACAAGATTATCTTTTTAAATAAAAGCTAGCCCGTCGTTACAAAAAAAATATTACTACTCGGAATGAGGATCCGCCAAAATAGTCTATGGGGATCCCCATTCGTTAAGTTCTACCACAGAGTTGAATTTTAATAATAGAAACATTGAAACTATCAGATCTGATTTTTCATAGTAGTGGTAACTGCGGAAGCGCAGGCCATGCTCGTTTCTTAACTGCAAAAAAAAGGCTTAGAGAATTTACTTCTCTAAGCCCTTTTAATGTAATGTAAATTGTGAGATCAGATCCTGTGAATAATGGTGTGCTTTAGCTTTTTGCACCTAACAAGTAAAACCGTTAAGATCTATCATGTAGTTTCTTCCTGTAAAGCTGTCCATTCTTCCATAAACTGTTCTATTTCCTGTTTAAGTTTACTGGTTTGTTTCGTCAGCTCTAGCGATTTTTCATGATCTTGAAATACTTCCGGTTCGGTCATTTGTTGTTCAATCGTGGCCAATTCAGTCTCAAGGTTTTCAATTAATGACTCTAATTCATCAATACGGCGCTGTCGTTTACGCTCTTCACTGCGAATCATTTTCTCCTCTTTAAACTTGTTTTTCCGCTGATCCTGTGTATGCACAACTTCTGTTGTCTGCTGCAGCTTTTCAATTTCAGCTTCTTCCTGTTTCTTCTCAATATAATAGTCATAATCACCTAAATAAACAGTAGCTCCATCTTGTTGCATTTCAACAACCTGATCGGTAATTTTATTGATGAAATAACGGTCGTGTGATACAAAGATGATTGTACCTGGAAATTCCATCAATGCTGCTTCAAGCACTTCTTTACTATCAATATCCAAATGGTTGGTAGGTTCGTCGAGTACAAGGAAGTTTGCTTGTTGCATCATCAGTTTTGCTAGTGATAATCGCGCTTTTTCGCCCCCACTTAGTGAATGGACAGACTGCAGAACATCATCACCAGAAAATAAAAAGTTACCCAGGACAGTACGGATATCCTTTTCATCTACAGCTGGATATTCATCCCACAACTCGTCCAGAACAGTCTTAGACGATGATAATGTTTGCTGTTCCTGATCATAGTAGCCAATCTGTACATTTGTACCAACACTGATCGATCCGCTTGCAGCCTGCAGTTGTCCAAGGATTATTTTTAATAATGTTGTCTTCCCAACCCCATTAGGACCCACCAGAGCAATTCGTTCGCCCCTGTTAACATGTATTTTTACATTGGAAAAAACAGGAGTTTCTTCATATTGAAAGGATAAATTATCAATCTTTAACACATCATTACCACTTCTTCGGTTAATTTGAAATGAGAACGATGCGGATGATTCTTCTCCCTTTGGTTTGTCCAGCTTTTCCATTTTCTCCAGTTGCTTACGCCGGCTTTGAGCACGCTTTGTTGTGGATGCTCGAACAATATTTTTTTGAATAAATTCTTCCGTTTTTTTAATCTCAGTCTGCTGTTTTTCGAATTCTTTTAGTTCCTGCTCAAAATCCAACGCTTTTTGTTCTAAAAATTTACTGTAGCTGCCGTGGTATTTTTTCGTTTTGTGACGGGATACTTCGTAAACTATTGATACAGTTTTATCCAAAAAGTACCTATCATGCGAAACGATGGTTACTGCACCGGGGTAGTTGACTAAGTAGTTCTCCAGCCACGCCAGGGTTTCAATGTCGAGATGGTTTGTTGGTTCATCCAGAATTAAAAGTGTTGGTTTTTTTAACAATAGCTTTCCTAGCGCAAGGCGTGTTTTCTGACCACCACTAAGCTCATTTATTGGTGTTTGGTAATCGAAGTCATGAAAATTTAAGCCAGTTAATACTGCTTTGATATCTGCCTCATAACGGTACCCACCTTCATCATCAAACGCCTGTTGTTTTTTGTCATAATCAAGCAGAAGCTGTTCATAGTTTGCATCAGAAAGCGTTGCTGCCTGTTCCATTTCTTTTTCCAGACTGCGAAGTTCTTGCTCTTTAGCAACTAAGTGTTCAAAGACTTCAACCATTTCATTCCAGATGGTCTTGTCGGATTCAAGTCCAGTATGCTGTGATAGATAGCCTGTGGTCAGGTCTTTTGGTTTAAACAATTCACCTTCATCATGAGAAAGTTCACCTGCCATTATTTTTAATAATGTTGACTTGCCAGCACCATTTCTGCCAACAATCGCTATTCGATCTTTATCTTTTATTTCAATCTTTATGTTTGATAAAATTTCGTCTGCTCCAAACGATTTGGACAGACCATTCATTTGCATAATAATCATTTCGTTCACCTCATCCTATACAAGTGTATCGTATAATGAATTGACTGAGCAATCATATTGTGAAATAAATCACGACGTATCTATTTTTTTCTGATAGAATAGGTCTTAATAAGACTTAGCATGGAGTTGAGAAGATGGCGGATTTTACTCATTTTAATGAACAGGGCAGAGCGAAAATGGTTGATATTAGTGAAAAAAGTGAGACCGAACGGACAGCTGCTGCTATTTCAAGCGTTCAAGTAACCAAGGAAATCTATCAAAAGATTACCACGAACAAAATAAACAAGGGTGATGTACTGTCGGTTGCTCAAGTTGCCGGAATAATGGCTGCTAAGAAAACATCTGACTGGATACCAATGTGTCATCCCTTACAATTAAAAGGAATTGATATTTCGTTTGACTGGAAGACCGCCAATGACACATATGTACTGCAAATACAGGCGTTTGTCAAAACCAAGGGAAGCACAGGTGTAGAAATGGAAGCATTAACAGCTGCTTCAGCTACGGCACTTACGATATATGATATGTGTAAGGCAGTTGATAAAGGAATGGTAATTGGCCAAACGTATGTATTGTCGAAAAAAGGCGGTAAATCAGGAGATTACTATCGTGAAGATCAGGGGGAGTAAGGATGGAGCAAAACCAAATTCCACAAGCGACAGCTAAGCGGCTGCCATTATATTACAGGTTTTTAAATAACTTAAATCACCAAGGGAAAAAACGCGTATCATCAAAAGAACTGAGTGAGGCGGTAAAGGTAGACTCTGCTACGATCAGAAGAGATTTTTCCTATTTTGGTGCATTGGGAAAAAAAGGGTATGGCTACAATGTCGAATATTTGCTGGGATTTTTCCGAAAGACATTGGACCAGGACGAGGTTACTGAAGTCGCACTTATTGGTGTGGGAAATCTTGGGACTGCTTTTTTACATTATAATTTTATGAAAAATAATAATACAAAAATAGTAAAGGCTTTCGATACCAATATAGAAAAGGTTGGAACAGATATTGGTGGTGTACCGATATTTCACATTGAAGAACTGGAAGAGAACATGAAAGGGGTAAGTGTGGCAATTTTAACTGTACCGGCAAATGAGGCACAAACCATTACAGATAGGCTTATTGATTATGGCGTTTCCGGAATACTAAATTTTACCCCTGCAAGAATTACGGTCCCTGAGAAAATTCGTGTTCATCACATTGATTTAGCAGTAGAATTGCAATCATTAGTCTACTTTTTAAAGCATTATCCATTGGATTTATGATTAAAATTCAAATGCCTTAACAACTTCTGTTACTGGAGGCAATTTGCATGCGAAAAATAGACTCTAAATGGCTTGTAGTAATGTCGGTATTGTTTGGGACGTTCACTGTCATTTTAAATAACAGTATGCTAAACCCAACGTTGCCAACTTTCATGAGACTATTTGAAGTTGATGCTGTAGCTGTCAGTTGGATGCTGACGATTTTCATGGTGTCGATGGGAATGACAATGCCGCTTACAGGTTACTTGGGCGACCGTTTTGGGAAAAAGCGTATTTACATAATAGGACTAATCATATTTATGATTGGCTCGATATCAGGGGCTCTATCGTCTGATTTAGGTATGGTGATTATTTCACGAGCTATTCAGGGCACTGCTGGTGGCCTAATGATGCCAATAGCGATGGCACTAATCTTTAACGCATTTCCTAAAAATGAACGAGGTCTTGCCGTTGGTATTTATGGTGTTGCAGCAATGGTAGCACCTGCAATTGGACCAACCGTTGGGGGAGTCGTTATCGAGTTTTTTACATGGCAGTTTCTTTTTCTGTTTAATCTGCCATTTGCTGTTTTAGGAGTAATATTTTCGACTAAGTATTTAGCACCAACCGAAAAGAATCAGGATATTAAATTTGACTTACCTGGATTCCTGTTAATCACAAGTGGGGTTGGCTCAATACTGTATGCGCTGGGGCGGGGTTCGACCTTGGAGTTATTGCTCTCACCAATAAGCATTGGGTTAATGATCACAGGGCTCATCCTTATCGTTATTTTTGTGAAGTATGAGAACAAACAAGAACAACCGCTGCTTGATTTATCAATTTTTAAAATACCAACATATACCGTTTCAATTGCTGTAACGGCTACTGCATCAATTGGGTTATTTTCAGGGATATTCTTGTTGCCGCTATTAATTCAGGAAGTTTATGGATTAGGAGCAATTCAGACAGGTTTATTATTTTTGCCTGCTGCTTTGTTAAGTGGCGTGTTTATGACCTTGGGTGGAAGAATATTGGATAAAAAAGGTCCAAAATACGTGATTCCAATTGGTCTTGTTATCCTTGGGGGATTCACACTGGCTCTTGGATTTAACACGTTGTCTACATCTTTTTGGTTCATCTTAATCCTGAACTGTGCCCGTGGTGCAGGACTTGGTATGTGTAATATGCCGGCAACTACAGCCGGAATGAACACGATACCTGACCATCAGGTTGCACAAGGATCAGCAATGAATAATGTGATACGACAAATATTTTCATCGTTCGGAATCGTCTTTTTCTCCATTTATTATGAGGTACGGCGAGCGCAATTGTTTACCCAGGATATGGAGACACAGCAAGCTACATTACAAGCATTAAACGAGGCCTTCATAATAGCCGGTGTATTTATTCTCTTAATGGTTCCAGTTTCATTTGTCATGAAGGGAACTGAAGAACTGAATAAATTAAAAAGAAGTAACGCATAGCATAAGGGGTTCAGTTTAGGGATAGCCTATTGCTGAATAAATTAACGGAATGAGGATTCGCTTCGACTGTTTGGCGGATTCTCATTCCGTTATTTGTAATTTTTGCCTCAAATTTGGCTAATTTTTTGCTTTTAACGGAACGAGGATCCACTTCGACTGTTTGTTAGATAAAGATTGCTATTTTCAATGTTAATTCATTTGTTAAAAACAGGATCATGATAGTTTTCTCCCCTAAAATCAAGTAAGAGAGGTGCTTTCATGAAAAAGTACTTTTTTACTGCATAAGTACAACTAAGGTTATTCACCTAAGGGCCCGGCGAATGCTCGGTTTTCTAATCTTTTTTCTTTAACTTAAAATGGATGATCAGCATCCGGGAGCCGACACCGAAATCAAGTGTCGCAAACACTGCGAGAAGAATCGTTATAAAGCTCCAACCGGTCTCCCTTGTACTTTGTACTGCCATATAAGTGAAAAGTATACCTAGCAGGAAATAAATAACAAACATAGCCTTTGGTGAGATTTTCATATCTGTATTAGCCTCCAATTAAAATCATCTGCATTTGTTCAAGTTGCTTCTGCATTTTTTCAATATCCTCAGGGTCCATTGAAAATTGTACGATTACTGAAATAGAGTTTAAGGCCATGTGAACAATTATAGGCACAATGATTCGCTCCGTTTTGACATATAGAAATGCAAAAACAAATCCCATCGAAGCATATATCAGAATGTGCTGTGGTTCACCATGGATGATTCCGAAAATAAGCGCAGAGAGCAATGCCGCAATAAAAAAGTTTGTTCGGCTATATAATGCTCCAAAGATTATTTTTCGAAAAATAAGTTCTTCCAATATAGGGGCGATGATTGCAGGAACAATCATAAATATCGGTGCTGACCGTGTAATATCCATAATCATCTCCGTATTTTGAGAACCCTGTTCAATATTAAATACATTTGTTTCAATTGTTACTGCGATGGCTTGGGCAAAATAAGCCATAAAAATACCAGCGAATGACCACAGAATAACCCTTCCGATTGATGCTTTGTTTCTGGACTGTGCCATTTCCATATCTGGCTTCATTAATTTTAAAACAATTAAGAGAGCAATAATAAAGCTGAATATTGTCCAATAGATGACTGCATCCTGCCGCCCTATTGGTAAGGTTATAAGCATGATTGGTACAAACAGTAATCCTGAAAATTGCATAATTAAATATGTTAAAATCACATACCAATAACGTTTCGTCAAAATATAACGACCCCTTTAGTATTCATAATTAATATAGTGTATGCTTTGGTTAATATCTCTATTAGAAAAAAACTTGGCTTATTGTTAAAGGGGTTCTTATAAAGGTGTGATTTCCATTCTTAGAACCCTTTATGCCTTGGAGTGCAAGCCTTATTTCCAATTTTACAGTAAGTAAGTATTTAAACTTTCTTGCCAAAGTTAATTTCGTAAATACATATAGTTCATCAATTATCCGAACAATTCTTTTGAACGAATATTTAACAGTTTTAAATTCAACGGACTACGATCGTTGATTTCCAATAGAGGCGACTCCTGCGGAAAGAACATGAGCCTTGAGAGCCTGCAGTGCGATAATACGGAGGCTCAGGCCATGCCATGGAGCGCATCCGCCTGAAGTGGGAATCGACAAGTCTAGCACATATACAAATAATTTGGATTGATGAATTATGAAATTGATTCATCTGCTTAAAAGAAAAACTCTATAAATATTTTATCATAATATCAGTACACGTTATAATAGAATGGTCTAGATGGACATACAATGATAAAGTTGAAAAATTTAAAAGAGAATACTTGCATTTTTTAGCTGATTTATTTATTATAATAATTGGAATTAGCACTCGCTATATTCGAGTGCTAATAAATTATAAAAATAAGAAAAGGAATTAAGGAGGTTGTGTACATGATTAAACCACTAGGAGATCGTGTAGTAATCGAGCTTGTTGAGCAAGAAGAAAAGACAGCGAGCGGTATTGTCCTTCCAGACTCTGCAAAAGAAAAACCACAAGAAGGTAAAGTTGTGGCGGTTGGCTCTGGCCGTGTAACAGACAATGGAGAAAGAGTTGCACTTGAGGTAAATGAAGGAGATCGTATCGTTTTCTCAAAATTTGCTGGAACAGAAGTGAAATATTCAGGCACAGAATACTTAATTCTACGCGAAAATGACATTCTAGCTGTTGTAAGCTAAATTTTAAATGTCAGAAAGATATATCATACGAATTAAAGGAGGATATTTTCTATGGCTAAAGAAATCAAGTTTAGTGAAGACGCTCGCCGCGCAATGCTTAATGGCGTGGATACATTAGCAAATGCTGTAAAAGTAACATTGGGGCCAAAAGGTCGTAATGTTGTTTTAGATAAAAAATATGGTTCACCATTAATTACAAATGATGGTGTTACAATTGCCAAAGAAATTGAACTTGAAGATCATTTTGAAAACATGGGTGCACAGCTTGTATCAGAAGTAGCATCGAAAACAAATGATGTCGCTGGTGATGGTACTACTACTGCAACTGTTTTAGCACAATCTATGATTCGCGAAGGGTTGAAAAACGTTACATCCGGCGCTAATCCTGTTGGTGTTCGCCGTGGTATTGAAAAGGCCGTTGAAGCAGCTGTGGGCGAACTGAAATCAATTTCAGAGCCAATTGAAAGCAAAGAGTCAATTGCACAGGTTGCATCTGTATCTTCAGGTGACGAAGAAGTTGGCGGTCTGATTTCAGAAGCGATGGAACGTGTCGGTAATGATGGCGTAATTACTATTGAAGAATCAAAAGGCTTCAACACTGAATTAGAAGTAGTTGAAGGTATGCAATTCGATCGTGGATATGCTTCACCATATATGGTTACAGACCAGGACAAAATGGAAGCAGTACTTGAAGACCCATACATTTTAATTACAGATAAGAAGATTGGTAACATTCAAGAAGTATTACCAGTACTAGAACAAGTAGTACAGCAAGGTAAACCTCTTCTAATGATTGCTGAGGACGTTGAAGGGGAAGCACTTGCAACATTAGTTGTCAATAAGCTTCGCGGTACATTTAATGCTGTAGCTGTTAAAGCTCCTGGCTTTGGTGATCGTCGTAAATCAATGCTGGAAGATATTGCAACATTGACTGGCGCTGAGGTAATTACGGAAGATCTTGGACTTGACCTGAAAAGCACAACTATGGAACAACTAGGTCGCGCATCTAAAATTGTTGTTACCAAAGACAATACGACAATGGTCGAAGGTGCAGGAAGCCCTGAAGCAATCTCTTCCCGTGTAGCACAAATCCGTGCACAAGCTGAGGAGACTACTTCTGAATTTGATAAAGAAAAACTACAAGAACGTCTTGCTAAACTAGCAGGTGGCGTTGCAGTTATTAAAGTTGGTGCTGCAACCGAAACTGAATTAAAAGAACGTAAACTTCGCATTGAAGATGCATTGAACTCAACACGTGCAGCAGTTGAAGAAGGTATCGTTGCTGGTGGTGGAACTGCCTTTGTTAACGTACTTAGTAAGGTAGGCGGACTATCACTTAAAGGTGATGACGAAGCTACTGGTGCAAGTATTGTACTTCGTGCATTGGAAGAACCAGTTCGTCAGATTGCACACAATGCAGGTCTAGAAGGTTCTATCATTGTAGAGCGCCTAAAAGGTGAAAAAGTAGGCATTGGCTATAACGCAGCTAATGGTAAATGGGTAAACATGGTTGAAGCAGGAATTGTTGACCCTACAAAAGTTACACGTTCAGCACTGCAAAATGCAGCATCTGTTGCTGCAATGTTCCTAACAACTGAAGCGGTTGTTGCTGACCACCCAGAAGAAGCAGGTGGCGGTGCCGGTGGCGGCATGCCAGACATGGGTGGCATGGGCGGCGGAATGCCCGGTATGATGTAGTCCAGAAAGTGAAATGACCTGGGAGTTGAACTATACTTCCATTTCCTTGATATAAAAGGGTTTTGATGTTAGTGAAAGTATGACTTAACATTGTAAATATAATAAGAGGCTTTTCTTAAGTTAAAACTAACTTTTGAGAAGCCTCTTTTTTATCTCCTTGTTAGATTTCTGTACAACTTTTATTGATCTGTCTTCCGAGTGAGCAAGGCGATTTTTACGATAGTTCGTTTTACTTGCTGGCTTTGTGTATAATATAATGAGGTGTCAAAGTAGAAGGAAAGATGGGAAGTGCCTATGACTAAAAAAAAGAATAGCGAATATAGAAAAAAGGGAAAAAACCATAATAAATCTGAAAAACAGTACGTGGCACGTGGGAATCAAACCAAAGGCGGCAAATCAAAAGACAAGCATATAGCAAACGATTCGCGTCAGCGTACTCAGAAAACTGTAACCGCAGAGATAACATGCTCAGGCCTGACCAGTGACGGCAAGGGCATTGCCCAGTGGGAAGGAAAGCAGCTTGAAGTAGCTAAATTGTTGCCTGGTGAAAGGGCTGAAGTGAATATTACTAAAAAAGGGCGCTTTTTCGATACAGAGCTAAAGCGGGTGATTAAATCTTCAGAAGATCGTGCCAATTTATCGCGCTCATCTTATTACGAGGGCGCGGGGTGTCAGATTCAGCACATGAATGAGCATGCTCAAAAGCGTTTCAAACAGAAAACCATAGATGAAATAATGAAGCCTTTCATAAAACCAGAGCCAATCATAACCATGGAGTTTCCGTTTTACTACCGTAACAAAAATGTTATGACATTCGGTTTGAATAAAAATAAGCAGATTATATGTGGGCTATACGCTGAAAATACGCATCAGATAATACCAATGGAAAGATCTATCATCCATGATCAAAAAGCGGATGAGATTATTCAAACCATCAAGGGGATGATGAAGTCCTTTAAAATGCAGCCTTACAATGAAGATACTGGGAAGGGATTTTTGCGACACGTATTAGTGAGAGTCGGAAAGAAAAGCGGTGAGATCATGGTAGTACTGGTAGCTGCTTCACCTATGTTCAAGGGCAGTAATAATTTTGTGAAAGCACTAAGAAAGGCCCATCCAGAAATTATGACCATTTTGCTGAACGTGAATAAGCGGAATGACAGCATGGTTCTGGGTAAGCAAGAGAAAGTACTGTTTGGCAAGGGGACCATAACAGATATCCTCTGCGGACTGAAGTTCGATATCTCGGCGAAATCCTTCTATCAGATTAATCCGGTCCAGACGGAAAAGTTGTATGCAAAGGCAATTGAAATGGCAGAGTTGACTGGAAAGGAAACTGTGGTGGATGCGTATTGCGGCATCGGTACTATTGGTCTAATCGCCAGTAAGAAAGCCGGAAAAGTCATTGGGGTGGAGTCGAATAACGATGCGGTTCGCGATGCTATCCACAACTCAAAGCGGAACGGCGTAAAAAATGCCCGATTCTATCAGGACGACGCCGGGGAGTTCATGGTGAAGATGGCAGCACGTGGTGAGAAAGCTGATGTGGTGATAATGGATCCACCACGAAGCGGGAGTGATGAAGCCTTCTTATCCAGCATGGTGAAACTGCAGCCGAAGCGGATAGTGTATGTGTCTTGCAACCCGGTGACTCAGGCACGGGATTTGAAGTACTTGGTAAAGAACGGCTATGAGGTTGAAGGTATACAGCCGGTGGACATGTTTCCGCAGACGGTTCATGTAGAAGCAGTGACAAAATTAGTACTAAAAGAAGAAGCAGGTAACCGATAACTTTATTGAAATGTTAGAAAAGAGGATCTGCTGGTTCCCCATTACAGATTTTCACAAACGAGAAAACCTATCGCTTTTAAGTGTGGGATGAAAGTGAGAATACGGAGTGTCACATGAACAAAGGGTTTATGTGGCACTTCAAGTATCTGAAATAAGTCACAAGAAATTATTCTTTAAAGTTAAAAAACCTTTGCGTAAACCATTGATTTAAGTATTTGAACGGGGTATAATAAATGAAAACATATGTTCGCAAAGGGGTATTTTCGATGGCTAAAAACCAATCACATATCATAGTACTATTAAGTTCATTGAAGGGAGAGGAGAGACCATGACGAAAGTGGTCATCTTGGCGGAAAAACCCTCTCAGGCAAAAGCATATGCAGAGGCCTTTACGATTTTAGAAAAAGCGAAAACTTACATTCAATTAAAACCAGATAATACATTCCCAGATGGTGCGACGATCACGTGGGGAGTCGGCCATTTAGTTGAATTAAAAGAACCCCATGACTATAAACCCGAGTGGAAAAGGTGGAAGCTTGATCAATTACCGATTGTTCCCGAGAGATTCTATGAGAAAGTCTCTAAGGGTAAATGGGAGCAGTTTCAAGCTGTCAAGAGGTTGTTCCAGCAGGCGGATGTACTAGTAAACGCGGCAGATGTCGATCGGGAAGGGTCGAATATTTTTTACAGTATCCTCCGGTTAACAGGTATAAAAGGAAAGCCTATTCGACGTTTGTGGATTAATTCTCTAGAGAGAGATGAAGTACGTAAAGGATTTAATAATTTACAAAATAACGAAAAGGATTTGCGGTTGTTTGATGAGGCGAAAGCCCGTCAAATCAGTGATTGGATGGTTGGGATCAATGCTAGTCGCTTGTTTACTTTGCTTTTGCAGAAAAAAGGTTTCCCAAGCTATTTGTCGATTGGACGCGTGCAGTCTCCCACAGTTTATTTAATCTATCAAAGGCACAGGCAAATTGAAAACTTCCAATCCGAACCCTTTTACCAGCTTGAGGGGTCTTTTCAATCAGAGGCAGGTACATATCAAGGCTTGGCTGAGATTAAAGAAAAGGATAAAACAAAGGTGCAGGCACTTCTGGATAAATATGGGCTCAAAGAAGAGGAGGATTTAATAGGAATTGTCCAAAATACAGACAAAAAGACAAAACATCAAAAGTCACCTAAACTGCATTCACTTTCTACCCTGCAAAGCGTTGCCAACAGACGTTGGAAATATACACCGTCGCAAGTCCTCAAAACGTTGCAAAAGCTCTATGAAAAGCGTATTGTCACCTATCCACGAACAGACTGTAACTTTATAACTGAACATGAATTTGCTTATTTAGTGGATAACCTGAATTCGTATCAGGAAGTGTTGAACATCTCGTTCAAACCTGCGTCCCTAAAACCAAATAAACGGTATGTAAACAGTAGCAAGGTTCAGGAACACTATGCGGTCATTCCGACAAAATCAGTCCCCTCTCAAAAGAAGCTGGCTGGACTAAGCTATGAGGAACGTAATATTTATCATGAAGTACTTGCCACGACCCTTGCGATGTTCCATGCGGACTACGTGTATGAAGAGACTACGATTTTTACAAATGTTCATGACTTACCCTTTAAATCTACAGGGAAAAGAGAAGTGAAAAATGGCTGGAAAGAGCTATTTCCAAAGCCTTCAAAAGCAAAACAGGAGAAGGAAGCAAATCTTCCGTATGTACAAAATGGTGAGCAGGTAGGCGCTCGACTTCATATTAAGGAAAGCATGACGCAGCCGCCGAAGCCGTACACAGAAGGTCAGCTGATCAATATGATGAAGACCTGCGGAAAGCTCATGGATGATGAGGAAGATGTGGAAATTTTAAAGGAAGTTGAAGGTTTAGGAACAGAAGCGACTCGTTCAAGTATTATTGAAACGATTAAGGCACAGAAATATATTGAAGTGAAAAGAAACAACGTGTCTGTCACAGATAAAGGAGTTATGCTTTGTGAAGCGATTGAAGGTACGCTTTTATCAAGCCCGTCTATGACCGCAAAATGGGAGTCATATTTAAAGAAAATCGGCAGCGGTGAAGGATCGAAACAAGTGTTTATCAAACAGACAAGTCAGTTTATTGAAACGTTAATTCAAGAAACCCCCGATTCGATTCAAAAGGTTAACGTTCGAAGCACTGGAGAGGAAAATAAGTGGAATGATCCAATCGCCAAATGTCCTTCCTGTCCTACAGGCTCTATTATGGATCGATACAAATTTTATGGTTGCTCCGCTTACAAAGAAGGGTGCAAAGTAACTTTTCCGAAAAAGTTAGCCGGAAAAACGTTAACAAAGAATATGATCAAAACGTTGTGTGAAATGAAGCGGACGAAAGTTCTAAAAGGATTTAAGGGAAAGAAAACGTTCAGTACAGCTTTAACACTTGATGAAGATTATAAAATTAAATTTGATTTTGCAAAGAATGCCTGAAGAAAGAAGTTTCCTGCCATCCAATGTGGTCTCCATAGCAGTACAATAATTGGTTATTCATTTTCAGCGGCTGACTGCAATTCAGTGTAAGCATCGCCGCTTTAAGTAAAAATGACACATTGAATTTCTTCATTAGCAAAACTTCTTTTCCTGCGTGCGCTGCCTCGAACTTTCGACGCACAGGACGTGCTAGTGTCTGCGTTACAACAGGATAAGTAAAGCTTCCTGAATAGACATCGCACGAAGAATATTGCTTTTTATTTTTCGGGGACGCCGGGGAGCTAGTTGACTTGGTCCTTTATATCCTCCTTTTGAACACGCACTTATTGAATACTTCGTACATTAACTATACCAGCCGTGTACTTCTTCATCAGAAGGCAGCCAATATGTTACTACTCCAAGTATAGGCAATATTGAAATGGCAATCATTGTGGTGGTCAGTCCAACCAGATCAATCAATGAGCCAAGTACAACGGAGCCGATTGCCCCCATACCAAATGCAAGTCCCACTATCAAGCCGGACATGGTACCGATTTTCCCTGGGATTTATTCTTGAGCATATACTACTGATACTGAAAAACTGGACAATAAAATGAATCCAATCAAACCAAGTAAGATAACAGCGGCAATTGGGCCTACATGTGGTAGTACTAACGTTAATGGAACTGCCGACAGTAATGAAAATATAATAACGTTTCTTTTGCCAAATCTGTCAGCTAGTGGACCACCAAAAAAGGTCCCCGCTGCACCCATTAACAGGAATGTGAAGATGTATATCTGGGACTGTGCGATGGTAAGTCCATAGTTTTCAATCGCATAAAAAGCATAGAAATTTGAAATTGCTTTGGAATACCAGGTGCGCACAAACACACTTAATACCAACACGATAATGGCACCTTTGATTGCCTTTGATAAACTTTTATCGTGCTTGTTCTTCTTTTCTGGAGTAGTGTTAGTGGAAAAGGGTGCTACTTGTGATGAGTACCATCTTGCAATATACATCAAGAATAAGACTGCTAATCCGGCAATAAATGTAAACCAGATTGTACCAAACTGACCAAGTGGAACGAGGACAAGCGCCGTGATAACAGGGGCAAGAGCTTGTCCGCCATTGCCGCCTACCTGGTAAATGGATTGAGCTAGGCCGCGTTTATTTCCTGCTGCAAGATAAGCAACCCGAGAACCTTCAGGGTGAAATATAGCTGATCCCAAGCCAATAAAAAATACACTTAAGAGGATCGTCCAGAAGTTCGGTGCAAAGGCCAGCCCAAGTATTCCAAACATACTGCTGGTGAGTCCCAATGGGAGAGCGTATGGCAGTGGCCGCCTGTCCGTATACATACCAACGACAGGCTGCATTACAGACGAAACCATACTTAGAGTAAATGCAATGAGACCAAGTTCTGTAAACGATAACCCCATTGACTTTTCCAAAATAGGGAAAATAGCTGGAATAACAGCTTGTAATGTATCATTTAATAAGTGGCATGTTCCAATAATAAACAGAATCGAATAGATCGGTGATTGACTAGTAGTTCGCATTGTTTTTTCCTTTCTGCCGGTAAATGGAATTTCTTCTCTCTAGCCTAGTCTAGCATATACACTTGATATATTAATAAGGTTGGAGGCTTGGATTTTTCAAAGGTTTGGGTTGGGGTGTCTTGTACTGTTGTTTCCCCAATTTAAATTTGAAAGACCATACTAACTCCCATTGCAATGACTAATGCGGAAAGTAACCGGTTAATAGATGAACCTTTCATTTTTTTTGAGAGAATAGCCCCGGCCTGCGCACCTATGAGTACACCTATACCGCTCCAGATTACGATGGGCCATTGTACAAGCCCATCCAAAATGGAAGGGAATAATCCAACCATTGAATACAAAGTAAGGGAAAAGATAGAAGTGGCTGTAGCATTCTTTATTGAAAGACCAAACCCGTAAATTAAAATAGGCACCAATAGCCATCCTCCTCCAATTCCGAAAAAGGAAGAAACAATACCTAAAACACACCCTATTCCTAAAGTCTTCCAAAGATTTAAAGAATTGCCCTCATTTTTGTCGTTGGTACTTGCTTGTATATCTGATTGAGATGGCTTCTTTATACTTAAAAACATGCCAAGACCGATTAGAAGAACAGCGAAGAGGCTGTAAAATACAGTATCCGGACTATACTTTACCAATGCACCACCGATAAACGTCCCCGGAAAAGCCCCAACCGCAAGTAATACTCCTGTCCGAATAAACACTCGCCTCTGTTTCAAAAAAATAGGCAACCCGGCTGCAGCGTTTAAAAATACAACCGCTAAGCCTGTAGCTGCAGCAACCTCTGGGGAGATATCGTAGAACATTAATAGTACTGGGACAAATAAAAAGCCACCACCCGCTCCTATGATTGTCCCATATGTACTTGTCAAAAAACCTAACAGAATCAATGCTGGGATAATCAAATTTTCTCCTCCTCGGCACGCCAATTTTTATACGAAAAGTGTGCGAATAACAGGTGCCAATGGGATTTGGCAATAAAAAAACTACCACAGGGATAATGCTGAGACACCTTTCTGTGGTAGTCTTTTAAATTATTCACAAGCGTTATTTAAACCAATTTATCGGCTCGGGCTTAGTGTTTAGGAAGATATGTTTTATTTCTGTATATTCTTCTAGCCCAGGTTTTCCTAATTCTCTTCCAATTCCTGATTGTTTGTAGCCACCCCAGGGTGCTTGAGCAAAATACGGGTGAAAATCGTTAATCCATACAGTTCCCATTTGGAGTTCAGCGGCTACATGATTAGCTTTAAGCATATCTTTTGTCCAGACAGCGCCTGCTAATCCATAGATGGAATCGTTAGCTAAATGGATTGCCTCATCTTTGGTTGTGAAGCGTTCGACTGTGAGTACTGGCCCAAATATCTCTCCCTGAACGATTTCCATATCCGTTGTACAATCTGTGAAAATTGTTGGGTTATAAAAGAATCCGTTCTGTAATTCAGGAGAATCAGGGCGTTCTCCACCGACCAGTAAATTTGCCCCTTCTTGTTTCCCAATTGCTACAAGGCTTTCCACTCTTTCACGATGTTCGGCTGAAATCATTGGCCCGGATTGTGTCGTCTCATCAAATCCATTGCCAAGCTTAATTTTTTTAACACGCTCAACTAACTGAGATACAAAGGAATCGTGAATTTTATCCTCTACAATCAATCGGGAGCCAGCGGAACACACCTGACCAGCATGGAAGTAAGCTGCGTTAAGTGCCTGATCTAACGCAGTTTCCAAATCAGCATCAGCAAAAACGATATTTGGATTTTTGCCACCAAGCTCCAAAGCTATGTTTTTCATGGAATCGGCAGCAGCTTTCATAATTTTCTTACCTGTGTCAATACCACCAGTAAAGGATATAAGGTCGACCATCTTGTTATCAACTAACTCCTGGCCGACCGTATTTCCAGCTCCTAATACTAGATTAAAGACACCATTTGGTATTCCAGCCTCTTCGATTAACTCAGTAACTTTTATGGTAGTAAGTGGCGTGATTTCACTCGGCTTCAGTACCACTGTATTACCAGCTGCAAGTGCAGGTGCTATTTTCCATGAAGCCTGGAGTAACGGATAATTCCATGGAGTGATTTGTGCACATACACCGACTGGTTCATGCACGACTTTGCTTGAGGAATTAGGAATAGGCGATTCAATAACTTCTCCGCCATCTTTGTCAGCTAGTCCAGCATAATAACGAAATACTCCAACAATATCATCCATATCTGCACGACTTTCTACTATTGTTTTCCCTGTATCAAGTGTCTCTAGTTCGGCTAGTTCTTCCTTATCACGTTCAATAAAAGCAGCGACTTTTAATATAAGATTTCCGCGCTGTGTGGCAGAAGTGTTCCGCCAATCCCCGTTATCAAAAGCAATTCTAGCTGCATTGACAGCTTCTTGTGCAGTTGCTTTATCACCTTCAGCAGCAGTGGCGATGACTTCCTGGTTAAAGGGGTTGATAATATCACGGGTTCGGTCATTTTGTGGCTGAATCCATTCTCCGTTTATAAACATCTTTTTACTTTACATTGTGAATCCTCCTGTCATTGCTAATAATCTAATCGATTTTGTTGTCAAAACAGGCTAGTACTATGCTTAGGTTGAACGCGTGATTTGGGATTAATATATGACTTTGCGTGATTAATAGCTATCGGCCCTTCACCGAATCCTAGGGCAATAAGGTTTACCTTGCCTTCGTGGGTAGTAATGTCACCGGCTGCATAAATACCATCAATATTCGTTTCCATTTTTGAATTGACAATGATAGATTTCTTTTGTAATTCAATTCCCCAGTCCTGGATAGGTCCTAGATTTGACTTGAATCCATGACTGACTATAAGTGTATCAATGTTCAAACTATACTCCTCTGAACTATTTTTATTCGCGATTGTTACTTGTTTCAGTTCGCCATTTTCCCCTGATAAAGAATTAATAACATAGGGAGTAAATATGGTAATGTTGGATGTTTGTAATTGTTCTACACTCTGTTCATGGGCACGAAACTTGTCACGACGGTGTACTAATGTGACATCGCGGGCAACAGCTTGTAACATTAATGCCCAGTCAACAGCTGAATCTCCTCCACCTGAAATCAGAACTCTTTTATTCCGAAATGTTTCGATATCACTAACACTGTAGTGCAGATGTGAACCTTCGTATTCCATAGCATTTTCAATTGGCAGTCGATGTGGCTGGAAGGCACCAACTCCGCCTGTGATTATTACTGTTTTTGAAAAGTAAACATCTTTTGTTGTTGTTATTTGGAATAATTTATCGTCCAATTTTTCAACATGTGTTACAGCTGTATCTAAAGATATATCGGGATTAAATGCTAATGCTTGTTCCTCAAGCTGTTTAACTAGCGTCTTAGCTTTTACATTTGGAAAGCCAGCAACGTCATAGATGTACTTTTCGGGATACAATGCAGTTAACTGCCCACCGAGATCTGGCAGACTTTCAATTAAGTGTACATCCATTCCACGCATACCTCCGTAGAAAGTCGCAAATAATCCAGCTGGACCCCCTCCGATAATTGTCGTGTCATGGACGTGTTGTTCTTGATGCACAAAAATCACTCCAATTATTTATATACGATTACATAATCATTTTCAATTCTGACCGGAAAGCTTGGCAGTTTACGCTCTGGATTAGCTAACATACGGCCATCATCTTTTACGTCAAACTCACGTCCGTGCCATGGACAGCGAAGGATTTCCCCATCCTGGCAAAACGTATATTCACCTGGGTTATCAGATTGGGGGGCACCACAAAGTTTACCTTTTGCTAAAGGGCCACCTTGATGAATACACTTATTTGTAAAAGCGTAAAATTCTCCATCTAAAGTCTTGCAAACTACTATTTCAATTCGCCCAAGTACAGACTCTTTTAGTTCCCCCGGTTGCATATCATCAATATGACAGACAGTTTGTTCCTTCATTTATAATCCCTCCATCTATTTTAATTTTGGATAAAATGCTCTGGCGTTTTCGGAAAATAGCTTTTTCTTTAAATCAGGGTCAAAACTCGGTATGGCGCGATGTGGCGAATCAAAATCCCAATGCGGGTAATCCGTTGCAAAGCAGATCATTTCTTCTGAACCCATCTGATCAATTACGGATAAGAAATCCTTTTTATTTAATTCTTCTGATGGCTGGGTACAAAATCGAATATGTTCTTTCATGATGTCGCTGGGCTTTCTTTTAATCCATGGAACTTCGTGACGAAGGTCATTATACTGCTGATCAAGCTTCCACATTAAGTGAGGAACAAAAGTAAAACCGCCTTCAATCATCATAAGTTTTAGGTTTGGGAACTTCTCGAAGACACCATTGAAAATCATATTTGTAACCATCATCATGTGTGTTGTTGGCAGAAGACTGTGCCACTCTATAAAGTATCTTGGCCATTTACCATAATAAATGGGTGGCTCATTGTGATGCATGCCAATCATCAAATCATGTTTTTCGGCAGCTTCATATATGGGGTGGAAATAAGGATCGCCCCACATCTTATCATCAATTGGCAACAATATTTGAACCATTTTCGGATGTGAACCGACACGTTCTATTTCTCGAACTGCTCCACTTGGGTCTTCAGCGTTAATGTGTACTGAACCGTACAAACGCTCATCTTTCTCTAACCAATTCTCTATTTGCCAGTCATTATAGGCAGAAGCTAGTGCTGTAGCCATCTCATACCATCCGTGCATCGATGATGGTGAAGGATCCAGGGCCCCGGTGAGAATACCGTACTCATGACCAATGTCGTCAAGCAGTTGTTCCTGCATAAAGGGTAAATTAGACCCTGCTATTCCGCCATCTGGCGTTTTTGCATCAGCACGATTCACACCTGCCACAGAGGGTTGTGTATAGGGCAAATGTTTCTCCTGTATCCAATTAGCATCCTCAATGTACCTTCTGTAAGGATTGTCTAGATACTTAAACAGGTCTTTGTACAGGACACTTTCATGGATATCAACGTCAATTATTCTTTTTTTTGGCGATTGTTGGTTATTCATTCTAAATCCTCCCAATTGTTTCCTAGTACTGGTACACTAACAGTCTTTTTTCTATTGCCCAAACAGCGTAAAGAGCCGTGAGTAACACTCAGTGGACTCAGTGACGTTCAGTAAACCTCAGTAACGTTCAGTGATACACTTACGATGAAAAAGTACATATACTGCATAAGTGCAACTAAGGCTTCGCTTTAAGTTAAGTTCTAAATAATTGGAGGTACCTGTTCGTGTACAATTTATAGAAAATCCTTATTTTACCTATTACAATCAATTAACAATTTAAAAATCCAGGTAAAATAGCAAAAAAAATAATGTACAATAATGATAGATTTCAACAAAAAGCAGGTGTAATCGTGAAAAAAATCATCTTATCCGTAGTATCTATCATGATTTTAAATTCGCTCTTTGTATCAGGCGCGCTAGCCAAAGCCGGCACAAATCCACCTTCTATCGTTAGTGAAGCTGCGATTGTAATGGATTCAGAAACTGGCTCGATACTCTATGGGAAAAATGCCAGCACATCCATGTATCCCGCCAGTTTAACTAAAATTGCAACTGCCATTTATGCGATAGAAACGGGTGACCTGGAAAGTACTGTAACCGTAAGTGAGAAAGCCAGAAATATTGAAGGCACACGTGTTTATTTGGAAAAAGGGGAACAAGTTAAACTGAAAAAGCTTGTTCAGGGACTATTAATTAACTCCGGTAATGATGCCGGTGTAGCTATTGCAGAACACTTAAGTGGAAGTGTTAAACAATTTTCGTCGGATTTAAATGATTATTTAGAAAACGAAATTGGTGTACAGCAAACACATTTTGAAAATCCCCACGGCCTATTCAATCCAAGCCACGTTACCACAGCTCGAGATTTGGCTAAGATTACGAAATATGCCATGAAGAATGATATATTCAGGGAGATTTTTGGAACTGTGGAATTGGAATGGCATGGTGAATCCTGGGATACAACGCTTTTAAAACATCACAAACTAATGAGGCAGGTTATCCCATATGAAGGCATAACAGGTGGTAAAACAGGATTTGTATCCAAGTCCGGATTCACGCTTGCAACTACTGCAGAAAGAAATGATTTGAGTCTGATTGTCATTACATTAAATAGTAATCTGCAAGTAAACTCATATACTGATACAAAGAGTCTATTAGACTATGGATTTAAGAACTTTGAGCAATCAGCTATTAACAAGGGAACGACATTTACCGCTGATGGACAGCCATATGAAACATCTGAGAAGATAACGTATACGCATCGGCAAGGTAATCAGATAAGTAAAGAAATCAGTGAAGGCGGAACATTGGAAATCATTAGGCAGGACGGCACTGTAATCAATTCCTACCAGCTCGATAAAATCATTAAAAAGGAAATAGTAGATGAAACAAACACAGTGAGTAATGATGTTAGGACGAACTCCGTCTTTGGCGATTACGTTCCAACGTTAGTGATTACTTTAATAATCATCGTATTATGTTTATTCGTTTTAGTTTTTCGTCGCACAAGAAATTTATAAAATTAAGTGAACAAATCAAAAGGATTCCTGCTTATGTCTTCACATTTGCATGGAATCCTTTTATGGTTGATTATTTTGTTCCATTCGCCTCAATAACATCCATCGTATAAGGCCACCTATAGATAAACCAAATAATAAAAAGATCATTGGAAGCCACATGGGGCCTATTAAGTGTCCGAATATAGTAAATGTTGGAGAAAAAATTAAGCCAACTGTTACAAGGTAGGCTGAAAATACGAAAGGCATAAAAGCATAGGGCATGCTTTCTCCCTCTGCATCATTATAAGCATCCCACATGGCAAAAAAGTATAGACATGGGTAGAACATCAGCCATTGGTAATTCGTTTGTTCGATGGCCTCATTAATATTACCATGGAAGCTTAGTAAAATGATTTGGTTAAAATGTCCGAATACATTAACGATAAACTCTAGTGCAATCAGTATAATTCCTTTAAGATACTTACCATTTAATAACTGTCCAAATCCAGGCAGGGCAATACTCCATAGCAGCTTTTGCAATTTATCTCTGTTCTTCCCATATTGTTTGTCCATTTTGTTTCCTATTCTGCCAATTCTTTTCTGTCTGCTGCTTTTGGAGGCTGCTCCATCCATCCGTTATTAATCATGATGTTTGCCCCATCATCTGAAAAGTGTGCTATTTCGGCTGTTAAACGAGTGTAATTGGCACCTAAATCGTGCCTTGGGCTAATGGACATAGACATCCCATATTGACCAATACCAGAAGCAGTTAATAACGTTACAAGTGACATCATGAGTTTGTCAGAGAAAGGTGCAATTTTAGACTCAGTCACTTCTGATAATAGTAGTAGTGTTCCATCAGATAGATATTCATCACGCAGGACAGTAGTGAAGATCTCCAGGTGCTTTCCTGAAACATCCCTGCCTCTTTCAAAATATCGTCTTACTTCCTTGGATTTTGCTACTTGACTAAATCCGGCGATAACTGCCTGCCCCAGGGCATTGCGCTTTGCGTGAAAAACCAGGTTCGCAATTTCAATGCCTAATAGTGGTCTTCTTTCTCCAAACCAGCCAGCCAGAAAGTTTTGTTTCTTTACGAAGTCTATTTGCGTTGGCTTGGGAATTACAGGCGAGCGAAGATAGATTCCTTTTGCCTTTTCCAATTCCTTAATTTTAGAATGTAACTGTTGTGTTTCCTTTAAACAATCGGAATAATAATTGATAACATCTGACCGTTCAGAGAGGCCTAGTGCTGTTCCGTAAGCAGTAAGCAATAAAATCGTTAAATTTAACATGTAATCAAGGTAAAGTTTGTCTGAGAAAAGCCGAGGTGCATTCAGATCTATATCTTCTTCTGTATATCCATGTGGGATAGGGTAATTCCCCGTAATAAAAAAGTCAGTCAGTTTTTCTTTATGTTTTGCTGATATATCAAGTGTCTCCTCGAGAATAGACTTTATTTGACCATCTTCAATATGTTGCAGGAAATATTTTAGCCCGCATATAGTCATGGTCTCATTTTGATAGGAAGTCCAGAGGCTGGAAATTTCCGCAGAGGTTAAAGGTATGTTTTTCTCATGGCTATCCATATGCATTTTCCTTTCGTATTAATGTTTAGCAGTTAAGAAAGTGTAAATACTTTCTTATAGTATAAGTGCTACTAAGGCATTCCATACTTTGGTAAGCTTTAGGCTGTAATCTGGTCAATTATTTCTCTCCCTTAAAATAGTTCTTTATATAGTTTGTCTTTTTTTAAGACTCTTATACACGAACAGCTGTCTAAATCAGTATGTGATATTATGGTCAGTTGGTATTATTATGGATCATAATTGTAAATGCATTTAATAAGGAAAGTTTTTAGTGAAATGATATAATTAGGGAAATAGTATTATTCTGAGGTGAGCGAATGAATCTTCAAACATACTTGACAATGGATGCCACAGATATGGCAGAACAAATTAAGGCAAATAAAGTAAACCCAGCTGAACTGATGGAATTAAGTTTCCGGCAGATGGATAAAGTTAACCCTACGTTAAATGCTGTTGTTCATAATCGTAGAGAAAGGGCTGCTGATGAAGTAAGCAGTTTTAGTGCAACCCGGCCTTTTTCTGGGGTTCCTTTTTTGTTAAAAAACCTATCCCAATCAATAAAAGGCGAACCGATCACATCTGGCTCTAAACTACTTAAGGCTGCGATAAGCGGACACGATTCAAACTTTGTAAAAAAGCTTCGTGATTCCGGAGTGTTATTTATGGGGCATACAAATGCACCTGAATTTGGTTTGAAAAATATTACCGAGCCTGAACTATATGGACCTACACGAAATCCATGGAATAAAGATTATTCATCAGGGGGATCAAGTGGGGGGTCTGCTGCAGCAGTTGCTGCTGGTATTGTTCCTGTAGCGGGATCAAGCGATGGTGGCGGATCCATTCGAATTCCGGCTTCCTTCACTGGATTATTTGGGCTAAAGCCAACTCGCGGACGTACTCCTGTAGGACCAGGGGCAGGTCGTCAATGGCAAGGCGCGGCGATTGACTTCGTACTAAGCAAAAGTGTACGAGACAGTGCTGCAATGCTTGATAACCTTCAAGTTGTAGAGCCGGCAGCGGCATTTAATACACCGTTATTTACCAAGAGTCTCAATGACAATATGAAACAACCATTTAGTAATTCACTTCGAATCGCTTATACAACAAAATCACCTGTTGATACCCCTGTTTCAGAGGATGCCCAATTAGCTGTAGAAAAAACAGTAAAATGGCTGGAAGATCAGGGACATATTGTCGAGGAAAGAGAAAATGATGTAGATGGTATTCAATTAATGAAAGATTATTATGTCATGAATAGTGGTGAAATCTCTTCTGTTATTCAAAAACTTGAAAAATCACTCGGCAGATCGCTGACTGCTGAAGATGTTGAGATTGAAACGTGGTTGCTTAATGTGGCCGGGAAGTCTGTTTCAGCAGCTGAATTCTCTGCAAGTCTGGCTTCATGGGATGTTGCAGCAGCAAAAATGGCTGCATTTCATCAAACATATGACTTTTATATAACCCCAACTACAGCATTTACAGCACCGAAAGTCGGTGAGTTGGCCCATTCAGAAACCAAGAAGAAAAATCTTGTGAAGCAAATTAGTGAGATAGATAAGTTACAACAGCAAGAGCTGATTTATGACATGTTTCTGCCAAGTCTAACCTATACACCATTTACACAGCTGGCGAACCTTACAGGACAGCCAGCAATGTCCGTTCCGGTTTATCTGTCGGAAAATGGCCTTCCTTTAGGTGTTCAGGTAATGGCTTCTAAAGGTGCAGAGGACAAGCTCCTACAGTTAGCATTTCAAATGGAACAATCTAATATTTGGGTTGGAATGAATGGAAACCCAATGTTACCGTATAAAACAGCCCAAATCGACTAATACTAGATTGTAAGGTTTTTTACATTGATGATTTTTAACGCTCGTAATTGATCTAAACTGCTGACTGCTATGACACCGCTTCGGAAATACACTTCGCTCACCTAGGGAGGCTGATGAGCCTCCTTGCTCCTACGTCGCTGCGCAGTCTCATCTAGGCCTCAGTTCGACGAACACGAAGTTCTAGTGTCGGCGTTGGCCACAGGACGTGGCCGTCTTTAGCCGACCCACAGGAGTCTACGTGTATTTCCTTCGCTGGGTTTTGCTTACTAGAACTTAAAAAAACAAGATTATATACCACTAAACCAGCAGTTGGAATATGCGAGACTCCTGTGGGACAGCGATCCTAAGAGACCCCACAGGGAGCGTTCTTTGCGAGCGAGGAGGCTCGTGGTGAGCCCACGGAAAGCGAGTATATTCCAGCTGCGTGGTCAGAGAGCTACACTAAGTACTACGAATGACTGTGTCGCAGTTATATCTTTTTTGTAACAATAATCTTTTAGGAAACAGCGGCTTAATGAAAAGTAAAAACGAAGACGTCACCATTTTTGATGACAAACAAAATTTTTCTAATAATCAAAAATGACTGTGATTATGCTTTTATTCATAGGACATTTTTAGTATAGTTAAACTAACTAATTTAATAGAAAAATAACGTAGCCGGAAGGGGTCAGTCAATGATGCAAGAAACTGCAATATATAATGAAAGAATTGAAAAGGTTTTAACCAATATAAAAAAAGTTATGATTGGAAAAGAAGAAGCTGCTACATTAAGTTTAGTAGCATTACTTGCACAGGGACATGTTTTACTTGAAGATGTTCCAGGCGTTGGTAAAACAATGCTTGTGCGTACGTTAGCAAAATCATTGGATTGTGATTTTAGAAGGATACAGTTTACACCAGATTTACTGCCGTCAGATGTTACCGGTGTATCTATTTATAATCCGAAAGAGATGGAGTTTGAATTTCGAGGGGGACCTATTCTCGGGAATGTTGTTCTCGCTGATGAAATCAATCGAACTTCACCTAAGACACAATCTGCACTGCTTGAAGGTATGGAAGAGAAGAACGTAACGATTGATGGCAATACAATTCCATTAAAACAGCCATTCTTTGTAATGGCCACACAGAATCCTATTGAGTATGAAGGAACATACCCGCTTCCGGAAGCTCAGTTGGATAGATTTATTTTGAAATTAAAAATGGGATATCCATCAGCTGAGCAAGAGCTTCGTATGCTGGAGCTTACATCAAAAGATCATCCGATTGAAACCATTTCTGCTGTTATTAATAGAGAAGAATTATTATCTATTCAAGAAGAGGTCAAAGATATTTATATTGATAGAAATGTCCAGCAATACATTATAAATCTAGTAACTGGAACACGGAATAACGAAGCTATTTATTTAGGTGTCAGTCCTCGTGGGTCTATTTCCTTAATGAAGGCAGCAAAAGCATATGCATACATTCATGGTCGTGATTATGTATTACCGGATGATGTAAAATATTTAGCTCCTTTTGTATTGGCTCACCGCGTTATCCTGACTTCTGAAGCGAAATATGACGGGCTTACAAGTGATGGAGTTATTGTAAAGGTTGTTAAAGATACACATATACCGATCCGAAAGGAATTTAGTTAATGACTGGCACTATTAGATTTATAGGCAAATTAAGTTTTGTCGTTTTCCTCTTACTGCTTTTATTTTCATTTGCAATGTTCCAGGGTGGGTTTGTAAGCTGGTTTCTGTTTTTTAGCTTTCTGCCGATTTTCCTTTATCATTTAGGGCTATTGTTTTATCCAATTAAAAAATGGCATGTTACACGAAGCCTTTCACATCATGTCACACGGGCTGGAGGGCGAATAGCCGTAACGGTAAAAATAAAGAGGTCAATCCCTTATCCATTATATTATTGTATTTGTGAGGAAATTTTCCCGGATACACTGCAAAAAGTAGATAATCAAAACGAGAAGTACCGTCATATGGATAAGCCAAATAAGCTGCAAGTGAGCCGTAAAATAAAGAAGATTGTCTTCCCGGGGTTCAGTCGTGAAATTGAACTGCCATATTATATCGAGCAAGTACCACGTGGTGAACATCAGCTTCAAGCTTTACGCATAAGAACTGGAGATGTGTTTGGTTTTGTCAAAAAAGAGCATGTTTTTCACCTGCAAGACCAAGTTATAGCATTTCCAAATGAACGTCCGATACACATTACAGATAGTATCACCAGCTATGAACAGGGGTCTATTTCGTCCTATGCGATGAATTTAAAGAATTCGAATGTTGCAACCGGGATCCGTGAATATATGCCTGGTGATAAATTTTCCTGGATTGATTGGAAACAGACAGCAAAGAAAAACACTATCATTACAAAGGAATTTGAACAAGAAAAAAGTACAGATACAATAGTTATCCTTGATAGTTGCTATTATCATGGAATAAATGATCTTGCCTTTGAAGCGGGAATTGAACTGACAATGTCGTTAGTCGAATCAATCCGAAAACAAGCGTCACAAGTAGGCTTTCTGTCAATTGGGGAGAATGTGGTTTATTTTCCAATGCACCATGATCCAGCGAAAAAGGATTTGATCAGGCAACACTTAACAAGACTGCAGCCTGGTGGGGAACGGCCATTTTCGGTGATATTAAGAGAGGAAACAACGAAGATTTCATCGGGAGCTAACATGATAATAGTTACAACTCATATGGACGACACATTCAGAGAGTCCATTGAGAAGATAAGACAGCGCTCAAAACGTGTTGTTGTCCTATTTATACAGTCATCCGTACTTATTTCACGTAATGAACATAATACAATTCAGCAGCTTCGTTTTGAAGGTGTTGTTATTAATGTCTTAACTGAAAAACAATTAGTACAGAAAAAGATTGAGGTGAATGTATCATGAAAATGAAAATCCCACTATTATACACCTCTATTTTATATATCTGTGCATTTGTGTTATTTCTGGAATGGCTTTATCCAGTAAATGTCATTGGGGATGTAAATAACTTAACCGTTTTTATTTTGTTTACAATGTTTTGCTTTTTTATTTCCATGCTTCAGATTCAATGGTATATATCCATGCCTTTGAAAGGATTTGGACTGCTTTTTATTATTAATAGTCTGTTTTTAATCCATCCTCTATTTAGCAGGTTATGGTTCGACCAGGTGTTTATGGAACTATCGTTTAATATTAATGTGCTGTTTTCACAGCAATGGTATGAATTAACACCTTTATTCCGAAGTGTATTATTCCTACTCTTAATATGGCTAATGAGCTATCTACTGCATTATTGGTTCATTGTGATGAAACGGATTTTCTTGTTTGTCCTGCTTACGATTATTTATATAACTGTTCTGGATACATTTACGATATATGAAGCAGATGCTGCAATTGTCCGTACGTTCGTCGTATCATTTGTTGCACTAGGGATGACAAACTTTTTCAAAGAAATTGACCGTGAAGCAATTCGTTTCTCGTGGGTAAAAAAATCACCAATATGGGTTGTTCCTTTAGTAACTATCGTACTATTTTCCACGTTAATTGGATATGCTGCACCTAAATTTGATCCGCAGTGGCCTGATCCAGTTCCATTCCTGAAAAGTACTGCTGAAAATGCGGGAAGTTCAGACACTGGTTCAGGAATCAGTAAAGTTGGATATGGTAATAACGACTCTCGTCTTGGCGGTTCCTTTGTGCAGGATTATACCCCAGTGTTTCAGGCTGCTGCTAAAGATGATCACTACTGGCGTGTAGAAACGAAGGATGTTTATACAGGAAAAGGCTGGGAAAAATCGCAGGATCCCCAGTATGAACTACAGCAAAATAATGCTATTTCACTTGAGACCTTTGCAGATAGTGTGGAGACAGAGGAGTTTACTGCTACGCTGGATTTTCAAGGTAATAACAACATGGAAAAACTAATCTATCCATACGGCATCAGCAGTGTAGAAACATCACAGGATGTTGGATTAATGCTAGATAGTCAATTTGGAGAAATAAGGACAGAGCTGGAAGGAAATGGTCTGAGCTTGAATAGCTACGCCATCACATATGATAGGCCATCATTTGCTATTGATGAATTGCGTAAAGTAGGCGATGAAGATCCAGCTAGTCTTAATGAACGATTCACACAATTACCGGATTCATTACCAGATCGAGTGGGTGAATTGGCAGCAGAAGTTACTGCTGATGATGATAATCGTTATGATAAAGCAAGATCGATAGAGTCGTATTTTAGCAGAAATGGATTTGCCTACCAGATTAGTGATGTCCCTGTCCCTGGTGAAAACGAGGATTATGTGGACCAATTTTTATTTGATTCCAAGGTTGGGTATTGTGATAACTACTCTACTTCGATGGTAGTGATGCTCAGGTCACTTGATATACCTGCAAGATGGGTGAAGGGCTTTACGAGCGGCGAGGTAATTGAACAAGGTGAAAATCAGGAAGCCTATGATATATATGAGGTAACGAATGCAAATGCTCATTCATGGGTTGAAGTATATTTTCCAGAAAAAGGGTGGGTTCCATTTGAGCCTACACAAGGATTTCCTAATATGGCAGAATTTCATTTTAACCCAGATAGTACGGAAGAAAATGATGACGAATATGTGGCACCAGAAACAGAGTCTGAGCAGAAGCAACTCCCTGAAGAGAGTGAAACTGAAACAAATTCATCCGCAAGTAATTCGAGCAATTTTGACGTGAATTGGTGGTATGTTCTAAGTGGGTTTGCTGTAATACTTCTAATTACATTTATCGTTTATCGAACAAGATTTCGCTGGAAGACAGTGTATTTAAACATGAAGATTAAAAGTAAAGGTGATGCAAAGACATATCAGGAAGCATATCATCATTTACTGAAGGTATTGGCATATAATGGATTTCAGAAAAATACCGATCAGACATTGCGAGAGTATTCCAAACGGATTGACTCGCTTTATGGTACAACTACCATGAGGCAATTAACCAATCATTACGAACGTATCCTGTACAAAAATGAATTGGGAAATCAGGAAGCAGCAAATTTACGCCAATTATGGAAAAATTTAATTAAGCGTGTAATGGCTTGACCGACCTTCTTTTGATTAGTAGAATAGGATAATATTAATTTTAACGAAATAAATACGCCATTCGTATATCCTCGATAATATGGTTCGAGAGTATCTACCGGAGCACCATTAATGCTCTGACTATGAAGGCGGAATTTCTCAAGGTATGCTCATTTGTCGACCTGGATTCTGCCTTTGTGTAGTTTTTAATATACTGCACATTAGGGTAGGTCCAGGTTTTTAATTTGGATAAAGCTATTGTCTTTATCGATAGTTTGTAAATGGATAGGAGTGATTGATATGGAAAGCAATGAAATGATCTTAGTACTTGATTTTGGCAGCCAATATAACCAGCTAATTACCAGAAGGATTAGGGAGCATGGTGTGTATAGTGAATTACACTCACACAAACTAACAGCAGATGTTATCAGAAAAATGAACCCAAAAGGAATCATCCTATCAGGTGGCCCGCACAGTGTTTATGATGAAGATAGCTTCCGGTGTGATCCGGAAATCTTTGAATTGGATATTCCGATTTTAGGTATATGCTATGGCATGCAATTAATAGTTTTGCATTATGGTGGTAATGTTGCCAAAGCTACAAATCGCGAATATGGGAAGGCGTTAATTGAACTAACACATGACCCAATATTATTCAAAGACGCACCAAAAAATCAGTCTGTTTGGATGAGTCATGGGGACAAGGTGATGGAAGTGCCTGCATCTTTTCAAATTGATGCAACTAGCCCATCAACACCTATAGCTGCAATGAGCGATAATGATCGTAAATTGTATGGTGTCCAATTTCATCCTGAGGTTCGTCACTCCGAGTACGGTAATCACTTACTAAAGCAATTCGTTTTTGATGTGTGCGGATGTGATGGTGAATGGACAATTGAAAACTTTATCGATATGGAAGTAGAAAAAATACAAGCAAAAGTTGGTGATCGAAACGTATTGTGTGCTCTAAGTGGAGGGGTTGATTCATCTGTTGTTGCAGCACTTATTCACAAAGCTATAGGCGATCAACTTACATGCATCTTTGTCGATCATGGATTACTCCGCAAAAATGAGGGTGACGATGTCATGAAGACATTTGCAGATGATTTTAATATGAATATTATTAAAATTGATGCTGCCGACCGATTTTTATCTAAACTGAAGAGTGTGGATGATCCCGAACTGAAGCGTAAAATCATTGGTAATGAATTTATCTATGTTTTTGATGATGAAGCAGCAAAATTGAAGGATATTGACTTTCTTGCTCAAGGTACACTTTATACAGATATTATTGAAAGTGGTACAGATACAGCACAAACAATTAAGTCCCATCATAATGTTGGTGGTCTGCCAGAGAATATGCAGTTTGAATTAATTGAACCATTGAATACCTTATTTAAAGATGAAGTAAGAGAACTTGGTCTGCAGCTCGGATTACCAGAGGGAATTGTTTGGCGACAGCCTTTCCCGGGGCCAGGTCTTGCTATTCGAGTATTAGGAGAAGTAACAGACGAGAAATTAGCGATTGTTCGTGAATCAGACGCCGTCCTACGTGAGGAAATAGCCGCAGCTGGATTGGACCGCGATATTTGGCAATACTTTACAGTCCTTCCTAATATCAGAAGTGTCGGTGTGATGGGGGATGCCCGCACATACGATTATACTATTGGAATCAGGGCAGTTACCTCAATAGATGGAATGACATCCGATTGGGCACGAATTCCGTGGGATGTTCTGGAAAAAATTTCGACAAGAATTGTAAATGATGTTGAGCACATTAATCGAGTCGTTTATGATATTACAAGCAAACCGCCTGCAACTATCGAATGGGAATAAACGTACATTCATCCGTTTATATAAATTATTGTTCGTTTTTTGTTTGACTTTGTCGAATTTTGGTGGTAATATTGTCGTAGATTTGATAATTAAATAAGTATCTTGCGTATAATTTCGGGGATAAGGCCCAGAGTTTCTACCAGACTACCGTAAATGGTCTGACTACGCGGATAATAGTAATAGGCAGAGTGAATTTATCTTTGTCAAATTGCTTTTTCCCGTATAGTTTTGTAGCACTCTTGTCCATCAAGGGTGTTTTTTATTTGCAGTTAAGTAAGCACTGTCTAAGTTTAACTAAGGCTTATCTATATTAAAGCTCAGCGATAAGCCAAGAAATCCTAAGAGGTAAAGTGAGGAGGAAAAGCAATGAGAAAGTACTTTCGTTTTAAAGAATTGGGGACAGATTATAAGACTGAATTTATGGCAGGGCTAACAACATTCCTTGCGATGGCATATATATTATTTGTTAACCCATCAACTCTTGCATTGGTAGGAATTGAAGAATTACCAGAAGGGGTTACACGAATCGATCAAGGAGCGGTATTTACAGCAACCGCCATTGCAGCAGCTATCGGTACATTAATAATGGGGGTCTTTGCAAAGTATCCAATTGCGCTTGCACCCGGTATGGGATTAAATGCATTCTTCGCGTATACCGTTGTGCTTGGATATGGGATACCATGGGAAACTGCTCTAGCGGGCGTATTAGCTTCTGGACTTATTTTTATCATTTTGACATTAACAGGACTTCGCGAAAAAGTTATCAATGCTATTCCAGCAAATTTGAAAATGGCAGTTGGAGCGGGAATAGGTGTATATATTGCATTTATAGGTTTTCAAAACGCAGGAATAATTGTTGGTGATGACGCAACACTTGTTGGAATGGGGGATTTAACTTCACCAACTGTACTACTAGCGATTTTTGGAATTATAATATCTGTTATTCTATTAAGTTTAAATATTAAAGGCGGCATTTTTTATGGTATGATTTTAACTGCTATTGCAGGAATTATCTTTAATCTGATTGATCCGCCATCAGGTCTTGGCGGCATTGTTGGGGAAGTTCCCAGCTTAGCACCAACATTTGGTCAGGCATTCGCTCACTTTGGTGACATTTTTACAATTGAAATGTTAGTGGTTATTTTAACTTTCTTGTTCGTTGATTTCTTTGATACAGCAGGGACATTAGTGGCGGTAGCTAATCAGGCAGGACTAATGAAGGATAATAAGCTTCCGCGTGCAGGCAAGGCGCTTTTTGCCGACTCAGCAGCAACGGTTGTTGGTTCAGTTGCAGGGACTTCCACAACAACTTCTTATATTGAATCAACTGCAGGCGTGGGTGCAGGCGGTCGCACTGGTTTTACTTCAATTGTAACGGCAGGCTTTTTCCTTCTTGCACTATTTTTCTCACCTCTGCTGAGTGTTGTGACTGCAGAAGTAACTGCACCAGCACTGATTATTGTTGGAGTTTTGATGTCGTCAACACTGAAAAATATCGATTGGGATCAGTTTGAAATTGCCGTTCCAGCATTTTTAACTATTATTATGATGCCATTAACGTATAGTATCGCAACCGGGATTGCAATTGGGTTTATTTTCTACCCGATTACGATGATATTAAAGGGTCGGATAAAAGAAATAAATCCGGTTATGTATGTACTGTTTTTTATATTTATCCTATATTTTATCTTCCTAAGCTAGAAGACAATGAACAAAAGCGAAATCATCTCATTGGATGGTTTCGCTTTTGTTTTAGCCTCAAGCTTTTTTTCCGTATGGTAACAGGTGAAATGCAGTTAGAGATAAAGTCCCGAATAATGCACAACAACCCAGTACAAAGTATAATGTTCCACCGCCGTATGAATCTATTAACGCTCCACCAGTAAGTGACCCGATGATTCCTGATACGCCGAAGAATACGGAATAAAACACGAGGTGCCCAGTTGACTGTAATATGCTTGGTATTAATCTGGTGATATACTCAAATGCTGCTAAGTAGAATACGCCGAAAGTTAAGCCGTGTAAAAACTGTAATGCAAGGATGTACATCGGATCGTCAACTGCTGCATACAGGAACCAACGCAAACTGTAGATAGTTCCAGCAAAAATAATAAACACTAGCGTATGGTATTTTCTGAACCATCGACCAGCCAGTGCAAAGACTGCTGCCTCACTTGCAACGCCAATGAACCAAGCTATACCAACTAATCCTTCGCCACCGCCAAGTTCAGTGATGTACAATCCAATAAAACTGTCATTTGCCCGGTGTGAAATTGTCAGAAACATAATCATAAACAGAAAAATGATGAATGGTTTGTTTTTGGCTAGTCGCTTTACATCACTTAATTGTATAGGATCAGATTCCACTTTCACATCGGTTAAGCGAAAAGCGACTATCAATGCTGTTACACCAAAAAATAAGTAAGGCCATATCATATATTGAACGCCAATTTCTGAGAGAACTGCCCCAACAATCAAAGAAGAAGTTGCAAATCCGATTGAGCCCCAAGTTCGGATTGTTCCAAATGAAATTTGTAAATCATCTGCCCGGCGTTGAGCCAAGCTGTCACCAAGAGCCCCTATCGGCGAGGTGAAAAAGTAAAATACAAATCCCATTAGTATAATCGCAAGTAAACTATCCATTTGAAAAAATAAAACACTGCTAATCAGCAAACCGAAAATACAAATTAACAGCATTCTTTTAACGGTTTTATATTTATCACTCATATAGCCCCAAAAAGGTTGTGAAAAGATTGCAGCTAAAGGACCGACTGCTAGCACCCATCCAATTTCCGTACCGTTTAACCCTTTATACCTAAGGTACAATGGCAAGAAGCTTATAATAATTGTATTTGTAGCATGAAAACTGAATAATAACATTTTCAAGGGTGTTAATGATTGGTTATTAGGCATTGAATTCGCTCCCTATAGTTGTAAAAGTTTAATTATACTATACTTGGAGTATACAATTAAACTTTTTTGGCAGATAAGAACATAGAAGATAAGAGCATAAGTGAAACTTCAACCGGATATGGAGAACTTCAACCAAGATATCGGGAACTTCAACTAGAAAATAAATAGAAGTAGATTTAGTCATCTACTTCTCCCATACTTCCTCAATATATTCATCGCGTCCCGACTTAGCACGATCCTGTAAATAATGTTCTTCATTTTTTTTGTAGTAATCCTGGTGATGCGCCTCAGCTGGATAAAAAGTAGTAGCTGACACGACTTTGGTTACAATTGGTTTAGAGAATTTTCCACTGTTTTCGAGTAACTGCCTGGATTTCTCAGCTAGCTCTTTTTGTTCCTCGTTATGATAAAAAATAGCTGTGCGATATGAATCGCCGCGATCATGAAATTGTCCGCCATCATCGGTCGGGTCTATCTGACGCCAGTATATTTCTAAAATTGTTTCATAGGAAATAATTGAAGGATCATAAGTAATTTCAACAGCCTCATAGTGACCGGTTGTTCCACTTTTTACAGTTTCGTAGGTTGGGTTGGCAGTCTGCCCGCCTGTGTATCCAGACACTACCCCATGTATCCCATCCCATTTATCGAACGGTTTAACCATGCACCAAAAGCATCCGCCCGCAAATGTAGCTTTATTTAGTTGGTCTGTCATGCTCGTTTCCTCCAATCGTTCTTTAATGATTGCTTTTCACTATAACACATACGCGAATACATAAGGAAATAAATGATTTTTCATATCAGAAAACAGCCTAAAAAGTGTTTCGAAAGTTGTGGGACAAAAGTTTTTTAGTCAAGGTAAAATCCGAACTACGATTCAAAATTCTTGAAATAGAGTTTGAATTAGTTCGGATTATTTTTGTGCTTATTAGGTATATGATGCGTCACAATATGAAAAATAATTTATGTGCTATGACACCGCTACGGAAATACACTTCGCTTTCCGTGGGCGGCTGATGAGCCTCCTTGCTCCTACGTCGCTGCGTAGTCTCATCTAGGCCTCAGCTCCCACAGGAGTCTACGTGTATTTCCTCCGCTGTTGATAGGAGTAGGAATCGCTATAGAATAAATGTGTGATAGCACTACACTAGTCCGGGTGAGCGGAGGGCGGTGACTCCAGCGGGAATAGCACGAGTCCGAAGACCCCGCAGAGTGGTTTTCTCGAGGAGGCTAAGGCCGTGCCCGCGGAAAGCATCCGCCCGTAGCGA
>JBDNGJ010000282.1:0-6163 GCA_041689365.1 Virgibacillus sp.
ACTGAACTAACCGGTCAGTCACTTTTTCTATATTACATGATGCGGGGTTTTTTTGGCAAGAAAAAAACTCCCTGTTTGCGGAAGTTTAATAAAGATTCCATGGTAATGAGCGTTTGCCAAAAAAGATTGAACGATTTAACTGAGCAATCACCTGACTTGTCCGTTTGAATTGGAGGTCAAATGATTTCTCTGACGTGTTGACATATAGGCTTGTACCATCGTTAAATACAATATATGTTTGGCCATCGCGCTGTTCATAACCTTTAATTTGATAAAAGGAAAGCCACGCACAATCCTTACTTTTCGTGGACGATGTGGGCAGCATGAAAACGCCTTTGCCTGGAATTACCGGAATAGGAACCTTACTGTTTATCTTTAGAATATCTTTGACTGCTCCCCGCCGCCCTTCAAGTGTTGAACCATACAGTAAACATGTATGGTCAATGATTTGCTCAGGTCTATGGATGGAGTGTGATTCGCGCTGTGTCTCCAAAATTCGTGACCGGTAATACGATGATTCATGCTTTAAAATTGCTTTTGTTTGCTGTGTGATTATGTATACTGATGATGAAATGCCATCCCCCATTAACTTCCCCCCCGGTAAGTCATAAGCATATTGTACTATGTTTTATCAAGATAATCCATTTGATGTTCACATTTGTACGATTTTTGTCGATAATAAAAGCGTAAGGAGGCTTGTGTAATGGATATAGCAGCAATGTCTGTCGTTTCGTCAAATCAGCAAGTACGAGCTGATGCCAGTTTAGCTGTCATGAAAAATGCCAAAGGGCTTATGGAGCAACAGGGCCAGCAATTAATTGAAATGATGCAAACGCCTCAAGCTTCAGCTCCCCATCCATCTCTCGGAAGCTCGATTGATGTAAAAGCATAGCCTTTTGAAAATCCTCTGCACATGCGGAGGATTTTTTTATTAGAAAACTTGGCATTCGTTAAATGGATTCTTATGAAAGCGTACTTTGCTTTCTTAGAACCCCTTATACTCTGGAGTGCAAGCCTTAATATAGATAAGCCTTAGTTGCACTTATGCAGTAAGAAAGTAGTTATACTTTCTTAACTGCTAAACTAAAAATCCCCTCATTCATTTAACAAGGGGATTTGTACGGTGTTATGAACAATTAGTTATTTTCTCCATCGTTATTCATTGTATCTTCATTGCCATTTGTTCCATTATTGTTATCTGTGTCGGTTTCGTCTCCGGTAGCATCATCGCCACCATTTGTTCCACCGTTAGTCCCGCCGTCTGTACCACCATTGGTACCGCCATTGGTGCCACCATCTTGGTTATTTTCGTCCTGATTCATGTCACCATTATCTTCCTCTTGATTTAACGGAGCCTCTTCATCCTTAACAGGATCTTGCTGCTCATCAGTTCCACAAGCAGCCACTAGTGATAACGCCAAAATTGGTGCACCAAATTTAAATAGTAATTTCCTTTTCATGTTGTTTCCCTCCTTGAATTGTTCATATCGCTTATAGTTTAACCACTTACTAAAAAGTGATACTCCATTTTTCATGAAAATATTGTGTAGGGTTTTGAATGGGGATATTAAGCGCGGGAAGTGGAACTTTATGCGGCTTATCGGCCTCAGGTGCGCGATATCGACTTGAATTGCGGGATATCAACCTCAGATGCGCGATATCAACCTTAGGTGCGCGATATCAACTTGATTTGCGGGATATCAACCTCAGGTGCGCGATATCAACTTGATTTGCTGGATATCAACCTTAGGTGCGCGATATCGACTTGATTTGCGGGTTATCAACCTTAGGTGCGCGATATCGACTTGAATTGCGGGATATCAACCTTAGGTGCGCGATATCAACTTGATTTGCTGGGTATCAACCCCAGGTGCGCGATATCAACTTGATTTGCGGCTTATCAACCCCAGGTGCGCGATATCAACTTGATTTGCTGGATATCAACCTTAGGTGCGTGATATCGACTTGATTTGTGAGATATCAACCTTAGGTGCGCGATATCAACTTAAATTACGGGTTATCAACCTCAGATGCACGATATCGACTTGATTTGTGGGATATCAACCTTTGGTGCGCGATATCGACTTAATTTGCCGGTTATCAACCTTAGGTGCGCGATATCGACTTGATTTGTGGGATATCAACCTTAGGTCGCGATATCGACTTGAATTGCTGGATATCAACCTCAGGTGCTACAGTGAGCCAAACCCAGCGGAGGAAATTCACGAGACTCCTGCGGGAAAAGCAACAGCTGAAGATCCCGCAGGAAGCGACTTTTGCTTCCGAGGAAGCTGAAGTGTTGCCCGCGGAAAGCGAAGTGTATTTCCGAAGCGGCGTCATAGCACTCAATTATTTTTCCATCTTATGTCTTAGTATGTATCAATAAAAAATTCTCCACTTATTTCGTGTGGAGAATCCTTGAATTACTGTATTGCAAAAGTGATCTCTGCTTCACAGGCAACTTCATCATCAACTGTTGCGACAGCTTTTCCTTTTCCGATTGGGCCTTTTACTCGAATGATCTCAACATCAAGCTTTAACTGGTCACCCGGTTTGACCTGACGTTTGAAACGGCATTTATCCAGTCCTGCCAGAAAACCGATTTTGCCTTTATTTTCTTCCATACCAAGTACAGCAATTGCCCCGGCTTGTGCGAGTGCTTCGACAATTAACACACCTGGCATAACAGGATAGCTCGGAAAATGCCCTTGGAAGAACGGTTCGTTTGCGGTTACATTTTTTAATGCAGTGACACGCTTTCCTTCTTCCATTTCGATTACTTTATCGACTAATAAAAACGGGTACCTGTGGGGAATTGTTTCTTTAATTTGTTCGATGTCCATTTTAATATCGCTCCTTCATTCTTTTGCCTTTATTATAGCAAAAATCGATAATAAAATAAGCATATCCAGTCCAAGTGGATATGCTTACTCTCTTTTGATTACAATATCGATAATGTGCTGCCACGTTTCCATTTCCAACGCGTCGCTAGGATTTCCTTCTCCGATAATCCCATAACCAACCATCAAACCGGCCGCTAATGCTGCTGCACCTATGACGAGCACAACAATAATACGCGCCCATATTGGGAAAATACGGCGTCGTGGCTTCTTGTTTTGTCGTTTTTCTATCTTTTGTTTCTTCTTCTGCTCTTTACGTGTGGATTTGTCTGTTGATTTTTCATTTTCACGCTGCTTGGTCAGTTCTTTCTCCTGATCGGCAGACTGTTTCTTGCTTCTTTTCTTTTTTTCAACAGGTTTTTCCGTTAGTTTTGTTGGCATGGTTTCTTTCCCCTTATATCCTTTTGATACCTTATCGAAGCTGGTTGACGAGTCCCATCATCTGATCACTCATTGAAATTGTTCTGGAATTAAACTGATACGATCGTTGTGTTGAAATCATGTCCGTCATTTGTTTGGAAATATCTACATTCGAATGTTCTAATGCTCCACTTTTTAATACATCTGTATTCGGAGCAACTGCTTGAATGATTTCATTAAAATTGAACCCTAATTCATCAAGATTTGGCAGTCGAAATGCATTTTCCCCTGCAGCTTCCAGCAGTCTTGGCCGAACCGCTTCAGCAATTGCTAGATTACCAGTATTTTCCGTTTGGTTCCCCCGTTTAACAGTAATTTGCCCATCAGGCTGGATATTAATCGCATCAAAGCCTTCTTCAATTACAATTGGTCCATTCTCGCCCATTACCGGGTTGCCATCTTTAGTTGTCAGCATAACGGACTGATTGTTATTAACCGGGCTTAAATAAAAGGAGCCATCACGTGTATATTGCGTTTCTGTGTTGCCATTTTCGGTAACCTGGATTTGGTATAAATGATTTTTTCCGAGTAGTGCAGTGTCCAGAGCCCGATCCGTCTCGGTAATAGACCCTGGAGCCAAATCAATATTAACCGAACCAAGCTTAGCCCCCGAGCCAACTCGCACTCCATCAGGGGTTAAGCGTCCCTCGGCGTTGGCAGGGTTTGTCATGTTGTTGATTTGCTGAAATAACAATGAGGAAAAATCTGCGTTGCGCGCTTTATAGCCGGTTGTCTGGCTGTTTGCCATGTTATTTCCAATCAAATCGAGTTTATTTTGCAGCTGATTCATTGTAACTGCTGCTTGAATCATCGTTCGTGACATATTACCCCTCCTAGCCTAGACGGCCAATTTCGCTAACTGCTTTTCCCATACTTTGATCATAAGCCTTCAATACTTTCTGGTTCATTTCAAACGACCGATACGTTTCCATCATCCGAGTCATTGACTGTAACGCATTAACGTTGGACCGCTCTAAAGCACCTTGCTGAACATTGAATGTTGCTCCTGCTGGCACTGCACCTGCTTCACCATTAAAAAGGCCATTTCCTTCTTTTGCAAAATCATTCGCGTTCGGCGTGTAAGCAATACCAAGTGGAATCGTTTGACCATTAACTTGAAGTGCTCCGTTCTCGGTTACATCAAACTCCATCCCGTTTGTCTGAATCGGATTACCTGCTTGATCTAACACGTAATAGCCTTGATTTGTTGTGAGAAAGCCTTCCCCATCAACTGTAAAATTCCCATTACGTGTAAAACGCTCTTCGCCAGCCTCATTTTGTACCGTGAAAAATAGACTCCCTGTCTCATCTGGAAGCTGTCCATTCACAAGTGCTAAGTCTGTTCCAATACCCGTTTCCCGAATATCACCTTGTTTGAAATTAGGGACATTTTCCTGTACGTATACCCCTGTATTCATTGACCCAATTGGATCCTGGACAGGCAAATTTAACCCGCGTGATGTCGGGATATTTTGGCCACCCATCTGGTGCATCAACAATTCAGGAAAAGCGCGTAATGTCGGCTGATCCGCCTTGTAACCAGGTGTATTAGCATTGGCAATATTATTTGATAAGGCTTCCTGTGCACGTTGCTGTGAAAGCATTCCACTGGCTGCCGTATAAAATCCTCTAAGCAAGATTTTCAACCCCCTTAAAAGGTGATTCGTTCAAGAAGTTTATAGTGTCTTTTATGAATTAGCCAATCTTTTTCCGTTCAATTTTATCGATGTTCTCTAACATGATGCCTGTACCTTTTGCGACACAATTCATTGGCTCTTCTGACAGGAATACAGGAACCTTTAATTCTTCGGCTAACAACTGATCGATGCCGTGTACTAACGCTCCGCCACCTGTTAGAATTACCCCGCGATCAATGATATCGGCTGATAATTCTGGTGGTGTGCGTTCAAGTACAAGCTTTGCACCTTGCGTAATGAGTGAGACAGGCTCACGCAATGCTTCTTCAATTTCATCCGAATAGACTGTAATTGTGCGTGGTAAACCTGACACCATATCACGTCCGCGAATGTCCAGCTGCTCATGGCGTCCGCCTTTGAAAACAGTCGCTACATTGATTTTTATGTCCTCAGCTGTACGTTCACCAATTAGCAATTTGTATTCTTTTTTTATGTATTGAAGAATTTCCGCATCAAACTTATCCCCAGCCATTTTAATCGACTCAGCTGTGACAATATCACCCATTGACAGTACCGCTACGTCTGTAGTTCCCCCACCAATATCAACGACCATATTACCGCTTGGCTGGAAGATTTCCATGCCAGCTCCAATCGCTGCAACTTTCGGCTCTTCCTCAAGATAAACGCGTTTACCTCCAGATTTCTCAGCCGCTTCTTTAATTGCTTTTTGCTCCACTTTGGTAATATTTGTCGGACAGCAAATAAGCATTCTTGGCTTAGAAAGAAAACCTTTTACATTAATTTTATTTATAAAATGCCTTAGCATAGCTTCTGTAACATCAAAGTCAGCAATCACGCCATCTTTCAATGGGCGAATGGCCTCAATATTTCCTGGTGTACGCCCAACCATGCGGCGCGCCGCTTCACCTACTTCAAGCACACGGCCTGTATTACGATCCATCGCAACAACAGATGGTTCGTCCAAAACAATTCCTTTACCTTTTACATGTATCAACACATTGGCAGTTCCAAGGTCGATTCCGATGTCCCTAGAAAACATTAATTTAGATCCTCCCTGCTACAATTACTTTCTCGCATCTGTAAGAGAACACAATGCTACTAATATTATATTTTACCACAAAACTCCACATATAACTGCAAATTTTGAAAAAAAGGTAATGAAATTGTTTTGATGCAGGGTTGCTG
>JBDNGJ010000283.1:0-2458 GCA_041689365.1 Virgibacillus sp.
CGGATTTACTCTGAAAGATAAGAAAAAGTTAATATTATCTCATATCGCGGGGTGGAGCAGTCTGGTAGCTCGTTGGGCTCATAACCCAAAGGTCGCAAGTTCAAATCTTGCCCCCGCAACCAAAATAATTTACTATGCTAAAGTAACACCTGTTTTTATTGAAAATATAGTGTGTTTTAATGCAACCAAATTGCTTCAACTGTCTACGTTGAATAAATTATCATCATTTTGTTAAATTCACAAACATATCTTGGTCCGGTAGTTCAGTTGGTTAGAATGCCTGCCTGTCACGCAGGAGGTCGCGGGTTCGAGTCCCGTCCGGACCGCCATTACTTTTAAATCATGATTTCCTAGGGAAGCATGTTTTTTTATTTCTACATAGAAACAATTCTAATAAAAATAGTTAATAGATAAAATCACCGTTTCCCTGTAATTAGGAAGCGGTTTTTTTATTGCTTAGGAGTTATAAAATTTGAGTGCTGTGGATAACTTATTAAGCTGTCTAACGATGTCAAGCTACAGTACGCAGCGACTGCACAACTTCCTTCACCTTCGTACGATAAGTCAACATTAGCTCACTTTGGTCGCCGTTTTTCCTTTTCCTCAAAGAGTTATCAGAAGTTCAGCTAAAGTCGCCACGTTGCGCGACAGCACATTGATAAGGATAAATAACTCCAATAATAGTCAAAACTAACGATTACTTTTTCTTTTCACCTCTTTTTGCTATTATTAACATAGTTAACAATGAGAAGTGGTGGTAAACTATGGACGAGTTTTCATTTATAAATTCAATTAAACAACCGACTTATAAGCAATCATCAGTTATAAGAGGTGTTGGAGACGATGCAGCAGTTTTTCGTAATACATCGCAAGATACTGTGACAGCCGTAGATACCTTTGTTGAGGAAGTACATTTCTCAAGAGCAACAATGGTTCCATTCCATATTGGGTATCGATCACTTGCTGCAAATATTAGTGATTTAGCAGCAATGGGATCAACACCAGCATTTTATCTAGTATCAGTTGTAATCCCAAAGAACTGGTCTGATGAAGATTTGAACCAACTTTACAAAGGAATGAGCCACCTAGCAATCTTACACAAAATGGATCTAATAGGTGGTGACACAGTTTCGGGAGAAGAGATGTCGATTTCTGTAACTGTAATTGGCTTTGTGAATAAAGGGAAGGCTAGATATCGCAGTTCTGCAGAGCCGGAAGATATTGTTTTCGTTACAGGTACTTTGGGTGATTCTCAGGCGGGTTTTCACATACTTAATAACCCGGGTAGTTTTAAGGAAAAGGAATACTATTTTTCTAAACACCGTATGCCTGAACCAAGGGTAACATTTGCAAAAGAGCTGGAAAGTTTATCAAGGGTTGCATTGAATGACATTAGTGATGGTATTGCTAATGAGGCGAATGAAATTTCTGAGGCATCGGGAGTAAGTTTAACCATATTCGAAGAAAAACTGCCAACAAGTACTTCTTATAATCAATTCCCTCCAGACCTTCAGCGTGAGTGGATGTTGTTTGGGGGAGAAGACTTTGAACTTGTAGGTACTATTTCGAAAGTCGAATGGGAATACTTAAAGGCTATTGCTGAAAAAACACATACGCCACTTAAGGAAGTTGGTTATGTTGATTTCAGTAAAAATAATGAGCACAAAGTGTTTGGGGTCAATAAAGACAATAAAATGAAACTTTTAGATAAAAAGGGTTATACCCACTTGAGTAGGTGAAAAAGAATGAACGAACATGAAATAAAGACAAATTCTGTTGAAGAGACAGGGAGAATAGCAGAAAGTTTAGCTTTATTATTGAAGCCAGGTGATGTGATTACATTGGAGGGGGATCTTGGAACTGGGAAGACAACTTTTACAAAAGGGATTGCTAACGGACTTGGTATTAAACGAAACGTAAATAGTCCTACATATACGATTGTAAAAGAGTATGAGGGGGAACTGCCTCTATATCATATGGATGTTTATCGGTTGGAGAATTCTGATGAAGATATTGGTTTTGACGAATACTTTAACGGAGATGGAATTTCAATAGTTGAGTGGGCACATTTTATCGAGGAATACTTACCGGATGAGCGTTTAAATATAAAGTTTTCTTACCTCGATGATCGTTCCCGTTTATTACAATTCACTGCCGTGGGCACTCATTTTGAATGGATTACGGCCGAATTATTCGGTTAACTATAAGGAGTTACTTGAATGAATATACTTGCAATGGATACATCAAACCAAGTATTGGGTGTTGCTATACTTAAAGATGAACAGCTGATAGGTAAGGTTGTTACAAATATAAAGAAGAATCATTCAGTAAGATTAATGCCTGCAATAGATCAATTAATGCGTGATGTGAATATGACGCCTGATCAGCTAGACAAAATTGTGGTTGCAAAAGGTCCTGGCTCTTATACTGGTGTACGCATTGGGCTTGCCACAGCTAA
>JBDNGJ010000284.1:0-2466 GCA_041689365.1 Virgibacillus sp.
GTAAGCGTCAAATAATCCCCACCTGTTTTCAGATGGGGATTTCGTATATGCTTTATTTAGATTTATTTGGAACGTGGCATTCTTCTGGAAGTGTCGACGACCATGGAAGTAGTTGATCTAATTTAGATTTATCAGCTGCGTCTATATTGGGAAGTACTTCAAACAAATAGCTAAGATAGTTAAATGGATTCAATCCATTTTCCTTGGCTGTTTCTACAATACTATAAGTAATGGCACTGGAAGCTGCGCCCTTTGCGGTATTGCTAAAGAGCCAATTTTTTCTTCCAATAACGAAAGGTTTGATAGAACGCTCACCACGGTTGTTATCTATCTCTAAACGACCATCCTGTAAAAATGCTTCTAATCGCTCCCATTGGTTACGGCAATATTTGACTGCTTGTCCAAGTGCACTTTTGGGTAGTACACGTGGCGTTTGTTCACGAAGCCATACCGAAAAAGCATCCAGTACTGGCTGACTGCGTTCTAATCGTATTTCATAGCGTTCTTCTGGACTAGCGTCCTTTAGATTGCGCTCAATTTCAAATAGTTGGTTACAAAATGCTAAGCCTTCCTTTGCTTTTACGGCGGAAGTACTTGCGGATTCAGGAAGTGCCTTCAGGGCTTCTGTAAATTTCCTGCGGGCATGGGCCCAGCACCCAACCAGTGTTACATTGGGAAGTCCGTTGTAACCAGCGTATCCATCGACATGCAGATAGCCTTGAAAGGCTTCCAAAAAACGACGCGGATGTTTGCTAGCACGGGTTTGCTGGTAATCATACAAAACGATAGGTGGACCCTCTCGCCCGGTACGATAAAGCCATATGTAGGACGTCGATTTCGCAGGTCGTTCCGGTTCGGAAAGAACCTGTAAGGTTGTCTCATCCGCATTCAGAATATCTTGTTTCAGGAGATGCTTATACATCGCATCGTAAATCAATCGAAGCCAAGTATTCGCACCATATAAAATCCAATTCGCTAACGTTTGGCGCGGTATGGAAACTCCAAAGCGTTCCAAATGTTTTTCCTGGCGATACAGGGGCATACTTTCCACATATTTTTGTGTCATCGTATACGCCATCGCCGATGGGGAAGCTAAGCTTCCCGGATAAACGGAATTTGGCATCGGTGCTGTTACGATAGGCGTTTCTATTTCGTGACGTTCGCAGTGGCGGCAACTATAAACGTGGCGAACATGCTCCACCACTTTTACCTGTGCAGGAATAACCTTCAATTCCTTGCGGACTTCGGTACTCATTTCATGTAGCTCACTATCGCAACTCGAACAGACCTGCTCTTCATCACATAAACGATATTCAATCGTCTCTGTAGGCAGGTTTTCAAGGTTCTGTTCACGATGGCCACGCTGTTTTTTGCGTCGATATGTAATGGTCTCAACAGTTGGCTCTTCAATCGTTGAATTGGATGTACCCTCAGCTTCATTGAAAAGGGAAAGTTGATCCGGGTTTGTTTTCTCACTGGAGGCACTGAATTTCTGGTGTTGACTCAGACGAAGTTGCTCCTCATACCATTTTAATTTTGCCTCCAGCGTTTCATTTTCCATTTCCAACTTTTCGTTGCGCTCTTTGTAATATTCAATTGTGTCTTTTGATGTTTGCGTCGTATTTTCCATAACGTCATTATACGAAAAAGAACCCGACTTGACTAGTCGAATTCTTTATTTCATAACTTTCATTTTATTTATAGAATGGTACGTGCTTTCACTTCTGAATGTGCTTGTTTCTGTTCCCACGATAAGCCATCTAACAACCAGCGTAGTTGGCGCTGACTGATGTGCATAGGTGCTGTATCCTTTGCGGATGGCCAGTGGAACGTGCCTCGTTCCAATCTTCTATAATGAAGCCAAAAACCGTTATGCTCCCACTGCAAGATTTTCAGCTTATCGCGTTTCCGATTACAGAATACGAACAAACAAGGGGAAAATGGATCGAGATCAAAGCATTCCTTCACAATAACTGCTAGCCCATCAATCGATTTGCGAAGATCCGTATTGCCACGAGCTAAGTAGACACGTTCAAATTCGGTGTTTGTTAACATTGATTTTGTAACACATGAACAACATCCGATAATAACGCAATATTAGCTCCCGGACGTACCTCCACAGAAATGGCACCAAAATGAATGAACACGGGTTCTTTTGGAGCAATGTTGTTTACTGGTTCTTCTTCAACGTTGACTGCTAGCCACTGTGTATCAGAAGTTTCTGGTTCAGGGAACGATTCCCCGCGTTCAAATTTATGTATCCAGTAATACATTTGGTGAACTTTTAATCCCTGTTCCCGGCACCACTCGGCCACACTCATATCGCTTGCCTTCCAAGCATCAAACCGCTTTTTCCATTCTATTCTTTTGTCTATTTGTGTCATCACAAAACCCCCCGAATTATTTCTAGGAAGATTATCGCATGGATGACCTATCATTCATACGTGGGGATTATTTGACGCTTAC
>JBDNGJ010000285.1:0-24768 GCA_041689365.1 Virgibacillus sp.
AAACTAGGACTTGTAAGTCTTGTATCTGTTTATGATGAACTTTATCTCTAAAAGGGATATATGGGAAGAGCCACATGCGAAGGTCCGCACGTGTGCGCTCTGTGAGAGGCGTGGTCAGTAATGGCGACGTCTACTCGGTTATTTAGATATCCGGCAGATCCATCAGATTTTAGTAAAAATTAATGAAAGCCCTTGCAAAACATGTATATACAAGTTAAACTGAAAAAAGTTAACTTGTATATACATGTTTATAAGAGTTCTAAAATTAGGGAGGTTTTCCTGTGGCAAATAAACAAGAAGTGATTTATGCACCACTTAGTGGTCAGATAAAAAAGCTTGAAGATGTTCCGGATCCAACTTTTTCTGAAAAAATGATGGGTGATGGTCTGGCAATTGTCCCTAGTGATGGTCAAGTTGTAGCACCATTGGATGGAGAAGTTGTTCAGATTTTTCCTACAAAGCATGCAGTTGGAATTCGGGGAAACGCTGGTGTAGAGGTATTAATTCATATCGGTCTTGATACGGTTTCTTTAGACGGTGAAGGTTTTGAAGCACATGTGAAACAAGGGGATCAAGTCAAAGTCGGGGATCCTTTAATTACCTTTGATGTAGAGTATATCAGGGAAAATGCAACCGATGTAATTACGCCCGTAATTATCACAAATGGCAATGAACTGGAATCTATCGAAAAAACAACTGATTCAACAGTTGTCGGTGGCCAATCAACACTATTCAATGTGCAGACAAATAATGTACCTGCACCTGAGGAAAAAGTTACAGCAAAAGGAACGGATCAATATAGCCAAGAAGCAAGTGAAATTGTTGAGGCACTGGGTGGCGAAGGAAATATTAATGTTGCCACCCATTGTGTGACACGTCTTCGTTTTGCGTTATCGGATGAAGGTCAAGTTAATAAAGAAACTCTGGAAAACATGGATATCGTAAAAGGATCTTTTTCAGCTAACGGTCAGTTTCAAGTGGTAATTGGCCAAGGAACTGTTGACAAGGTATATGCTGCAATGGTTAATCAAACGAGTATTGGTGAAGCTTCAAAGGAAGATGTTAAAGCCGCTACCGCACAAAAACAAAATCCACTGCAGCGGGCTATCAAGGTATTAGCTGATGTTTTCATTCCTATTTTACCTGCAATCGTAACTGCTGGTTTACTTATGGGTATCAACAACATACTGGTAAATCCGGTCTTCGGTGATCAGCCGATTGTGGAAATGTACCCGCAATGGGCAGGCTTGGCAAATATGATTAATATTATAGCAAATACGGCATTTACCTTTTTACCGGCACTAATTGGCTGGTCCGCTGTGAAACGGTTTGGCGGTAATGAATTGCTTGGTGTTGTTCTTGGACTGATAATGGTTCACCCGGCACTTCTCAATGCATGGTCCTACGGTGATGCATTGGAAGCAGGCGAAATTCCAAAGTGGAACCTATTCGGGTTCGAAGTAGATAAAATTGGTTATCAGGGTCAGGTCCTTCCTGTATTATTTGCATCATGGGTGCTTGCGAAAATTGAAATCTTTATGAAAAAACGTGTTATTGATTCATTACAATTACTTGTGGTAGCACCTGTAGCACTACTGGTTACTGGATTCCTGACATTTATTATTATCGGTCCAATCACGTTTGCCATCGGTAATGGAATCACAGATGGACTTGTAGCATTATTTGATCAGTTTGCACTGATTGGCGGTCTTGTTTATGGAGCAATATATGCACCAATGGTTATTACAGGTATGCACCACACGTTCCTGGCTATTGATCTGCAACTGATCGGCAGCACTGGATCCACTTTTCTGTGGCCGATTTTGGCATTATCTAATATTGCTCAGGGTGCTGCAGCCTTCGCGATGATGCTCGTTGCAAGAGAGGAAAAGCTCAAAGGACTTGCAGGTACTTCCGGACTATCTGCCTGGCTTGGAATTACCGAACCCGCGATGTTTGGTGTGAATTTGCGTTTTAAATATCCGTTTATTGCTGCGGTATTCGGGTCTTCAATAGCCGGTGCCTTCATCACAATGCAGCATGTAACTGCAGAGTCAATCGGTATAGGCGGAGTTCCAGGATTTCTGTCTATTGCGAATGGAATGCTTTCATTCTTCATCGGGATGGCAATTGTAATCGTTGTGCCATTTATAATTACGTATCTAATTGCAAAGAGAAAGCTTAATAAACATTAATACAACTAGACATACGAGGTGTTAGTAATGAATGAACCATGGTGGCAAAAGGCTGTTGTTTATCAGATATATCCTAAAAGTTTCCATGACACAACAGGAAATGGTGTAGGCGATATTCAAGGGATTATCAAGAAACTTGATTATATTAAAAAAATAGGTGTCGACGTTATTTGGTTGACACCTGTTTATCAATCACCGCAAAAAGATAATGGCTATGATATTAGTGATTATTACTCCATTGAACCAACTTACGGAACGATGGAAGACTTTGAAGAATTACTGACTGAAACACATAAGCGGGATATGAAACTTATTATGGATCTCGTTATCAATCATACCTCAACTGAACACGAATGGTTTAAAAAGGCATCGGAATCCAAAGAAAATGAGTTTCGTGATTTTTACATTTGGAAGGACGCCGCAGAAGGTGGTGTGCCAAATAATTGGCAATCGAAGTTCGGTGGTTCTGCATGGCAATTTGATGAAAAAACAAATCAATATTACCTGCATTTATTTGACCAAACACAAGCAGATTTAAACTGGGAAAACGGTCAACTCAGAGAAGAACTATATAAAATGATGCGATTCTGGGCTAAAAAAGGAATTGATGGCTTCCGACTGGATGTAATCAATCTTATTTCGAAGGATCAGCATTTTCCAAATGATTATTCTGGAGATGGAAGAAAATTCTATACAGATGGACCTCGGATTCATGAATACTTACACGAGATGAACCAGGCTGTTTTTTCACCACATCGTATGATGACTGTAGGCGAAATGTCATCTACAACACTGGACAACTGTATACTTTATACACGCCCTGAACGGCATGAACTTGATATGACGTTCCAATTCCATCATTTAAAGGTTGATTATCTTGGTGGAGAAAAATGGACAAAAGCACCATTTAATTTCCAGGAATTAAAGGAAATCTTATCGAAATGGCAAGTCGGTATGCATGAGGGTGGTGGCTGGAATGCATTGTTCTGGTGCAATCATGACCAGCCTCGTGTTGTTTCACGGTTTGGTAATGACGGAAAATACCACAACGAATCAGCCAAAATGCTTGCAACAACTTTGCACATGATGAAAGGTACTCCCTATATTTATCAAGGTGAAGAAATAGGGATGACTAACCCTAATTTTTCAAAAATCGACGACTATCGTGATGTGGAATCACTTAATGCTTATGAGTCATTACTCCGTTCGGGAAAAACGGAGGATGAAGTGTTGGCAATTCTTCAGCAAAAGTCACGTGATAATGCCAGAACACCAATGCAATGGTCAGCAGACAATTATGCTGGATTTTCTTCCACTACCCCGTGGATTCCAGTTGCCGATAACTACAAAGAAGTAAATACGGAAAAGGCCTTAAGCAATCCGAATTCAATCTTTTCACACTATCAGCAGTTGGTAGATTTACGTAAAAAATATGATATCATAACATATGGTGACTACCAGTTATTACTTAAAGATGATGATCGTGTATTTGCGTATCAGCGTAATTGGAACAATGAAACCTTGCTGGTTATAAGTAATTTTTACGAAAAAGAAGCAATTGCACATATTGACTTAGAGGAATATGGGGATATAAAAATGTTACTCTCGAATTATCCGGATTCTGATCAAACGTTTGATCAATTAAGATTAAGGCCATATGAGTCAGTTGTGTATTATCTGAAATAATGGGGTAGATTTATGCAAAAGTATTTAACGATATATCATGAACTCGTGAGACAAATTCAGTCAAACCAATGGCCAGAATCAACCAAGTTACCATCTGAAAACGAACTTACAGAGATATACGCTACATCCCGGGAAACGATCCGAAAGGCACTGAACCAATTGGCTCAAGATGGATATATTCAGAAGATTCGCGGGAAAGGCTCTGTAGTAATTGATACTAATAAGTTCGATTTTCCAGTCTCGGGGATTGTTAGTTTCAAAGAACTGGCAACAAGTTTGCAATTACCAGCTAATACGATAGTTAATGAACTAGCAATCATTGAAGCGGACCAGGAATTACAGTCAAAATTAAATATAAATCTTCGTGATTCAGTATGGAAAGTAGTTAGAGCAAGGGAGATTTCAGGTGAAAAAGTAATTTTAGATAAAGATTATTTTAATAAGGATTTTGTTCCTGAATTAACAAGGGAAATATGTGAGGATTCAATTTATGATTACCTGGAGAATCAGCTTGAATTGAAAATAAGCTTTGCGCGAAAGGAAATTGTTGTGGAAGAACCTTCTGAAGAGGACCGATCTCTACTGGATCTCGAAGGCTATTCCAATGTTGTGGTAATTAAAAGCATGGTATATCTGGAGGATACAAGTTTATTTCAATATACCGAATCACGGCACCGTCCGGATAAATTTCGATTTGTTGACTTTGCCAGACGTGTAAAATAATAAAGAGGCTGGGACATAACTAAAATTTCTACTTTACAGATAAATAATAACAAGATAGGTTATTTAGAACGTTCATTATCAATGGTTGGATTTAATACGTAGTTTCTATAAACTGCGTCATAGATTAAGGGTAACCTATTCGTAGTATTTAGTGTGGTTCCCGGACCCCCGCAGTTGGAATATACTCGCTTTCCGTGGGCTCACCACGAGCCTCCTCGCTCGCAAAGAACGCTCACTGTGGGGTCTCTTAGGCTCGCTGTCCCACAGGAGTCTCGTATATTCCAACTGCTGGTTTAGATGGTCTAAAATCTTGTTTAAATCATCACAACATGCATTAATTTTTTTGAATAAGTGAGTAAAACCAAGCGAAGGAAATACACGTAGACTCCTGTGGGAGCTGAGGCCTAGATGAGACTACGCAGCGACGTAGGAGCAAGGAGGCTCATCAGCCGCCCACGGAAAGCGTAGTGTATTTCCGGAGCGGTATAATAGCACTCAAACTTTTTTAAAAGTATATGGCAACAACAAAAAAATCCGAACTGATTCGAATTCTATTTCAAGAATTTTGTAGTTCGGATTCTACTTTGACTAAATACTTTTGTCCCCGCCACTTTTATCAATTGTTGAGCTATTAGTATTTGGTGGAAGATTCCCTGTTGGAGGTGTACCGTGAATATAAGCTGGTGATGGTTTAAGAAATGGCACCTGACCCATAGCCTCAGGGTTCGCTACATATTCAAAGTTACCCTGTCCATCATAGGAAGGTCCGTTTGCCCATCTCCCCTGTGCACTTTCTTCTCCCTTGGAAAAATTCATGAATGAATAGGAAACTTGTTGTTTTTCGTTTTCCTGCGGGAACGTGCTAGGAACAATTGCCTTTTGATTTTGTTCAAGTTCTTCAATAGCCGCCATCCACTGATTTTGGTGCATGGTGTCTCGTGCAATCAGGAATGAAAGCATGTCTCTGACTCCTGGGTCTGTTGTTGATTCATATAGACGCACAACCTGTAATCTTCCTTGGGATTCAGCATTTAAGTTTGCTCGAAAATCAGCCAATAAATTACCACTTGAAATCGTATAGCGGGAATTCCAAGGATAACCGGCACTGTCTGTTGGCGTAGCGCCTAGCCCTGAAACAATAATGTGCTGAGGATTCATTCCCCCTAATGCTGCTTCTACAACCGGATCCTTTGCTGCTTCATCCTGTTCCTTCGCTGGAGCTCCGTCAAGTAATTGCGCAATCATTGTTGTTAACATTTCCACGTGAGCAATTTCTTCGGTACCAATATCAAGTATCATATCCTTGTATTTTTGGTCCCCCCTACAGTTCCAACCTTGGAACAGGTATTGCATCATTACCGTCATTTCACCGTATTGACCCCCCAATACTTCTTGGAGTTTCTTGGCATATATAGGATCTGGCTTTGAAGGTTTTGCGTTATATTGCAATTCTTTAATATGATGAAACACACAGATTCCTCCTTTTTATGATAAGCTACTTTTATAGCTTGTCTAATTTTTCTGTAACTATGCGGAGAAAGCAGGTGCATCAAATGAAAACATTCTTGAAGCGAATTCGTTTCTTATTTAAGTTTCACAAATCGATTCCATTTTTAAAGGATTTCTTTATATCGAAGGAAATTAAATCCGTTACTAAATTAATATATGCGCTATTAATTCTTGGCTATGCTGCCATTCCATTTGATATTATCCCGGACTTTTTATTTATATTTGGAATTGTTGATGATGTAACAATTGCAATATTCCTCATGGAGCGAATGGTTAAGTCTGCTCCTCAGTCATTAAAGGAAAAACATGAATTATTTGATTAAATTAAAAAGAAGGTTGTTATTAAACATTTGTTGCTATTAATAAAAAGGTGAACAGTGAAAATATTCTTTTGTTCCACTTTCTCTTGTTCTAATGATGGTTAATTGCTTGGATTCGTTCAGGCAGAATACTTCGCTTTCCATGGGCACGACCTCAGCCTCCTTGCCCCGGCAAGGGGTATGCCGACGTTGTCCGCAAAGGACGGTTTTAGTCGGCCTTCATTTAGTTGCTTCTTCCGGGGTCTTCGGAACGTGCTGTTCCCATAGGAGTCTACGTATTCTGCCTTCACTGGAAGAGGATTTCTGAATAATGCGTAATTATAGTCGATGAGATTGGGAGCTATTCTAAGCTGCGGAAAAATGTGAGACTCCTATGGGTCATCGGCTAAAAACGGTCACATCCTGTGACCAACGCCGATACTAGAACGTCCTGTTCGTCGAAGGAACAGTCTGAATACCCCGCGTACTGAGCGCTTTTTGCTCGTGAGGAGGCTAAAGCGTTCTCCATGGAAAGCGAGTTTTTCCGTCGCGTGGGATTAGTACTTATCATATAAGAGATGGAAGTAAATCACGATAAAGTCGCGTCACAGTGTATATCAACTAAGATCCATTGCTTAGGGTTTTGTATAGCAGTAAGAACAAAAAGCCGGAATGCAATTTTGTAGTTGCATTCCGGCTTTTTATGATCGTTTTTCGTCTTTTTCATCATTAGGAATATACTTTGTATAGTATGCTGCAAATATCAAACTGATAAACGATAATCCCCAAGCAGCGATTCCACTCCACTGCAAGTTTATTCGCAAACCTACAAATAGTATGATAGCACTTAGGATGAGAAAAAAGGTTGATAAATAACGCTTCACTAATAACACCCCAATTAGTTAGATACCTGATAATTTACTATATGAAAATTTCTGATCTCTAGTTAATAATATGCCTTTCATATTATTTATAACATAAATTCAGGCAACTTTTGAAGAATTCTACTGTCCAGCTACATCCCTTTTTGTGAAAAATACCCAGGATAATACAAGGAAAATCACATAATATACAACTAATACAGTTATGGAGAATCCTAGACTCATACCCTCGAGTGCCGTTGAACCATTAGTATATTGACTTAAGTCCGTATTCGCGAACAGGATATATTTAGCCCAACTGTAATCTGCAAAAAAGCCGACAATTGCATTACCCGCAAGCATGAGAAAAATAGCAACTCCGATTGCTAGTGAGCTTTGACGGAAAATTGCCGAAATCATAAATGCGAAAGTTGCCATCATTACAAGCATTACGAGCTGGAAACCATATCCTTCAATAATTTGCTGAATAACAGATACGTAAGCATAGCCTTCACTTTGGTTAAGAACAATATGCGGATCCATTCCGTTTATTCCAAAAAATAGAATGCCAACAACCCAGGAAAATACTAAAACATATAGAAGTGTAAATAACGCAAACAACAACACGGAAACATATTTGGATAATAATATCTTTGTACGTGTGATCGGTCTTATTAGCAACAATTTAATGGTTCCCCATTTGAATTCATTAGCGATTATTCCTGCTGCTACTATTATGGTGAACAAGCTTACTAAGTATAGTAAAAATTTATTTTCCATCACAAATTGCCATGCATCATAGCTGCTAGGCTGGATGTCATTTTCAAGATAGTAACTATTCTTTTCAATCTGACGTGTATTGAATCCTTGCATCATCTCTTCTTTTTCCATTTCTTTCTTCAATTCTTCATTTTCCTGCTGTAATGTTTGCTTCCAGTCATTGTCCTGATATTTCTCGTTTGATCCTGGAACATCGATACCTTGTGTGAAGTTAACAAGAAATGCTAATCCAAGTATAATAACAGATACGAGTATGTACATTACCCATGTTGACTTGCGTATGTATAACTTAAGCTGCTCGTTAATTAATAACTGAAAAAAGTTACTCAATTGTATTCTCTCCAATCAAATCAAAGAATTTATCCTCTAGTGTTGTTTTCGTTATAGCTACCTGGTATACGAGTATGTCATTATTTATCAGTGTTTTAATGATTGCTGGTATGCTATCGCGCTCACTCTGGATAGTTATGGTGTCGTTTTCTGCAGTTGCACCGATATCATGGTTTGATTTTAAGAGTTGAATTGCATCCTCCACAGGTGTTACTTCCATTTGAACTTGTGTAGCACTATCCTGATCAGTTGCAGCGTTAACGTCCTGTGTTGCTACAAGTTCGCCATTTTTGATAAGCCCAATGCGATCACACATTAGCTCGATTTCCGATAATAAATGACTTGAAATAATCACAGCAACATTTTCTTCACTGGCTAATGCTCTTATATACTTACGGATTTCGCGTATACCCGCAGGATCCAATCCATTGGTAGGCTCGTCCAGAATGAGAACTGACGGTTTATGTAAGAGAGCTTGTGCTATTCCCAAACGTTGTCGCATTCCCAAAGAATATTTTTTTACCTTTTCATTAATTGGTTTTTCTAATCCAACCAGCTTAATAACTTCCTGAATGCGTTCCTTTGTAACCCCTGGAATCATGCGGGAAAAATGCATCAAATTCTGCCATCCGCTCATGAATGGGTACATTTCAGGATTTTCGACAATCGCACCAACTTCACGTATGGCTTCCTTATAATCCGTTTTGATGCTATTACCTAGTATACGGACATCCCCTTCGGTAATCTGCATTAGACCAACCATCATGCGAATTGTGGTTGTTTTACCGGCACCATTAGGACCAATAAATCCAAATACTTCTCCTTTTTTAATGGTAAAGGAAAGTCCCTTAATAATTTCTTTGTTGCCTAGCGATTTCTTTACTTTAATTAATTCCATGGCTGCTTCTGACATGTGTAAATCCTCCATTTCCTAATGCTATTCGTAAGTACGGAATTAACCTTTAAAATGTTTCACTAAAAGTACAAATTTCCGACAAAAAAAGTACCCCGTACGAGATATTGCGTACAGAGTACCTGGGATAGCGGGGTTATTTGATTAATTCAGGATTTTCTCCTTTTGCCTCTTTAACTCGGGAGCGCCGATATCCGGCAGCGATGTCTGCATTTTTAAATTCCTTCGAAAAATGTACTTCCTGAGCATCGGGCAGTTGTTTATTTTTTGCTGGCTGATATTGAGATTTTCTCATAATAGACTTCCTTTCTAATAATAGATTATCAGTCTATTATTTATGTTCCCGTCTTATATAGATTTAAACATAGAATTATCTTATTCAAATAAACAATCGTTTCCAAATGATAAAAAGTGGCATCTTTTAAAAATAATTCTTGTTATGCCACCTTTTTGCTGTGAGGTTCGATTATATAAGTGGAAACCACCTTTTATTTTCAAAAAAATCAGATATAATGGAAATAACTAATTATACATGAGGGGTGTCGTTATGCGAGATGTTGTTATTGTAGAAGGTTGCCGTACAGCAATAGGCAGAAGAAAAGGTATGTATAAAAATTACCGATCAGATGAATTGGCTGCAATTGTACTGGAAGATTTAGTTGAACGCTCGAAAATTAATAAAGCTGATGTTGAAGATGTTATCTTGGGTTGCGTAACACAAGTCAATGAGCAAGGTGGAAATATTGCAAGGACTGCAGCTTTAATTGCTGGTTTCCCATCGCATGTGCCAGGTGTAACAATAGATCGGCAGTGTGGTTCAAGTCAGCAAGCCGTACACTTTGGTGCGCAGGCTATTGCATCTGGAGACATGGATATTATGATTGCAGGTGGCGTTGAAAGCATGACGCGCGCACCAATGTTTTCCAATATGCAAGGCACAAAGCCAAGTGAAAAATTGACTGCACAATATGAGATAGTTAATCAGGGAATTTCGGCAGAAAAAATTGCCGACAAGTGGAATTTTACGAGAGAAGAATTAGATCAATTTTCGCTGCAAAGTCACAAGCGTGCTTTAACAGCAATTGAAAAAGGTAATTTTGAGCGGGAAATCGTATCGGTTGAAACAGAAAATGAGAATGGACAGCCGGAACTAGTGAAAACCGATGAGGGACCTAGAGCTAATACAACTTTAGAGGCATTAGCTGAGCTGAAGACAGTCTTTAAAGAGGACGGTAAAATAACAGCTGGGAATGCAAGTCAAATGAGTGATGGGGCAAGTGCCGTACTATTAATGTCCAGCGAAAAGGCAGAGGAACTTGGCTTAAAACCAAAGGCAAGAATAGTAGCTCGAACTGTCGTTGGTTCAGATCCTACCCTTATGTTGACAGGACCAATTGAAGCAACAAGAAGGGCACTGAAAAAGGCTAACCTTTCAATTGAACAAATAGAACGATATGAAGTTAATGAAGCATTTGCTCCTGTACCACTAGCCTGGTTGAATGATATTGGGGGAGACCCTGAAAAGCTGAACGTGAATGGTGGCGCAATCGCACTTGGTCATCCACTGGGAGCTACTGGGACGAAGCTGCTTGTTTCGCTAGTTAATGAACTGGAACGTACCAAAGGCAAATATGGACTACTGGCAATCTGTGAAGGTATGGGAATGGCAAATGCGACGATTATTGAACGACTTTAAAGTATTAGATATCTGATGAAAGAGTTACAACAGGAATGTATAAATATGGGAGTAAGATTCGTTTAATATAGAAAGTGTGTTATATTAGGGTAAAAGTCTTAAGGAGCAAGAGTCTATGAAACGGGGTAATTTAGTTTGGGTTCTGTTGGCATTATTATTAGCTGTTATAATTACAGCTTGCTCAGATAGGGAACTTGAGGAAACCGCTGAACCAGATAAAGAGGAAACAACAGAACCCAAGGAACCAGCAGAACCAAAAGAAACGAAACAACCAGAGGTAGTCCATCAGGAAATCATGCTTTCTGCAATAGGTGATATGCTGATACATAGTTCTGTATATAAGGATGCTCAAACGGCTAATGGTTACGACTTTATGCCAATGCTTGAGCGGGTTAAACCATTCTTAAATGACACCACTATTACGTTCGCCAATCAGGAAACTATGATTGGTGGTAAGCAATTAGGTTTATCTACTTACCCGAGATTTAACAGTCCTTATGCAGTAGGTAATGCATTGAAAGAATTGGGTGTGGATGTCGTTTCGTTAGCAAATAATCATACGTTGGATGGCGGGGAAGAAGCAATTCAAAGTGCAATCGAACATTGGGAAAACATTGATATGATGTACACTGGTGCATATAAGAGTGAAGCAGATAGTGATAAACTCAGGGTATATGAAACGGATGAAGGTATTTCTGTTGCATTTTTAGCTTACACATATGGGACAAATGGGCTCCCGGTGCCAGAAGGCAAGGATTATTTAGTTAATTTAATTGATAAAGAACTAATGGCCAACAGGATCCAGGAGGCAAAAAAACAAGCAGATGCTGTGGTATTGAGCATGCATTTTGGTAACCAATATGAACGATTACCGAGTGATGGACAAAAAGAACTCGTCCAATTTGCTGCTGATAATGGTGTTGATATTGTTCTTGGCCACCATCCACATGTCCTCCAGCCGATTGATTGGGTAGAGGGAACAAACGGGAACAAAACGCTAGTCGCATATTCGTTAGGAAATTTTTTATCGGGTCAGGATGAATTTTACCGGCGAATTGGCGGTATTTTTAAATTTACCATTCATAAAACAATTAAAGGTGAAAAGGAAACAGTTGAGGTTAAATCACCTAAGTTGATGCCGACCTTTGTAAAGTATAGCAACTGGGCGAATTACCAGGTTGCCCCGATGTATCAGCTAACAAATGATGAGCTTGCAAATGCTGAAGAACACTACCAGGAAATAAAAGACCACATGTCTCAGTGGGTCCCAAAGCTTGAGTTTATTGAGGAATAGCAACAAACCTTACTGCTATTCCTTACCTCTATTGGATGGAACGTTTTTTCCGTTCAATTAAGTAAGACACAAGATAAAGAAAAACGCCTAGACCAGCAAGATATATCGTTGGAATACTAACGGTAGTTCCAAAGCCAGGCATCAAATATATGACAAGGACAAATAATCCAATTGAGAAGGTGCTAAATGCCCAAATCTGTAGGAATTCTACCCACTTTTTTTGCTTCTTGTCATCTTTAAACACAGTATTTTTTAACCACCTAATAATTATTACAATGAATAGAAGAGCGATTAGTACATCAATAATGAGAATAGCAATTCCAGAGCCTATCGAAAAGGTTGTATTGGCAGAACCGAGATCAAAGAAATAATGAAGCCCAAATCCAATTATTCCGTGCGTAAGGCTAATAATTGCCAGAAACTGCAGTATAATTGAACTTATAAATAAAATTTGACGCTTACGATTTTCAACAGGAATTTCCCCTATAATTTCTTTACAGTATGCTTTTGGATCCTTGCCAAAAACTTCTTCAGCAGTTCGTCCTTCTTCCTGGGCCTCCAGAATGTGCTCCAGCAATTCAAGTAAAACCTCTTCTGTTTGCTGTTCAGATTTATTTGTGTTTAAGCGTATGTACACGAGCATATCTTCATAATACTTTAAATTTTCATCGTTTAATTTCTCTCGTTTTTCATTGTTTAACTCAATAATAGCCTTTCCATTCATACTAGATTTCTCCTTTCTCAATAATTTTATCTACTGGCTGTTTGATGTTTTCCCAATGATGAACAAACTGTTTTAATGCTTCATGCCCCTCTGTGGTTAAGGAATAATATTTACGCTTAGGGCCTGATTCAGATTTCTTCATTTCTCCCTGAACCAATTTTTCCTTTTGCAGTCGCAACAAAATCGGATAGATGGAACCCTCACTAACATCGGATAAACCAAATTCCTGTAGCCGTATCGAGAGTTCATAGCCATATGTTGGCTGCCGATTAATAATAGAAAGGATGCAGCCTTCTAAAATACCTTTTAATAACTGACTTCTTAATGTCATATTTAAACCTACCTTGTAATGCAAGATACAATTTTTAAAAAACGCTACCTTGTATAACAAAATAGCGATAAGAATAGTATATAAAATTTTTGTGTGAATTGCAAACATAATTTGATATGATAACGGTATGCTTGTAGAAATGGAACTGTTACAAAGGGAGATCGTTACATATGGAATGGAAAAATATTTATCGAGGTATAATTATGGGAGCAAGTGATGTGATTCCGGGTGTAAGTGGAGGGACTATTGCTGTCTTACTTGGAATTTATGACCGGTTAATAGCTGCTATAAATGGATTCGTCAGTAAGGATTGGAAAAAACAATTAGGCTTTCTGATACCACTTGGTATTGGGATTGTGGCAGCCGTTTTTTTATTAAGCCACCTTCTTGAGTGGTTATTTAAACATTACCCAGAACCAACGCAATTTCTTTTTCTAGGGTTAATTTTGGGAGTACTCCCATATTTATTCCATAAAGCAGATGCGAAAAATAAGTTTAAACCGAATCATCTTGTTTTACTTATTATCGGCGCTATTGTTGTTGGTTCGATGATTTTTCTGAACACTGGAGAAAGTGCGGTAATTGAAAATAAAACAATGTCAACATATGTGTTATTATTTTTCTCTGGCTTTATTGCAAGCAGTGCCATGGTGCTTCCAGGCATAAGTGGTTCATTTATGTTACTGATCATAGGTGTGTATCAGACAATAATGACAGGGATTAGCAGCCTCCAGCTTGATGTTATTGCTGTAACCGGTGTAGGAATCGTAATCGGTATTGTGGTAATGAGTAAGGTTGTTAACTTCTTTTTAAATAATTACTATACAGGAACATTTGCTATAATCATTGGTATGGTGATTGGTTCGATTTTTGTTGTCTTTCCAGGATGGCCAGCCAGTAACTCACTCATTCTATTAAGTGTAGGAACATTTGCATTAGGCCTTGCCATAGCTTATCTTCTTGGAAGGGTCGAATACAAGTCGTAAACAGATTAAGAGACATGCTATTACAAAATAGGTACAATAAAAATAGAGAAAATAACAAAGGGGTGCTTAATGATGAAACATATAGATACAGAAGAAAAATTTAATGAAGTAATTCAATCGGATAAACCGGTTATTATAAAGTTTTTCGCTGATTGGTGTCCAGACTGTAAAAGGATGGATATGTTTATTGGTGATGTTAAGGAAGAATTCAATAATCATGAATGGTATCAAATCAACAGTGACGAAGTTCAGGGAATTGCGCAAAAGTATGAAGTTATGGGAATTCCAAGCATGTTAATCTTCCAGAATGGTGAAAAATTAGCCCATCAGCATAGCGCTGACACGAAATCACCCGAATCTGTAAGCTCATTTCTACATCAGCAATTGGTATAAGTTTTAGATTAGCCACTCTCTATCGAGGGTGGTTATTTTTTTGATTTGATAATTAATTTTGGCTCTTTTAGTATAGTTTATTTCTATTTATAAACTCCCTCCATCCTTTATAAGATGAGTGCTAATCTAGTTCACCTATATTATTCATTTGCTTTCTAATGGCCTTTACAGCACAGCTAACATGCCAACATATCTCGGTTTAGACGTCCACTTCGGCAACGGATATAGTGATTTTTTTTGATACGTCTAAACCTACGTATTTTGAGGTATTCTACATATTACTAGCTCCTTTCGTATTATGGCTCTGTTTTGGTATTTATTACTAGTAATTCAGTATTACCAAAATCAACCCACGTTTTACGATTAAGGAGCTAGTTTCGTTCATGGTAACTTCGCGCACTTTTAGAAAAATAGCGTTAACTTTTGAACATATTAGGGAATAGGATTTCCAAAGGAGCCGATGATAATGGAACAATTATTTTCACAGTTTGCTATGCCACGTGGACGTCTTGGTCAGCTTGTTGGATGGTTTATGTCAAAGGAAAACAGGGAGATAAATAAATGGACAATTGATTTTTTGTCCATCAAAAATAGTGATCATATACTGGAAATCGGTTTTGGCTCAGGTAAGGCTATGCAATATATACTGGAACAGAAAAATTCGGTAAGGGTTACTGGGATTGACCCGTCTGAAGCTATGGTCTTGCAAGCGTTAAGGAAGTTAAATAGACGTTTGATCCATAGCCAGGTTCGACTAATTGAAGGTTACGCTGAGGAACTGCCTGTACTCCATCAAAAGGTTGATAAAGTTTTAGTTATAAATAATATCACATTTTGGCGTGAACCAGTAAATACATTGAAAAATATTCACAGCCAAATGAATGATGGGGGTAAAATCGCCTTAACGATTCAGCCCCACGAGAAGGGCGCAACAGATGAAACAAGTGAAATAATTGGTGGTCAGTTATCGGCATTGCTGGGTCAATCGGGGTTTACTTCCATCGAGATTTTTATCAAACCAACAAAGCCAAATGACACTGTGTGTGCTCTTGGAATTAAATAAGATGATCATCCGCTATGGAATGATCATCTTATTTTTAGTAAGCGCAATGCATTTAATGTAACAAGCAATGTTGCCCCCATATCAGCAAATATTGCAATCCAAAGTGTCAACCATCCAGGGATGACGAGTAGTAAAGCAAGCACTTTGATGCCGATAGCAAAGGAAACATTTTGTTTAATAATTGATAATGTTCTCCGGCTTAATTTTACTGTAAATGGGAGTTTTTCCAGGTCATCGCCCATTAAGGCAATGTCAGCTGTTTCCAGTGCACTATCTGTTCCTGCTGAGCCCATTGCTATTCCAACAGTTGATGCTGCAAGCGCTGGTGTGTCATTAATTCCGTCACCTATCATCGCAATATTCCCGTTGTTATTCTGATGTTTTTTTATAAAGTCTAATTTGTCTTTGGGTAATAAACCTGCTTTTACATCGGTGATTTCAAGGTCTTCTTTTAATGCAGCAGCTGTTTGAGCATGATCACCGGTAAGCATGTACGTATGGTTGATTCCTAGTTTGTGTAATTGTTTAATAATTTGTTTACTTTCTTTCCTTGGTTCATCGCGAAGTGCAATTGCCATTAATATTTCCTCATTAGTTCCACATAACATTACAGTTTTTCCAGATTCCTGGTAGTTTTTCACTTCTTCATTTGGTAATTGATTAAACAGGTTTGGTGACCCTGCATAAATCATTTCACCATTGATTTCTCCTTGTATCCCTTTACCTTGAATCGTTGTGAAATGCTGTACGTCAACTTTTGAAGTATTAACTTTTTCGTCACTGATATAGTCCACGATTGCTTTAGCTAATGGGTGGTTCGATTTGGTTTCTAATGCATTCAGGTAGTTTATTGCTTTTTCACGGTCATCCGTAAAATAGTGAACATCGGTAACTTTCGGTGTTCCGTTTGTTAAAGTACCTGTTTTATCAAAGGCAATTGATTTTAGTCTTCCCATTTCTTCAAGGTAGATTCCACCTTTGATAAGAACTCCATTTCGTGCAGCATTTCCGATTGCTGTAACGATTGCGACAGGAGTGGAGATAACCAATGCACACGGGCAGCCTACAACTAATACGGCAAGACCTTGATAGACCCACACGCTCCATGCACCTCCAAAAAGAGGTGGGATAACTGCTACCAGAATAGCAATCGCAATAATGGCAGGCGTGTAATATGCGGCAAACCGATCAACAAATGCTTGCGACGGTGCCCGTTCACCTTGTGCTTCTTCTACCAGATGAACAATCTTTGCAATAGTTGTATCTTCTGCTTTTTTCGTGACTTCAATTTCCAGATAACCATCCTGATTAATAGTACCAGCAAATACCTCGTCATTTGCGGCCTTTTCAACAGGAATGGATTCACCGGTAATTGAAGCCTGATTAATTGCAGAAAATCCGCCAATTATTTTTCCATCCATGGCTATTCGTTCTCCAGGTTTTACGAGCATAAGATCGCCAATTATGATATCTTCAATCGCTATTGTTTGGTCAATCCCATTTCGTCTGATCAGTGCTTTTTTAGGAGAAATCTTCATCAGTGAACGAATAGAGGCACGTGCTTTGTCCATCGAATACGATTCAAGTGCTTCACTGATTGCAAATAATATAACTACGATTGCTGCTTCCCGCCATTCACCAATAAGGATTGCACCAATCACGGCAATAGTCATAAGTGTTTTCATATCAAAGCGAAGTCTTGTCAGGTTTATTAGTCCAGCCTTGAAAAGCGTTAATCCCCCGACGAGAGCTGCTAATCCAAAAAGGATGGTAGTCAGGTAATGTGAACTACCAAAAGTGAAAGTTGCTGCAAAACCTAGCACGACTAATAGGGCTGAAAATAAGATTCTATCGTAGCGGATCCAAAATGGCTCTTCAGGTTGTTTGTCACTTTCGTTCTCCGTTACAACCTTTATGTTGTCGAACGATCCTGCTTTTTCAATGTCTGATATAGAAGCCTTGCCATCTATGTCAACTTTCAATGTGGCAAAATTAACCTCTGCATTGTCGACACCCTTAATTCGTTTGACATTATTTTCGAATGTCTTGGCACAGTTAGCGCATGACACCCCTTCTACTCGATATGTCTGTTGGCTAGACGGCATGATAAGAATCCTCCTTCATATGGCTGAAGGCTTGTGAGATTAATTGTTTGATATGACTGTCATATAACGAATAATAAACAAGCTTTCCATCTTTTCGGAACGATGCGATGCCAGCTTTGTGCAGCTGGCGCACGTGGTGTGAAGTTGTTGCAGTTGTTGCACCAATAATATTGGCAATATCACAGACACATAATTCTTCTTCAATTAACAATGCATACGCTATTTGTAACCTGTTTTGATCTGCAAGCAGCTTGTAGATAGAAATTACCTTTTCGAATGGCTGCTGCTTCATTTGCTGTTTCACATGATCAACTTTGTCTTCATGTATACAGGTCACTTCACATATATCTTTTGGCATTTACTCCACCTCATTCAAATGAGTATTTGATTATAGTATAGTCAAATATTGGTTTGAATGTCAATGGGCAATTCATTAATTAATGGAAAACGCTAATTTATCTGAAACACTTAACCTGGCATTAGCTAGCTCCAGGTCCATTTGGTAAATATCCTTAAACTTCTCAATATTTATAGCAGCATCAATGGTGTGAATCTGCTTTGCATTTATTAAGCGGTCATCCTCTGGAACATTCTTAACATTACCCCACTCAATTAAAAAGGGCAGCTGTTCTGATACATCTTCAGGAAAAAGCATCCGCCATTCTAATATTGAACCACTTGGTTTTTTTCTCTTTCCAGGGATGGGACCGGTAAATGGAATAGTAGACTTATGAAAGTGATCAATGTATTTATCCATTTTATCTGTTCGTAATGCATACTGGATAGGACCTTCCATATTATCATCGAGTGCGTTGACAACTTGCTTAATAAGCGGATTTTCTGATTCGGATGCTATTTTTATATCAAAAATACCAATCCATTCGATATAACTGTCATTGCTGAAGTAAGCCAAATAATTGTATGTTCCCCAATTGGAGTGCTTACCCCCTTGGATAACAGTTACATTATGTTTTTTGCCAAATTTCTTCGCCGCTTGTGCAGGGTTGTCGGATACAATAACAATGTGGTCAATCGCTAACATTCTGTCGCCTCCCTAAAATAATTTGTTATCGCAATCTTAATGCTAAAGCGCTATAATGAAAAGAAATTTATACGGGGAAGGGGAATATAAGATGCAGAAACCGATACTCAAGGATTTTCCAAATGAATTCTATACAAAGAGGCTCTATGTACGCCTGCCTAAACCGGGAGACGGCGAATCAATTTATTTTGGTATTGAAGCAAGCAAGGAGGAGTTGAAAAAGTGGCTCCCCTTTGCGCAAAAGAATCAAAGTATGGAGGATGTGGAAGCAAACGTAAGGGAGTCATATATTAAGTTTCTAAAAAGAGAAGATATGAGAATGCATATTTTCGACCGTGGAACGGGAAATCTTATTGGCTGCACAGGATTGCACAGAATTGATTGGGAGGTACCGAAGTTTGAAATAGGCTATTGGATTGATTCACGCAACAGCGGACATGGTTATATTACAGAAGCTGTCCAAGGAATAACAGATTACGCCTTTAGAGAACTCGGAGCGAATAGAGTCGAGATCCGGTGTGATCGGGAAAATAACAGAAGTAAAGCAATACCAGAACGGCTTGGATTTAAACTGGAAGGTATTTTGCAGCATGATGATGTTGCAGTTGATGGGGATGGACTCAGGGACACCTGTATCTTTGCAAAAGTAAAATAACGAATTAGCTGAATTTCACAATTTAAACATGAAGATCTGTGTGAACATCAGTTCAACATCAATACTTTTTATCCATATTTTGATATAGTACATAAAAAGGCACATATAAAGTGGGTGTATTTATGGGAAATCCAAACGTATTAATTGTTGAAGATGAACAGAAGCTGAGCAGGGTTTTGCAGATTGAGCTCAATTATGAAAATTATACGACTGAGGTTGCCAATAATGGGAAACAGGCACTTGAATTACTGGAAAGTAAAAAATGGGACTTGGTGCTGCTTGATATCATGCTTCCGGAATTAAGCGGGATGGAAGTTTTAAGACGGTTCAGACGTAATGATACCAGTACTCCAATTATCCTGCTGACTGCCAGAGACCAGGTACATGATAAAGTAAGTGGACTGGACCTTGGGGCAAATGATTATGTAACAAAGCCTTTCCAGATTGAAGAATTGCTTGCTCGTATTCGCGTACATTTACGCACGCAAACAGCTGCGGTGAATAATGGTGATTATTTGACTGTCGGTGACTTGCAAGTAGATGTAAACACACGAGAAGTTAAGCGGGAATCACAGCAAATCGAACTTACACCCAGAGAATTTGATTTGCTTATTTACCTAATGAAAAACAAGAATATTGTGCTCACAAGAGACCAGTTAATCGAGCATGTATGGGGATATGATTATTTTGGGGACACGAACGTTGTTGATGTTTATATCAGATATTTGCGCCAAAAAGTTGATAAAGGATTTGAGGAAATCTATATTAATACGGTCCGTGGTGTTGGATATACGATAAAGGAACATGTTCAATGAAACTATCCGCGAAGATTCGCTTGTTTTCAAGTCTATTTATGCTTGTACTAATATTGCTTGTTAACACATCAATTTACTTTTTGTTTAAAAATATATCGATTAATAGTGAAGTAGATGAACTGACCAGCCAAACGAACGAGATTGTAAAGACACTCAACTCAAATCCAGAGATTGCCAGAAGTGACTTATTAAGGGCCTATTTGCCAACAGATGGCATGATTCGTGTGGTTGAAGAAGAAAATGATCGTCTTCTGCTCACGTTAACCAAAAAAGACAGCTTTACTGAATTGCCTGCATCGTTCGTGAAAACCGAGTCCAATTCTATTATCCACCTAGATAATCAAGCCAATTTTGTAACCATTTCTAAACCAATTATATGGGAGAATGGCGAAATTGTAACACTGCAGGTGTATAAACAGTTAGTTGCACATACCGAAACAATGCAAACCTTATTTTACGTTTTAATTGTAGCGTCAGCCATTATGCTTATTCCAACGATAATAGCTGGAATATTTTTAAGCAGATTCGTTTTAAATCCGATAAAGGCATTAACAGCTGCGATGAAGGAAAATATAACCAATACGAAATGGAAAAAAATATATGTGGAAAATAGATCACGTGATGAACTTTATGAAATGGAAAATACGTTTAACACGATGATTGAGTATTTAAAGGATAATTTCGAAAAGCAGGAGACATTTGTGTCAGATGCTTCTCATGAATTGAAAACACCGATATCAATAGTGAAGAGTTATGCAGAATTATTGGAAAGACGTGGACAGGGTAACCCGGAGCTTTTCAATGAGTCAATCCAGGCAATTGAATCCGAAGCAGATCGTATGCAAAAGCTGGTAGAACAAATGCTGTTGCTTGCAAGAAATCAGAAAAAAGATGCACATGAAAAAGTAAATATAGTTGATATTTGTAAGGAAACAGTCGCCAAATTCACAGGTGCATATGAACGCGAAATTATTTTAGAAACAGCAAAAGATGTGCTTTATGTGAATGGAAGTCAAGACCAATTACAACAGGTTGTTTATATATTAATTGATAATGCCTTAAAATACAGTGATGGGATAGTTAAGTTAACTATTCGGAAAGAAAATACCCATATTATCGTTAATGTCCAGGATTCTGGTCAAGGGATTCCAAACGAAGAGCAAGAAAAAATATTTGATCGGTTTTACCGGATGGAAAAGTCAAGAAATAGGGATTTAGGTGGTACTGGACTTGGTTTATCTATTGCAAAAACGATAGTTGCAGCCCATGATGGAAGTTTAAGGGTGACAAGTGAGGCAGGAAAAGGCTCCACCTTTACGATGGAATTTCCGATTTTTAAGGAAAGTTAATGTTATTCTCATCAAATTCTAATCTTTTGCACAGTGTTCTTTCACCTGAAGGGGATATGCTGTAATTAAGATAAAAGAGGAGGAGAATAAAGTGAAAAAGAAAATTGGTATTGCGTTAGCCGTTTTTATTGGTGCAACTGCGATGGGATTGGGTATCTATCATTCAGATGCAGCACAGGCTGAACCCAAATTATCAACAGAGGAAATCAAACAATTGGTAAAGGACCAATATCCAGGAGAAATTACGGAGTTAGAACTTGAAAAAAGCCAAAAAGGGGCTGTATATGAGATAGAAATTCTTGATGGCCAAAAAGAATATGAAATTAAAATGGATGGAAATACCGGTGAAGTACTCAAATTAGAAGAGAAAATGATTGCTAGTAATGGTAAACAATCGAATAAAGTAAAAATTAATGATAATACAGATGATGACACTAATAAGCCTGCTAACAATAGCAACGATAATAAGAAGGCTGAACAAGATAATGATAATAGTGATGACGACAACAAAGAAGTAGCCATCAAGGAAAAAGATGATTCCACGAAAGATGATAAAAATAAAAGCAGTAAAAAAGATGACGATAAGGCTGAGGTCAGCAAAGCTGTAATCGACATTGGTAAGGCAAGGGAAATCGCACTTAATGCATTTTCAGGAACTATAGTAAATATCGAGTTAGATGAAGATGATGGGCGCTTGCTTTATGAATTAGAAATGGATACTAATAAAAGAGAAGCAGAAATTGAAATAGATGCTTATACCGGAGAGGTTCTGGTATTGGATATCGAAAGCAAAGATAACGATGATGACGCCAATGACTCTAACGATAACGCCGATGCTAGTGACGATGATAATGATACTGACGTTAAAGATGATGACAATGATAACGATGATAACGATACTGACGATAAAGATGACGAAGACGATAACTAATGCAAACTTGAAAGCTACCAGATCAGCAGTTAATCTGGTAGCTTTTCTTATGTTTTGACGGTAAAATTATTCGTTGTTTTCGCTTGTACAGTTTTGTACTTTTCAAAATAGGAGCGGATTAGTTCAACAGCGTCTTTCTGAATTTCTTTTACAATTGGTTTCCCTTTAAACATATCATAATCACCACCACCATTAGCACGATAATTATTTAATACAACATGGTATTTCTCATGTTTATCAAGAGGGATTCCATGGTACCTGACGTTTTCAACCCTGGAACCTAAGGGCTGTTGCATATTTATCGTGTACTCTATTCCTTCCCACATATCATAGTTGTAATGCTGCGGTTTGGGATCAATATAGGTAGGGTTAACTGCTATTTCTCCATTTTTTAAAATAAAGTATCGGGCACTTTTCTCAAGCGCATCTATTATATCCTGTCCCGATAATTCATGTACCACTAGGGTATTTGGATACATATAGTTTGAAACAATATCACGCATGGTAACGGTAGAATCAAATCCTTTGGAGTCATTATTTAACAGAGAAGTGACGGAAATATCTATTCCACTTGCCTCCATTTGTACTTGCTGGATAAATTCGATAAATGGATGCTTCCTAATTCTTGCCTCTAATGGATCATTTATTGTCATATCGCCCTCAACGTATCCAATTGGCTGGTCGAGCCATTGTTGAGTGGAAGCTTCGAGATTCTTCATATAAGAAAGGACCTCTTCATCTGACTGCACGCCTTCTAATGTGTTAACCGACGCATGCTTATTAATTAATTTCCAGCCAGTATCAGAATGCTCCATTGTGATATCTATTTCACCATACATTTTCCCGTTGTTCCCGGGTTGAACGACTAGAACGTCATTTATTGTGCCAGTTAAGTTACGGTGCTGATGCCCGGTTAATAAAATGTCAATTCCTTCTATTTGTTCACACATCGCATACCCCTGGTTCTCACCAGTTGGTGGTTCTGTCTCTTCACCAGTCTCAATATCACGTTCAAAACCACCATGATAGGAGGCTACCAGAATATCAGGTTCTTCGACTTCATTAATTTGTTTAACCCATTTTTGAAGTGTAGAAAGTGCGTCAGTAAACTGTATTCCTTGTATATGCTCGGGAGACTCCCAGTTAGGGATATAATGAGTCGTTACACCAACAATTGCTACTTTAATTCCATTGTTCACTGTTTTTAAAATATAGGGTGGGCCAAAATAGGCTTCACCATTATTGGAATCGATGCTGTTTGCTGAAATCCAAGGGAAATCAGACTCTTTAACAGCATCAGTTAAGATTTTCTTCCCGAAATTAAATTCATGATTGCCAATGACACTTGCCTCTATTCCAATTTGATTCATGATGCCAATCATAGGGTTTTCTTTATCAGCATGTTCTTTTACATAATGGGTCATTAACGGTGTTCCCTGAATTAAATCGCCATTATCTAATACGATCACATGCTTATTTTCCTGTCTGACTTTTTGAACAGCTGTGGCGTATTTAGCTAACCCTAAATCAGCATATTCATTTGTCCCATATAAAACGGGTAATACATTTCCATGAACATCACTCGTATATACTAACTTGATTGTTGCTGTATCGTTATGCATTATGTTACATCCTTTCTAAAAATCCGCTGAAACAGATGATTGTGCTTTGTTTTTAGACTGGTTTCTAAGAACTGTTTTTGTCCGCAGTTGATATAAACTACTGAGTGCTATGACACCGCTTCGGAAATACACTTCGCTTTCCGTGGGCGGCTGATGAGCCTTCTTGCTCCTACGTCGCTGCGGAGTCTCATCTAGGAGGCTGTCCGACGAAGTGAAATTGCCGAATATTTATTCAAAATACGGTGGATTATACATTAATAATTCAGTGTGAATGCATATATATTCACAGAATTTATTCCATCGGACAGCCTCCTAGGCCTCAGCTCGAGGCCACTGAAAAACATATTTTGGAAAATTTAATCCCCATTTTATATAGTGAATAACAGGTAAAATGATATGTTACTCTCCACTATAAGGTGAATATTAATGAAAAATTGGGAATTGATTTTTACTTGGTTAAAAAGATG
>JBDNGJ010000286.1:0-31766 GCA_041689365.1 Virgibacillus sp.
AGTTGGAATATGCGAGACTCCTGTGGGACAGCGATCCTAAGAGACCCCACAGGGAGCGTTCTTTGCGAGCGAGGAGGCTCGTGGTGAGCCCACGGAAAGCGAGTATATTCCAACTGCGTGGTTAGAGAACTACACTAAATATTACGAATCGGTAACCTTCAGTCTACTTCGTATTTTATTTCAACTACGTATTAGATCCAACTATTGAAAATGAACGTTCTAAACATCCTATCCTGTCGTCTTTAAAGTGGAAGTCCCAGCCTCGAATAATGCATTAAAAAATCCCTAGGAATTTACCTAGGGATTTTAATAGTTTTTATGGTTTTATAACAATATGGCGATGTGGCTCTACACCGTCTGAATAAGTGGTGATATCTTTATTCTTTTGCAAAGCACTATGGATTAGTTTACGTTCGAATGCTGGCATCGGTTCAAGCGCAACTTTTTTGTTTAACCGTGTCGCTTTATCAGCCATTTTATGTGCAAGGGATTCCAGTGTTTCTTTTCTGCGTCCCCGGTACCCCTCTGCATCAACTGTGACAGTATAATACCCTTTACCATCCTTATTTAATACAAGATGTACTAAATACTGGATTGCATTTAGCGTTTGACCGCGTTTCCCAATCAATAATGCTATCTTTTCACCAGATAATTCAAATGTTACATGATTTCCTTTAACAGTAGTCGTAACTTGAGTCGTAACATTCATATTTTCCGTTACTTCCTGTAAAAACTTTTCAGCTTGTTCTATTTGGTTTTGAGCAATTGTAACTTTTACAATGGCCTGTTTGGAACCAAATACACCCAATATTCCTTTTTTACCTTCATCAATAACATCGACTTCAACGTGGTCCCTTGTTGTGTTTAACTGCTCTAATGCTGATTGGACCGCCTCTTCAACAGTTTTTCCGCTAGCAGTTATTTCTCTCACTTTTTGTCTCCTCCATTACTTGCGTCCTTCATCATTGGCTTACGGATGAATAACGTTTGTGCCACCATAAAGATATTACCAACTACCCAGTACAACGCTAACGCTGATGGGAAGAACATAGCAAACACGGTAATCATAATTGGCATCACATAAAGCATAACCATCATTTGTGGATTTTGTGATGCAGGACTGCCTGCCATCATTAATTTTTGCTGTAAAAATGTAGCTCCACCGGCAACGATTGGTAAAATGAAGAATGGATCAGCTTCACCTAATTGGAACCATAGAAAAGTATGTGTCTGAATTGCTTCAGTACGCATAATAGCATGGTATATTGCAATCAATATCGGCATTTGCACAAAAATCGGCAAACAACCTGCAAGTGGGTTTACCCCATGTTTCTGAAAAAGAGCCATTGTTTCCTGTTGCAATTGCTGCTGTGTTTTCGCATCTTTTGAACTATATTTCTTTTGGACTTCTTTAAGTTCAGGCTGAATATCCTGCATTGCCTTCGAACTCTTTAATTGCTTCACATTTAATGGTAATAGTACTAAACGAACGATTATGGTAACAATTACAATTGATAACCCGTAGTTCCCATTAAACAATTCGGCAAAGTATGTAATTAACCATGACATTGGATATACAAACCATTCCGCCCAGAATCCTTCTGTATTTTCATCAATCGGTTGGTTAACATCCATACAACCTGAAAGAATTGCAAGTAACCCAATCATGGTAACAAGCAATAAAAACTTTTTACGCAATTTGTTTCCTCCTAACTATTCAAACAGCACAGACACTTTGTCCAAGTGTTAGTACTAAACGACAAAACCCCTATGTTAACATTTCTAGTTGCTATTTTATCATTAAATGATTATATGATTCTATATAAATTCATAATTGACTACTTTTTTTTTATTAGACGTTCTCTCGATAATAAATGTAATAAACTCTTTTTCACTTCATGAAAGTTCATCTTTCTAGTTGGCTGGCGCGCAATAATTACTATGTCATATGTAGGAAGTACTTTTTCATCCAACTCATGAAACGCCTGTCTCAAATACCGTTTGATCTGATTTCTCATAACTGCATTCCCTATCTTTTTTCCAACTGAAACGCCAATACGGAAATGCTGCTGCTCTGACTTTTTAATATAATATATGACAAGCTGACGATTAGCAAAAGATTTTCCATGCTTAAATACATGCTGGAACTCATCATTATCTTTTATTCGAAATATCTTTTTCATGATTATCACCTTTATCAAACAAAAGCGCAAGCGCCTGTATATCTAATTATAGACTCACATGCGTATAGCAGTTGAGTAACATTACTGTATAGCAGTGTCCTTTGTCCGCTCTCTACTAAAAATTCCATACTATAAAATAAAGCTCTACGCTTAATAAGCAGTGGTCCTACATATAAGAACCACTGCTCTATTTAATAGTCCGCTTACTGCAAATCTGTTTTTCATACACCCTGATAACAATTCTACAGTGGAAAAAAGACCACTGAGATCTTTTTCAGTGGCCTATGCAGACAATACTTTTCTTCCCTTACGACGACGGCGAGCCAAAACTTGACGTCCATTTTTCGAACTCATACGAGTACGAAAGCCGTGTACTTTTTTACGTTTACGATTATTTGGTTGAAACGTTCTTTTCATTTATCTTGCACCTCCCTGAGGAATTAAAACTCCAAATTACAAATAACTTATCAAGTAGACAGTCTAAGTCATTATACTTAAAACATGCGACATATGTCAACTTCATGTGAGATTTTTTTATCCACAAATTGATGTTAAACTTTTATTCAGCTAAAATTATTATCCACAACAATTATCGACAAGATAACCACATAATCTGTCACTGTGGATAATTCTTGTCTACAAGTGCTGGTTTTTGTGGATAACTGTCGAATAGCCGTTGCAACTTCTCTGTTTTTTTGGTATCATATTTGTGTTTTAATATGTGTAAATCTATCTTCATATTTTTGCTTATCCACAATCTGTGGAAAAACTGTGGACATTTGTTCACACCTCTGTTCATCAGCTTATCAACAAAACTGTGGATATCGTATATAACCTGACAAAACCATTTGTATTACTGTCTTTTACTATCCACAATTAAAAATTAATATGTTTTTATTCTTATTTCTATACATAATGCCTTTCCGTCTTCCGTTGTAGCCGCTAATGAAGATTGAGAGAGGTTTTTTCTGTCATTTACAGTAATTGAAAGGGGTGAACCAGTTTGGAAAACATTGATGAATTATGGACAGCAACATTAGAAAAAATTGAAGAAAAGATTAGCAAACCTAGTTTTGACACTTGGTTAAAAAATACAAAAGCCGAAAAGCTGGAAGAGGATACATTAATTGTGTCAGCACCAAATGAATTTGCGCGGGACTGGTTAGAAGGCAGATACACGCAGCTTATTAATGATATTTTGGTAGACATTACTGGTGCAAACCTTTCTACGCAATTTATTATTCCTGAATCACAAGAGCAAGTAGATGAAGTCAATGCTGCTCCTAAAAAAGTACCTGCAATGAAAAATAACGGGGGTTTTGATGCACCAAAAACAATGCTGAATTCAAAATATACGTTTGATACATTCGTTATTGGATCCGGGAACCGCTTTGCTCATGCTGCATCATTGGCAGTTGCGGAAGCTCCAGCAAAAGCATACAATCCGTTATTTATCTATGGTGGTGTTGGACTTGGTAAAACACATTTAATGCATGCAATCGGTCATTATGTACAAGACCATAACCCTGAGGCCAAAGTAGTTTATTTATCATCTGAGAAATTTACAAATGAATTTATTAACGCCATTATGGACAACAAAGCAACTAGTTTCAGGAACAAATATCGAAGTATTGATGTTTTGTTAATTGATGATATTCAATTCCTTGCTGGTAAAGAACAAACCCAGGAAGAATTTTTCCACACATTTAATACATTACATGAAGAAAATAAACAGATTATTATTTCCAGTGATCGTCCTCCAAAGGAAATACCTACACTGGAGGATCGCTTACGCTCACGATTTGAATGGGGATTAATTACAGACATTACCCCACCAGATCTTGAGACGAGGATTGCTATTTTAAGTAAAAAAGCGAAAGCAGAAGGACTTGATATTCCAAATGAGGTAATGCTTTACATTGCAAATCAAATTGATACAAATATTCGTGAACTGGAAGGGGCGTTGATTCGTGTTGTTGCTTATTCCTCTTTAGTAAACCAGGATATTGACGCATCACTTGCAGCCGATGCATTAAAGGATATAATTCCAAGCAATAAACCGCGAACAATTACAATTCATGGAATACAGGAGGCTGTAGGAGAAAAATACAATATTAAGCTGGAAGACTTTATGGCCAAAAAACGCACAAAATCAATTGCATTTCCGAGGCAGATTGCGATGTATCTCTCAAGAGAACTGACTGATTTTTCATTACCGAAAATAGGAGAAGAATTTGGTGGTCGTGATCACACAACCGTTATACACGCACATGAAAAAATCAGCAAAATGATGGAAAATGATACACTAATGCACAAAGATATTGAAGATTTAAAAGAACAGTTAAAATCTTTTTAACCTATCAACATGTTAATAGTGTGCATAGCGGGTCACACTTATAAACAATCTGTCCACATGGGGATAACTTTATGTCACTTGAACTTGAAGTGCTTATCCACATAATCACAGTCCCTATTACTGTTATTACTATATTTTTATAAATAAAAGAAATAATATATGTCCAAAAAGGAGAATAAATTCAATGAAATTTATTATTCAGCGTGAACAATTAATTAATGGTGTACAAGACGTAATGAAAGCAATCTCTTCCAGAACGGCAATACCAATCCTGACGGGGATGAAAATTGAAGCAAAATCAAACGGAATAACATTAACAGGAAGTGATTCAGATATTTCAATTGAGTCACATATTCCAGCAGAAGAGAATGGAATTGTTCATGTAGAACAAATAGAAGAAGGCAGCATTGTAGTACAAGCACGCTATTTTCCCGATATTATTCGTAAGTTACCTGAAAAAACGGTTGAAATTGAAACAGATTCTAATCTAAAAGTTACGATACGATCAGGAAAAGCAGAATTTAATCTGAATGGACAAGATGCAGAAGAATATCCACAACTACCAAAGTTACAAACAGATAATAGCTTTGAAATACCGACTGACTTATTTAAAAGTTTAATTAAACAGACTGTCTTTGCTGTTTCAACAATGGAGACGCGTCCTATTCTGACTGGTGTGAATATGAAACTAGAAAATGAAACATTAACATTTACTGCAACAGACAGTCATCGTTTAGCATCACGTGAAATTCCTGTTAAAGAAAACAATGGGGATCTTCCAAGTATTGTTGTGCCAGGAAAAAGTTTAACTGAACTTAATAAAATATTGGATGATACTGAAGAGAATGTTGAAATAAGTGTTACCAACAATCAAATTCTGTTCCGTACAAAACACTTAAACTTCTTGTCCAGATTATTGGATGGAAATTATCCGGAAACATCACGCTTGATTCCAGAGCAAAGCAAAACAATATTACATGTGAAAACAAAAGAACTTATAAACACGATTGATCGTGCATCTCTTCTTGCAAAAGAAGAACGAAACAATGTTGTTAAATTAACTACAAAAGGTGATAATCTACTGGAAATCACGAGTAACTCACCCGAAGTTGGACGTGTTGCAGAAGAAATCGCTGTACAATCTATTGAAGGTGAAGAATTAAAAATTTCATTCAGCTCCAAATATATGCTTGATGCCTTAAAAGCTGTGGAAAATGATGAAGTTAAGGTTGAATTTACAGGGGCGATGCGGCCATTTATTATAAAACCAGCAAATAATGATCCGATATTACAATTAATCCTGCCTGTTCGAACGTATTAATAAACCAATATTACATTTCAAAAAGAGGCTGGGACAAAATTGTTTTAGTCAAAGTAAAATCCGAACTAAGATTCAAATTCTTAAAATAGAATTCGAATTAGTTCGGATTTTCTAATGTTGCTGATTAGAATTAAAATGCAAAATAATTATGGGAGTCTGACTTAGTAAAACTTCCTAACCACGCAGCTGGAATATACTCGCGCACCTAGGGCTCACCACGAGCCTCTCGGTCGCAAAAGGACGCTCCCTGTGGGGTCTCTTAGGATCGCTGTCCCACAGGAGTCTCGCATATTCCAGCTGCTTGTTTAAATGGTTTTAAAATCCTGCTTTTATCTGATATATCCTTCTTATTTATCAAAGATAGTGTGCGAAACCCAGCGGAGGAAATACATGGAGACTCCTGCGGGAAAAGCAACAGCTGAAGATCCCGCGGAAAGCGTAGTGTATTTCCGAAGCGGTGTCATAGCACTCATCTTATAAAAGATTGAAGCAAACCACGGTAAAGTTAATTCGCATTTCATATCAACTACGTATTTGATCCAATCATTGAAAATGAACCGTTCAAAACATGCTATTCTGCATTTATTTGTCTTAAATGTTATGTTCCTGACACTTTTTAAAGCCTGTCTAAGGCATTTAAGGGTCCTGCCTTCCCTAAACACCAAAACTTTAGTAAAATAGAAAGAAGGTACTTTTGAACGCTATATTTACAATACTATAAAAGATTTGGTGATAAAAATGCACGAAAAAATTGATATAAATACAGACTATATTACGCTGGGCCAATTTATAAAACTGATAAACATTTTGGAATCAGGTGGTATGGTAAAGGCATTTTTACAGGACCAAGGCGCATTAGTTAATGGCGAATTGGATCATCGCAGGGGAAAAAAGCTTTACCCGGATGATGTAGTAGAGATAGAAAGTATTGGCTCTTACATTGTTACTAAAGACTAATCGTGAGGAATTCCCATGCATATTGAACAGTTACAACTAAAAAATTATCGGAACTATGACCATTTGGATGTATCATTTGATGATAAAATTAATGTTATTATCGGTGAAAATGCCCAAGGGAAAACGAATTTGATGGAAGCTATTTATGTTCTAGCATTTACAAAGTCACATCGAACCACCAGGGAAAAAGAACTTATCCAATGGGAGCAGGAATATGCTAGAATAGAGGGTAGGGTTACAAAACGAAAACAATCGTTTCCGCTTGAAATTATTCTATCGACAAAAGGGAAAAAAGCAAAGTTAAATCGAATTGAACAAAAAAAGTTAAGTGACTACATTGGTGCCTTGAATGTTGTCATGTTTGCACCAGAGGATTTAACTTTAGTAAAGGGACCACCGCAAATTAGAAGGCGTTTTATCGATATGGAGCTTGGCCAGATTCAGCCTAGGTATATTTATCATTTAGGACAATACCAGAAAATCCTTAAACAGCGAAACCATTTACTAAAACAAATGCAACGCAGGGAAAAACAGGATCGAACCATGTTGCATGTATTAACAGAACAACTGATTGAACATGCTGCAACCCTTTTAGAACGCAGATTTATCTTTTTGGAATTGCTCCGAAAATGGGCGAGCCCAATTCATTATGGAATAAGTCGTGAACTGGAACAGCTTGAAATCAGTTACACCTCGACAATTGAAGTATCAGAAATGGCAAATAAGGAGAAAATAGATTCTATATATACAAATAAATTTCACGAGATTCAAGAAAAAGAGATTGAGCGCGGAACAACTTTAATAGGACCACATCGAGACGATTTAGTGTTTCATGTAAATAATAAAGATGTTCAGACATTTGGTTCACAGGGACAGCAGAGAACAACAGCATTGTCTGTAAAACTTGCTGAGATAGAATTAATTTATAATGAGGTTGGTGAATATCCGATTTTGCTACTTGATGATGTGTTAAGTGAACTTGATGATCACAGACAATCCCATTTATTAAATACAATTCAGGGGAAGGTTCAAACCTTTGTATCCACCACTAGTGTTGATGGTATTAATCACGAAACTTTAAGAGAAGCTGAGTTGTTTCACGTAAATAATGGGACTGTAGATACATAATCGTGGAGGGATACAATGTTTATACATATTGGGAATGATAATGTTATCCAATCAAAAGACGTTATTTCGATAGTTGACCGGAATATCATATCATCATCAATCATTATGGAAGAGATGATGAATAATGTGAAAAGTCAAGAAAGGGTTTTTGGTCCAATTGATGAAGCAAAATCAGTTGTCATTACCAATGAGCAAGTTTATTTTAGTACATTATCCGTTTCAACTTTGAAAAAACGAGCCAGTATGATCTCGACAATCAGTAAACTGGATGACTTTTCAGACGAGCTTGAATAAAATGTATTAGTCTAATAATCAAAATGTTAAACCTCTAAAGAAACGTAGGTGGAAAAATGTCAGACGAAAAAATGAGAAACGAAGAGGCATATGGTGCAGATCAGATACAGGTACTTGAAGGATTAGAAGCAGTACGAAAAAGACCTGGCATGTATATTGGGTCAACTAGTGAAAGAGGTCTACACCATCTAGTTTGGGAAATTGTAGATAATAGTATTGATGAAGCATTGGCAGGCCATTGTGACCACATTCAAGTGATAATGGAGAAGGATAATAGCATCACGGTTAAAGATAATGGACGTGGTATACCAATTGATATTCAGAAAAAAACGGGAAAGCCAGCACTTGAAGTTATTATGACTGTCCTTCACGCCGGTGGTAAGTTCGGTGGCGGCGGTTATAAGGTTTCTGGTGGATTACATGGGGTTGGTGCCTCTGTTGTTAATGCTCTCTCAAGTAATTTGGAGGTCTATGTTCACCGTGATGGCAAGGTTTACTTTTTAGGCTTTGAAAAAGGTGTGCCACAGGGTGATATTACTGTTGTTGGTGAAACAGATATTACGGGAACGGTCACTCATTTTCAGCCAGATCCGGAAATATTTACGGAAACTAGAACATATGAATTTGACAAACTTGAACAACGAATACGCGAACTTGCCTTTTTAAATAAAGGTTTGACAATATCACTTGAAGATAAACGAACAGATGAAGAACCCATAAATTACTTTTACGAGGGTGGAATCCGCTCGTATGTAGAATATATTAACCGTACTCGTGAAGTTTTACATGAACCATTCTATGCTGAAAGTGAAGAGCAGGGAATAGCTGTTGAAGTTGCCATTCAATATAACGATGGATTTGCAAGTAATATTTATTCCTATGCAAACAATATCCACACAATTGAGGGCGGTACGCATGAGTCAGGATTTAAAACAGGATTAACGCGTGTCATCAATGATTATGCACGCAAGAACAATATGTTTAAAGAAAATGATCCGAATCTAACAGGTGATGATGTACGTGAAGGGATGACAGCAATCATTTCAATCAAACACCCTGATCCGCAGTTTGAAGGACAGACCAAATCAAAGCTGGGAAATAGTTTAGTCAGAACTGTAACGGATTCGGCATTTAGTGAAACATTTTCTAAATTCCTTTTTGAAAATCCTGATGTTGCCAAAATAGTGGTAGAAAAAGGATTAATGGCATCACGTGCTAGAATGGCAGCAAAAAAGGCGCGTGAACTAACACGACGTAAAAGTGCACTTGAAATCTCAAATCTCCCAGGTAAACTCGCTGATTGTTCTTCAAAAGACGCTAGAATTAGTGAGTTGTATATAGTGGAGGGTGACTCTGCCGGTGGTTCAGCAAAACAGGGACGTGACCGACATTTCCAAGCTATTCTGCCATTACGTGGTAAAATCTTGAATGTTGAAAAAGCGCGCTTGGATAAAATTCTTTCCAATAACGAGGTTCGATCAATGATCACTGCACTTGGCAGCGGAATTGCAGAGGACTTTGATATAACAAAAGCACGTTACCATAAAATAGTTATTATGACAGATGCTGACGTTGATGGTGCTCATATTCGTACATTACTTTTAACCTTTTTCTATCGTTATATGCGTCCATTGATTGAATATGGCTATATTTATATTGCTCAGCCGCCATTGTATAAAGTTCAGCAAGGTAAGGCAGCACATTATGCGTATAACGATAAGGAATTAGATCGGATTATGGCAGAAATTCCTAAATCTCCTAAACCGGGACTGCAGCGTTACAAAGGTCTCGGTGAGATGAATGCAACACAGCTATGGGAAACGACCATGGATCCGGATACACGGACATTGCTTCAGGTTGATTTAACTGATGCTATAGATGCTGATCAGGTTTTCGATATGCTAATGGGTGACAAAGTAGAACCACGCAGAAACTTTATTGAGGAAAATGCCCAGTATGTTCAGAATCTGGATGTTTAAGTAAAGCTGATTTTGCTTCCGAGGAAGCTACAGCGTTGCCCTAAGGTGTGCGTAGTGTATTTCCGGAGTGGTGTCGTAGCACATCAGTAATTCTTCACATTACGTCGCAGTATAGGGATTTTTGTGTCAAAAACGGCAATCTCTTAAAAAAAGCTTTAAGAAAATAGCATAAGTGCTAGGGCTTTCGCCATTAATGCTTGGTGATATGTCCAGTTACTAATGTGATAATAAAATTTGATGATATCTGTTTAGTGTAAGTCGTAAGTAAGGCGTCAGCACTTGGTTTAAGCAGTTAAGAAAGTATAAATACTTTCTTACTGCATAAGTGCAGCTAAGGCTTGGCGATAAGCCAAGTTTTCTAAAGATTTGGAGGTAATTTAATGGTGGATCAACAACGTCCAAACGTTCAGGAAATTAATATTGGCCAGGAGATGCGTACGTCGTTTCTTGACTATGCAATGAGTGTTATTGTATCACGCGCATTACCAGATGTACGTGATGGAATGAAGCCTGTTCATCGTAGAATATTGTATGCAATGAACGATCTGGGTATGCATTCTGATAAAGCTTACAAAAAATCGGCACGTATTGTCGGCGAAGTAATTGGTAAGTATCATCCCCATGGTGATTCTGCTGTATATGAGGCAATGGTTCGTATGGCTCAGGATTTCAGCTATCGCAACATGCTAGTAGATGGTCATGGAAACTTTGGTTCTGTAGATGGAGATTCAGCAGCAGCAATGCGTTATACAGAAGCAAGAATGTCTAAAATATCGATGGAACTTTTACGTGATATTAATAAAGATACAATTGATTTTGTGGATAACTATGATGGAACAGAACGCGAACCGGTTGTTTTTCCTGCACGTTTTCCAAATTTGCTTGTTAACGGGACTTCAGGTATTGCAGTTGGAATGGCAACTAACATTCCACCACACAATCTTGGAGAAACAATTGATGCTGTTTTAGCTGTCAGTGAAGACCCGGAGATAACAATTGATGAATTAATGGAAAATCATATTTATGGTCCAGATTTTCCTACAGCCGGAGAAATCCTCGGAAGAAGTGGAATTCGTAAAGCATTTGAAACAGGAAAAGGGTCCGTCATTATCCGTGCCAAAGTACATATCGAAGAACAATCAAATGGTAAACCCAAAATTATCGCTACTGAATTACCATATCAGGTCAATAAAGCGAAACTAATTGAGAAGATTGCTGAGCTTGTTCGCGATAAGCGGATTGATGGTATTACCGATTTACGTGATGAATCAGATCGTAATGGATTACGCGTAGTCATGGAGTTACGTCGTGATGTGAATGCAAATGTTGTGTTAAATAACTTATACAAATACACGGCATTACAGACCACTTTTGGTATAAATACGCTTGCACTTGTTGATGGACAGCCGAAAGTGTTAAATATTAAACAATGTCTGGAACACTATTTAGAACACCAAAAGGTAATTATCAAGCGTCGTACCGCCTTTGAGTTACGTAAGGCTGAAGCGCGTGCGCATATTTTGGAAGGTCTTCGTATTGCATTGGATCATTTGGATGAAGTAATTTCATTAATTCGTAATTCAAAAAATGCGGATATCGCACGTGAGGAATTAATCGAGCGTTTCGGATTAACAGAAAAACAATCACAAGCTATTCTGGACATGCGTCTGCAGCGCTTAACTGGGCTGGAACGTGAAAAAATAGAAAATGAGTATAGTGAGCTGATTCAGCTAATAAATGAATTAAAGGCAATTTTGGCAGATGAAGAGAAAGTTTTAGAGATAATTAGGGAAGAACTTAGTGAAATTAAAGAAAAATTCAATGACCAGCGCCGTACAGAGATTGTTATTGGCGGAGCAGACTTCTTTGAAGACGAAGATTTAATTCCAGAAGAAAATATTGTTATAACACTTACACATCAGGGTTATATCAAACGTCTTCCTGCTTCTACGTACCGCACACAAAAACGTGGTGGTCGAGGTATTCAGGGAATGGGAACTAATGATGACGATTTTGTTGAACATTTGGTATCTACTTCCACACATGATACGGTGCTGTTCTTTACGAACAAAGGAAAAGTGTACCGATCTAAAGGATATGAAGTTCCTGAATTTAGTCGTACCGCAAAAGGTATTCCAATTATAAACCTATTACAAATTGAGAAGGACGAGTGGATTAACGCTGTTATTTCGGTTAATGAGTTCAGCAGTGACTGGTACTTGTTCTTTACGACTAGGCACGGAATCTCAAAGCGTGCGCAACTCTCGAACTTTGCCAATATCCGTAAAGGTGGACTAATTGCTGTCGGACTTCGTGAAGAAGATGAATTAATTTCCGTACGATTAACTGACGGTACAAAAGACATTATGATTGGTACCAAAAATGGTTATCTGATTCGCTTTCCTGAGAATCAAGTACGTTCAATGGGAAGGACAGCAGCGGGGGTCCGTGGTATTTCCTTACGAGGTGATGATGAGGTAATCTCCATGGAAATTCTCGATGAGGGCGTACAGATTATGCATGTGACAAACAAAGGTGTAGGAAAGCGCACCCCTGAAGACCAATACCGAATTACTAAGCGTGGTGGTAAAGGTATATTCACATGTAAACTTGATGACACGAATCATGTTGTTGCAGTAAAAGCTGTAACAGGAGAAGAAGATATAATGCTTATAACAGTAGCAGGTGTTCTCATTCGTATTCCTGTTGAAAGCATCTCACAAACAGGACGTAATACACGGGGTGTTCGTCTAATTCGTTTGCAGGAGGAAGAGGAAGTTGCTACCGTTGCTAAAATTGAACGTGAAGAAGAGGTAGAAGAAGTAATTGAATCAGTAGAGGAAAGTACAGATGAAACTACTGAGAATACAAAAGACCAGGAAGACTAACAACAGGATGATGTAATTTTGCAAGGTGACTCTACAAGGAAAATAGTCAATACATTTTCTTTCTGGGGTCACCTTTTTGCTTTTGCTATATGAGGGGGAAAATTAATGCGGGTTGAACCATCACAACTAGTTTCAGGCTGTGTGTTGTTAAAAAATGTTACAGGTAAGTCCAACAAACCAATAATTTCACAGAACACTGTTCTGACCGAGGAACATATTACCCTGCTTGAAAAGTTTCTGGTTGAAACAGTCGACGTGTCTGCAAAGCTTGCAGATGGAGAAATGTTTAAACCTAAATTTGTACATAAAGAAGAAGTAAAGCAAAAGGGAAAATCCAGTAAAAATCAAAATACAGAATTATTCGAAGATCATTATAAAAATGCTGTCAATGACTATAAAAAGCTATTTATAAAATGGCAAAATAACGTAGCTATTGATATGCCGGAAGTTCGTAATATACTGATTCCACTGTTTGAACGAATGGATGATATTAGTACGGCAGTGTACACTTTACATCACTATGCATCCAAAAAGGATTATATTTTTCATCATAGTATAGCAGTTGGTATTCTCGCGGCATATTTGGCGAAGAAGATGGGATTAGATAAAGGAGAGTGGCTGCAAGTTGGATTGGCTGGATCTTTAAGTGATTGCGGGATGGCCCGACTTGATAATACCATCGTTACCAAAACCGGATCATTAACCTTCTCTGACTATCAGGAAATAAAGAAACATCCAACCTATTCATATCGTTTTATCGAAAAAATCCCAACCATTACAAAAGAAGTTAAGTTAGCAGTATTGCAGCACCATGAACGAATGGATGGCTCAGGTTATCCAATTGGTTTACCAAAAGAAAGTATTCATGTTTATGCACGGATTATTGCAGTTTGTGACATATACCACGCAATGACTTGCGAGCGCCTATACAAAGAGAAGCAGTCGCCTTTCAACGTTATTGAAAAATTGCAGCTTGATCAATTCTCAAAACTCGACCATCAAGTAGTACAGACATTTATTAAGAGCCTAGCCAACTTTTCTATCGGGACAAAGGTGAGACTGTCAACGAATGAATTAGGTGAAATAGTATTTGTTGAAGAAAGATATCCCACCAGGCCAATGGTACGAATGGATGGATCAAAAGAAATTGTTGCATTAAAAAACGAATCGTCACTATTTATTAGTGAAATCATTGCGAACTAGCTGTTAAGGTTAGTTCTCTCCAGCAATTTTTCTCCTAATAATAGTGGTGCTTTTTCTGATGTATTTTGTAAAAATAATGAGATAAATGGAAAATCTATTTCGGATTTTGCAGACAGGAGATCTCCCCACCATTCTGATTCATATCGACACAGCATGCTCAAATTGTATAAAAGTAAATAATGAACCATCACTTCTGAATTTAGTAAATACTTTCTTCTGTGAAGCGGAAAGTAAATTAAATTATTGCTTACATGTGTAAAAAAAGGCCCGTTGAATTTATGTAACGGTACTGAAAGATTTATACAGAAGTAATTTTTATTAATTTCCGTTTGTTCAATTGCTGGTAAATAAGCACTTATTCGTTGGATGAATGATTTCGCCGTTAAATGATAGTTATCCAATATTTCATTAGGAAAGTGTAGTTCTGACCTTCCAATTTTTCCAATAGTAATCATTTTTTTTTGACCTTGGAACGCAAACAAGGAAGATACTTCCGGAATTAATCCTAAGAGGTCTTCCATTTTAAACTTTTCAAATGGTGTATGGCTTACAGAAAATAAATGTTTCGAGAAGTAAGGAAATAATCCATTCTGTTGCGTTTTTATCTCATCGTCCATAAATGAATAGTCCTTTTTCTTCCTTTTTCGACTTGAAACACCATGTGCAAGGATTGTTGTTGATTCTGGGTAATGCGGCCGGATAGTTAGTAAATTAGCTTTGAGCAAGTGAACCATACCATAGAAGAACATAATAGGCTGGAACAGTATATCAAGATTTTTGCCATTTTCGTAAAACTGAAGGCCATGATCCAGATAGTACATAAATGAATTACAATTTTCGTAGCTCATTGCTGACGCTTCAACTCCATCCAGGGTTTGATAGCAATCATATAAAAATTGTTGTGCTGTTTGCTGTGATTGGAGGTAGGTATAAAGTACGTTTATATCGTTATTTTTCATAAATATGTCCCCACCTAAATTTTAAAATATTTTGAATCCATTTTTTATTCACATCATCCAATTCTCTTGTTGAAAAAGCGCGAGACTTGACGTATTGTAAATAACAATAGAATTGCTAGTATAGTTTGACCAATAGAATAAAATTTAGTCACTTATCAGGATGTTCAATAATTTAGATAGGAGGAGAAATTATGCGTGAAGACAAGTTTGCTAAAGAAGGATTAACGTTTGATGATGTTCTGTTACTACCGGCTAAATCAGAGGTTTTGCCAAAAGATGTGGATGTAAGTACAGCATTATCCAAAAAGATAAAACTTAAGTCACCGTTCATGAGTGCTGGCATGGATACCGTTACCGAATCAGGAATGGCTATTGCAATGGCACGTCAAGGAGGACTTGGTGTTATTCATAAAAACATGTCAATTGAAGATCAAGCAGAACAAGTGGATCGCGTAAAACGTTCCGAGAGTGGTGTTATTACCAATCCTTTTTCTCTTACACCAGAGCATCAGGTATATGATGCTGAGCATTTGATGGGTAAATTCCGTATATCGGGCGTTCCAATCGTAAATAACATAGATGAACAAATTTTGGTAGGTATTTTAACAAATCGAGATTTACGGTTTATCCAGGATTACTCCATCTCTATCAAAGAAGTTATGACTAGTGAAAACCTGGTAACTGCACCTGTTGGGACAACATTGAATGAAGCAGAAAAACTCCTTCAAAGACATAAAATTGAAAAGCTTCCTCTTGTCGACGAAACAGATATGCTTAAAGGACTAATAACCATAAAAGATATTGAAAAAGTAATTGAATTTCCAAATTCAGCAAAAGATGAACAAGGCAGATTACTTGTAGGTGCGGCTGTAGGTGTTACAGGGGATTCGTTAAAGCGTATTGAAAAACTAGTTGATGCTGGTGTTGATGTAATTGTTATCGACACAGCACATGGCCATTCAGCTGGTGTTTTAGAGCAAGTTCGCCTTGTACGGGAAACATACCCTGATTTGGATATCATTGCTGGAAATGTTGCGACAGCAGACGCGACTGTTGAGCTGATTGAGGCTGGTGCAACCATTGTTAAGGTTGGAATAGGACCGGGGTCAATTTGCACGACAAGGGTAGTTGCTGGTGTTGGTGTACCACAAATAACAGCTGTACATGATTGTGCAACAGCAGCCGATAAATATGGTGTTGCCGTTATTGCTGATGGCGGAATTAAATATTCTGGTGATATCGTAAAAGCATTGGCTTCTGGTGCAAGTGCAGTTATGCTTGGCAGCTTGTTTGCCGGTGTACTGGAGAGTCCTGGTGAAACTGAAATCTTCCAAGGAAGGCAATATAAAGTTTATCGCGGAATGGGATCAGTAAGTGCGATGAAAGCAGGCTCAAAGGATCGCTACTTCCAGGGTGCAGAAGAGGATGCTAAAAAGCTTGTACCCGAAGGCATTGAAGGAAGAATTGCTTATAAAGGGCCCCTTGCTGATACAGTTCATCAGTTGGCTGGAGGATTACGTGCAGGAATGGGATATTGTGGAACAGGTTCGATTGAATCATTACGGAATGATTCCCGGTTTATTCGGATAACCAATGCAGGCCTGAAAGAGAGCCATCCGCACGATGTACAAATTACAAGAGAAGCACCAAATTACTCTGTTTAATTAGTAAAATTAGTAAGAATTTCCTATTAAAACTGAGAAATAGATAGGGACTATTCTCTGTCTATTTTTTTGGCCATATTTATGGTAAAATATCAAAGGTAAATTTAGTTTTTAATAGGCGTAAAATATATATCATTTTCAGGTGGAGGTAGAGAATAAAGTGAAACATAAATTAACAAAAGGTCTGTCATTTTTACTTATTGCTATCGTAATGGTGACAACAATAATCGGACAGCCGTTTTCTGTAAAGGCAGCAGGAATTGAAGTACAAGCAGAATCAGCTATTTTAGTTGATGCAGAAACTGGGAAAATATTATTCTCAAAAAATCCTGATATGGAATTACCTCCAGCTAGTATGACTAAAATGATGACTGAATATCTTGTTTGGGAAGCCATTGAGAGTGGAAAAATCAGCTGGGATACGACAACACAGATTAGTGACTATGCTTATAGCATATCTGCAAATAATTCTTTTTCAGGTGTAGGATTAACGCAAAGCCAAGATTATACGGTTGAACAATTGTATAATGCAATGGCAATCAACTCAGATAATGCAACATCAATCGCACTTGCTGAATTAATTGCCGGTTCCGAAGGTGAATTTGTCAAAATGATGAATGCCAAAGCAAAGGAAATGGGACTTCCTGATTATAAATTCGTCAATTCCACAGGTCTTTCCAATTCAGATTTAGGTGAAAATTATCCAGAGGGAACTGATCCAGATGCGAGTAACAGGTTATCAGCCAGGAGCACAGCATTACTTGCGTATAACCTGGTAAATGATTACCCTAAGGCACTAACAATTTCAAGTGTCCCTTCAGCAGAATTTGATGGGCAAACCATACGAAACTGGAATTGGATGCTGCCACATGACCCAGAAACAGCCAGCTCCTTACAACAGTTTTATTATAAAGGTATTGATGGATTGAAAACCGGGCATACGGATCTTGCTGGATATTGTTTTGCAGGGACTGCAGAACGAAATGATCAACGGTATATTTCTGTAGTAATGAAAACAGAAAGTGTAGAAGCACGTTTCCAGCAAACAGCAAGACTAATGGATTATGGATTTAACAATTTTGATCAAAAAGAGTTATTTGCTAAAGGATATCAATTAGAAGATAAATCAACACTTCCTATTGCAAAAGGAAAGGAAGATAACGTCCAGATTGCAACAAATAATTCGTTTGTTGTACCGGTTAAAGGTGAACAGGCCGAAAATTACAGCATTGAATATCATTTGGATAAAGATAAGTTAAATAAAGATGGTGAGTTGACGGCACCAATTAAAAAAGGTGAAAAAGTAGGCACTGCCGAACTTGTGTTCAATGGTGAAACAGACTATGGCTATATTTCAGCGGAAGACAATAAGACTACAGTAGATCTTGTGGCACAGGACACTGTTGAAAAAGATAATTGGTTTATGCTTACACTTGGTGCAATTGGTGACTTCTTTACAGGCTTATTCAGTACAGTTGTCGATACTGTTAAAGGTTGGTTCTAAGACGAATTAGTAGTAAAATAGTCGTAATAGAGAGTTTTGCAAAATAGGAGGAATAACGATGACAAATACAGGTACAGAACGTGTAAAACGCGGTATGGCAGAAATGCAAAAAGGTGGCGTCATCATGGACGTCGTTAATGCAGAACAAGCAAAAATTGCAGAAGAAGCTGGAGCAGTTGCTGTAATGGCGCTTGAACGGGTTCCTTCTGACATTCGTGCAGCGGGTGGCGTGGCTCGTATGGCAAGTCCTGAAATTACAGAAGAAGTAATGAATGCTGTTTCTATCCCAGTTATGGCAAAAGGAAGAATTGGACATATCGTTGAAGCTCGTGTACTTGAAGCAATGGGTGTTGACTATATTGATGAGAGTGAAGTATTAACGCCAGCAGATGACGTATTTCATTTGAAAAAATCAGACTACACTGTACCATTTGTCTGCGGGTGCCGTAATTTGGGTGAAGCCGCACGCCGAATTGGTGAAGGTGCTTCAATGCTGCGCACAAAAGGTGAGCCAGGTACAGGAAACATCGTTGAAGCAGTCCGTCACATGCGTCAGGTACAGTCTGAAATCAGAATGCTAACGGCAATGTCAGAAGATGAAGTCATGACATTTGCAAAAGAAATCGGTGCTCCATACAATTTATTATTGGAAATTAAAGAAGAAGGCCGTTTACCAGTTGTTAACTTTGCTGCAGGTGGTATTGCTACACCAGCTGATGCAGCATTAATGATGCAATTAGGCGCAGATGGTGTATTTGTTGGATCTGGTATTTTCAAATCAAACAATCCTCAGAAGTTCGCAAAAGCAATTGTTGAAGCAACAACACATTACACAGACTATAAGCTAATTGGCGAGCTTTCCAAGGGTCTTGGTACCGCAATGAAAGGTATTGAAATGAGCACATTGGAAGCACAAGATCGTATGCAAGATCGTAGCGAATAGAAAGAAGGAATACACATGAATACAATAGGTGTGCTTGCATTACAGGGTGCTGTTCGTGAACATATTCGTTCAATCGAAGCAACGGGTGCAAAAGCAATTGAAATTAAACGTATAGAACAGCTCAACGCTATTGATGGTTTAATCCTCCCTGGAGGTGAAAGTACCACTATGCGCAGGCTGATTAACAGCTATGACTTTTTCGATGCTATTCAAGCATTTGGTAAACAAGGCAAACCAGTATTTGGAACATGTGCAGGGCTTATTCTGATGGCAAATGAGATTGAAGGTCAGGATGATGCTCATTTAGGGTTAATGAATATGAAGGTAGCACGCAATGCATTTGGCCGACAAGTAGCAAGCTTTGAAGCAGATTTAAAGGTTGCACATGTTGGTGATGATTTTAATGCAGTATTCATCCGTGCACCATATATACTAAAAGCTGGACCTGAAATAGAAGTTCTTGCAACCTATCAGGAACGAGCTGTTGCTGCTAAACAGGGACAATATTTATGCACAGCATTTCATCCTGAATTAACGGATGATAATCGCTTTATTGAATATTTTGCCCAAATGGTGGAACAATCTAAAAAAACACTTGCATCTTAGTCTGAAGTTGGCTATGATATATCATAATATGTAATCAGTAATGAGAGGAATTAGTAATAGGAGTTCTTATTTCAGAGAGTCGGTGGCAGGTGAGAACCGATATGAGGCGTCTTGTGAATCCATCCTCGAGCTGGTTTGCTGAATTTTTAAGTAGGTAAACCCGGTTAAAAACCGTTATTTTATTTGAGCCGGAAGGGATTCTATCTCTTCAACAAGGGTGGCATCGCGGGAATAATACTCTCGTCCCTAATTATATTAGGGACGGGAGTTTTTTATTTAGGCAGTGTTCATAAAGAATTGCCTTTTCCAAGCAATGAATTTTAGCAAGTAGTTAATATAAACTGCGAAGTAACTGCTGGAATAATCTCTAAATACTCTCGTCCCGCCGTCCGGGGTCGCTACGGGCGGATGCTTTCCGCGGGCACGGCCTCAGCCTCCTCGAGCAAACCACTCTGCGGGGTCTTCGGACACGTGCTATTCCCGCAGGAGTCACCGCCCACCGCTCACCCGGACTAGAGTATCTATGGCGATTCCAACTCCAGTCAACAGCGTAGGAAATACACGGAGACTCCTGTGGGAGCTGAGGCCTAGATGAGACTACGCAGCGACGTAGGAGCAAGGAGGCTCATCAGCCGCCCACGGAAAGCGTAGTGTATTTCCGAAGCGGCATCATAGCACTTAAACTTTTAAAAAAGTACGTCGCATTTTATATCAATAGCAACAAGCATTTTAAAAAACAGTCTTTATTTTTAAAAAAACAGTCTGGTATTAGACAATAATTATAACAAGGAGGATTTAACATGCTTGATATGAAATTTTTGCGTAATAATTTTCAGGAAGTGAAAGAAAAGTTAGCCCACCGTGGTGAGGATTTGTCAGAACTGGATAAGTTTGGCGAACTGGATGAAAGACGCAGGAATTTAATCGCTGAAACTGAAAAGATGAAAGCGAAACGAAATGAAGCGTCTAAACAGATTTCTGTCTTGAAAAAGGAGAAGAAGGATGTAGAACCTGCGATTAAAGAAATGCGTGAGGTTGGTGAACAAATTTCCACGCTCGATAAAGAATTAAAAGAAATAGAAGAAAAGTTAAATTATATGATGCTTTCTATACCAAACATTCCGCATGAGAGTGTTCCGCTTGGTGAAGATGAAGAGGATAATGTTGAAGCACGAAAATGGGGTGAAATGCCGACATTTGATTTTGAAGCTAAAGCACACTGGGACGTCGCAACTGACCTGGATATTCTTGATTTTGAACGTGCTGCTAAGGTAACAGGAAGTCGCTTTGTATTTTATAAAGGACTTGGTGCAAGACTTGAGCGTGCATTGCTAAACTTCATGATGGATTTACATGCTGATGAACATGGCTATGAGGAAATGCTGCCACCATATATGGTTAATCGGACAAGTATGACGGGAACAGGCCAGCTTCCAAAGTTTGAAGAAGATGCGTTTAAAATTGCTGATTGGGACTACTTTCTTGTTCCGACAGCAGAAGTTCCTGTAACAAACTATTATCGTGATGATATTTTAAAAAATGATGATTTGCCTAAAAAATATGTAGCGTTTAGTGCATGTTTCCGTTCTGAAGCTGGATCTGCGGGAAGAGATACACGTGGCTTAATTCGTCAGCATCAGTTTAATAAGGTTGAGCTTGTTCATTTTTCAAAGCCGGAAGATTCTTATGAGACATTAGAAACGTTAACAGGAAATGCGGAAAAAGTGCTTCAGCTGTTAAATTTGCCCTACCGAGTTATGAGCATGTGTACAGGTGATTTAGGTTTTACCGCTGCTAAGAAATATGATATAGAAGTATGGATTCCAAGTCAGGAAACATACCGTGAAATTTCTTCCTGCTCTAATTTTGAAAATTTCCAGGCAAGACGGGCGGGAATTCGCTTCCGTCGTGAAGAAAAAGGGAAACCTGAATTTGTTCATACATTAAATGGATCAGGTCTGGCATTAGGTCGTACTGTTGCTGCTATCTTAGAAAATTATCAGCAGGAAGATGGATCTGTTGCAGTACCAGAAGTATTGCGTCCATATATGGGCGGAAAAGAAGTTATTTAATAGAAAAAAGGATAATTTATCGAGAGCTTGGACGTTTATTCCAAGTTCTTTTTTTATGTAATTTTTTTGGCAGACAAGAAACTTTCTTACTGCATAAGATTAATGCAATTTGCTAAAAGGCTCTTCGAATGCAAAGTTTTCTGCAAGCGCTTTCGTTTAAATTTTCAAAAAACTTATGCAAAATCACTTGATTTTTTTATTTTTATACCTTATGATAATTTACATAACTTAATATGTTAGGTAAGTTAACATTAATTGAAAAGGAGGTTAACATATGAAGCGAATTGAAGCGATAATCCGTCCAGAAAAGTTTCAGGCACTTCGTGATAAACTATCTACTTTTGGAATTGGGGGATTAACGGTAACGGAGGCTGCAGGAACCGGGAAACAGAAAGGTCAAACTGGAGTTTTTCGCGGGACTACTTTCCAAGTACAGTTATTACCAAAAATTAAAGTGGAAATAGTGGCTGATGAACATCAAGTAGATGAAATTATTGATTTGGTTATTGAAAGTTGCAGTACAGGGGACATTGGCGACGGTAAAATATTTATTTCACCTATTGAGCAAACAATCCGAATTCGAACAGGCGAACGTGGAGAAAATGCAGTTATTTAAAATGTATAGGAGGCTAAATACATGATCAAAAAAAGCATAATTTTATTTATTATTTTTCTTTCGGTAACTTCAACAGTTTATGCTGCACCGACATCAGAGGCCCTCCAATTATCTGTTAATCTTGTGTGGGTAATGGTAGCGGCATTTTTGGTTTTCTTTATGCATGCAGGATTTGCGATGGTTGAGACAGGATTCTCAAGAGCTAAAAATTCATTGAATATTTTAATGAAAAACTTTATTACGATCAGTGTTGCTACAATTCTGTTTTATATTTTAGGGTACGCATTAATGTTTGGTACCTCATTGGGATCAATCATCGGATTTGATGGATTTTTATTAAGTGGAGTAGAAGATATAAGTTTCTTTGTCTTTCAGGCAATGTTCGTTGCTACCTGTGCCACAATAATTTCTGGTGCAGTTGCTGAGCGAATGAAACTTAGCAGTTATGTATTGATTGTTGTCGCAATGACAGCGGTGATTTATCCAGTAGTTGGTCACTGGATTTGGCAAGGAGATGGCTGGCTAACAGCTTTAGGTTTCAGTGATTTTGCCGGATCAACTGTCGTTCACTTAACAGGTGCTGTGGGGGCGCTTACAGCTGTCCTATTCTTAGGGCCCCGACTAGGAAAATATACGGGCAAGAAGGTTAATGTAATACCAGGGCATAACATTCCGATTGGAGCACTTGGGGTGTTTATTCTATGGCTAGGCTGGTTTGGATTTAATGGAGGCAGTACGTTGGCTGCAGACCCTCAACTTGTTCCGATGGTAATTGGTACAACGCTTTTATCAACATCAGCAGCGTTAGTGTCATCGGCTCTTTATACGAAGCTTCGATTTAAGAGAGTAGATGCTTCCCTATCACTTAATGGCGTACTGGCTGGACTAGTAGGAATTACAGCCGGCTGTGCTGAGATATCTCTTGGAGGCGCCATATTAGTAGGGTTAGTTTCAGGTATTGTTCTTGTCGAAGGAATTCGTTTACTTGATACTAAATTAAGAATTGACGATCCAGTTGGTGCAATTACTGTTCATGGAATTTGTGGTATTTGGGGAACGCTTGCAGTAGGATTATTCTCTACTTCAAATGGCCTCTTCTATGGTGGCGGCATCTCTCAATTAATGATCCAACTGATTGGAGTGATTGCCGTAGTAGCATGGACAATGGGGGCGATGGGGGCATTTTTGTATATCGTTACGCGCTTCTCATCTATTCGGGTTTCTGAAGAGGAGGAAATTGCAGGCCTTGATTTTGCGGAACACGGTTCAAATGCTTATGAATTAAAAGAAGTTATTTTAACAGACGAATCAGAACCTATCAGTGGTAGACTTGCCTTTGCTGATCGTTTAAACAATTTATCCAGTGCAGAAGAAAAAGGATGAATTTGCCTTAATAAGAGAATCAGAAGCCATGTGTAAATCCAGGGATTTACCATGGCTTTATTTTTAGGTAAATAAGAAACGACCATGGCTGCTAATGCACAGTTAGCGGACACCAGGGAGGCAGAAATCCATGCAAATGGTGGTGTTAGCGGACACCGAGGATCTTATTTCACGTAAATACAGTCAATTAATCATGATGTATGTGAAATAAGGGCATCTGTGTCCGGAAAACTTTAAGAAAACCACTTTTATATAGAAATAGCGTCTCCTGTGTCCGCTCAACCCAAGTTATTATACAAAGTATAGCTACTTTTTTTCCGCCTAAACAATTCGCAAAAGGCATGTCGAATCCTAAGTTTTCTAATAACAGAAGACAAATTTCTTGTTCGGGTTTGACAACGTATTTCATGCATGATATATTATATTTTGTCGCATGGAGGTATACCCAAGTCTGGCTGAAGGGATTGGTCTTGAAAACCAACAGGCGGGTCAAACCGCGCGGGGGTTCGAATCCCTCTACCTCCTCCATTTATTTTAAAAAGCTTATAAATTTAGATATAATAACATGAACCGTTACTAGTGTAGCGGTTTTATTTATGTGGTAATGTTTAAAATATAGTACATATTATTAAATACAGTAATTCTTAATAATGAGATACGTAAAAATGAAATCATTTCATCCTTATGATAGAACGGGTTTTTAACTAAATAGGAGGTAAGAAGAAATGCTGAAGAAAGTTTCTTTTATGGGCGCTGGATCAATGGCTGAATCAATTATTGCAGGTATTTTGAACAAAGACTTTTTAACGAAGGAACAAATTTTCGTAACGAATAGAAATAATCAGGAACGATTGGATAATCTCCAGGAAAGCTATCAAATACAGGTGATTAAAGATAAGCAAGAGGTAATCTCTGACGCTGATATAGTTATGTTATCAATGAAGCCTCATGATATGGAAGCAGCTATTGAGTCAATTAAGGAACATATTCAGCCTAATCAATTAATTGTATCTGTTGTAGCTGGTGTTTCGTCGGATGATATTTCTGGTTTATTTGGTAAAGACGTACCGGTTATTCGGGCTATGCCAAATACATCAGTAGCAATTGGGGCATCAGCAACTGCAGTTTCGAAAGGGAAACACGCAACCGAAGAGCATATCAATGCAGTTATTGAACTATTTAATACGATTGGTACTGTTACGGTTGTTAATGAAGCAGATATGCATACAGTAACAGGTATTTCCGGAAGTGGCCCTGCATATATTTATTATTTTGTAGAAGCAATGGAAAAGGCTGCAATCGATGCTGGGCTGGATAAAGAAGTTGCTAAGGATTTAATAACGCAAACAGTTGTTGGAGCTGGTGAAATGCTTAAACATTCCGGACAGACAGCTGGAGAATTAAGAGAAAGTATAACAAGCCCAGGCGGAACAACTCAATCAGGTCTTGAAGCATTAGCTTTTAATGACTTCCAGGAGGCTGTTATAGAATGCGTGAAAAGTGCACGTGAACGCTCAATTGAATTAGGGGATAAGATATAATTGAAAAGAACTTGGCTTATGCGCCAAGTTCCTTTCTCTCTTCTGTTAATCCTTGTGTATGCAGTGTTGCAATCATTCCATAAAATGCATAGAAAAACGCATCAGGCGCAACTACCCGAATATGTCCAACTTCACTTGTATCAAACTCACATGCCGCCTCTAGCAAACGATATGTTGAATAGGCATAAAAGCAGAAGTATTTATAATCAAATCTGGGCATCTTTTCATAAATAACTGCAATCTCGTCCCTGTAAATGTCGAAGTTGTTTAGAGCTTCATTGACAAACGTTTGCAGATCGGATAAATCAGCCTCAACAACTAAGTCTTTTTCATTTTCCATACGGATGTTAGCCATTTCATTCATCCTTTCTATTTAATACTCTCCCATCTTCTACTATATATAAATCACTTTAAAAAATCGGTGATTCATATCACTGTTTAACGAAAAAATAACCTTATTAAACAAAACCAAAGAAAAAGGCGTACCATTTCTGGAACACCTAAATTAAAATTATTATTTTATAAGTTCTCTTGTTTTCCATTTCCGTGATTGTTGAATAAAGTGACCTATCTTTTCCAGAATCGGTTCAATCGATCCTTCTTGCTTGATTAAGTCGTAGTCTGAGATGTTTATCCGTAGAATTGGACATGAGTTAAAGTTATTAATCCAGTTTTCGTAGCGATTATACATTTCTTCCCAATAGGAAATTGGTGTATTTTTCTCCATTTCTCTTCCACGCGATTGAATTCGTTCGACTACTTCATCAAAAGTTCCTTCCAAATAAATCAAAAGATCAGGGTGCGGGAAATATGGTGTCATGACCATTGCTTCAAAAAGATTTGTGTACGTATCATAATCAGTCTTTGACATCGTTCCATTATCGTAATGCATTTTTGCAAAAATACCAGTATCTTCATAAATAGATCGATCTTGGATAAAGCCTCCGCCATATTCAAATATTTTCTTTTGTTCCTTAAAACGCTCAGCTAAAAAGTATATTTGCAGATGGAAACTCCAGCGTTCAAAATCATCATAAAACTTTCCTAAGTATGGGTTCGTTTCCACTTTTTCAAGGGAAGTTTTAAATTTTAAGGCATTCGCTAACGCCTTAGTCATTGTGGATTTTCCTACTCCAACTGTACCGGCAATTGTAATAATGCTATCATGCGGTATTTGGTATTTATCTCGTAAATTCATTTCTTTGATCCCCTTTATCGTTTGGAAGTAACTTTATGGTTATCCAGCTGGCTTTCCACTTGTCTGATAATCATATTTAAATCATCCTGCTGCTTAACAAAATCGGTCTCATCACCATTTATTCGGATGACGGGAATTTCCGGATGAAGCACTTCGAATTCATTCATATAGTCCTCATAGTCCTGTGCTAGCTGTGCAAGGTATGAAGGTTTAATATTCTGCTCAATATCTCTCCCGCGCAGGCGAATTCGTTTTAAAATCGTGTCAAGACTTGCGTGTAAATAAATCATCATATTCGGAACAGGCATATCCTTTGTTAGAATGTGATAAATCTGTTCATATTTTTCAAATTTATCTGGCTGCAACGTTCGTTTGGCAAAAATCATGTTTTTCGATATATGATAATCGGCAATAACTGCCTTATTTTGATTTAAGTATTTTTTTTCGATATCTTCCAATTGCTTGAAACGATTGCATAGAAAAAACATTTCCGTTTGAAAGCTCCACTCATCAATATCATCATAAAATTTACCGAGAAATGGATTCTCTTCCACAATTTCCTTTAATAAATGAAAATCAAAATGGACAGAAAGCTTTTTTGCAAGTGATGTCTTACCAATTCCAATCGGCCCCTCTATAGCAATGAACGGAACCTCTGCCATAACTTTCCCTCCAATCAACATAACAATATTCGACATATATTTCTTATTTTAGCATAATAAAAAGATCAGTTCCATGTGTGAAAAGTATTCATGCTTTTCAATCTGTTATCTGTATTGTATTATAGTTAATGTTGGTTTTTTAAGTAGCTTCTTTAACAAATTTTGTTGCTCTTTAACCATCGTGGTTGATATAATCAGCTTTTAATTATTATTTGCCCCCGTAGCTCAGGGGATAGAGCATTGGTTTCCTAAACCATGTGTCGCAGGTTCGAATCCTGCCGGGGGCATCAAGCGTTAATATGTCGGTATTTATAGCGTTGATTCATTTCGATAAGCTATTCGGCAAGCACACGGTTTAACTCAATTGTATGAGAAGCAAACCTCTTTCTGCTCTTTGTGAGTTCGGGAAGAGTTTTTTTGTAGTAAATAATTATAAATTCTTTCTTCCAAAGTAGTATAACTAAGGCTTGGTGAAAGGCCAGGGTATCCAACATAAATGAACAACTCCTAATGTAATGTATAGGTTGTTCTTTTTAAGAGAAACTACTTTAAAAGTCACTATAAGGAGGGTTTATTTGGATTCTCAGCAGCATGAGTTTTTTCTAAAATTAGTTTCCCTGCAAGAAAATTTTAAAAATGTATCTGAGAAATATTGGCAGATATACTCAGACCCTGGTACTTGGCAGTTTTGGATTATACTTCTTATCTTAATAGTACCGCTAACTGTCTTATATTTTGTTATAGATAGAAAAAATATATTTGTAATAGGCTTTTTTGGATTTGCAGTACATATTCTTTTTTCTTATACAGATGCTATCGGTATTCGATATGGATTATGGGGTTATCCCTATCAGATGTTACCGTTTCTTCCAAGTTTTTCGATTGATGCATCAATTATTCCGATTACCATAATGTTAGTTTATCAATGGACTCAAAATCATAATAAAAACTTTTACCTCTATGCGTTTCTAACTTCCCTTGTTTTTGGTTTTGGCTTTAAACCATTATTAGCAAACTTTGAATTGTTTGAGATGTATAAATGGGTTAACTATTTTTATATATTTTTAATTTACATTGTGTTATTTTTATTGGCATATTTAATTACCAGGATATTTCTATGGATGCATAATAGTTATACAAAAAAATAAATTTAAGTAAAATGATAGGTTCTTGTTATGATAAACGCAATTATGGAAAGGGTTTCTCTCTCCCTTATCTGAATTGCGTTTTTTACTATTTGAAGTAAATTACTTTTAAATTGTCACAGAATGTTCTAAAATAGAGTTAAGTTACCAAAATGTTTAAACTATTTACAGAATTGCATATTTAATGCAACTTAATCGTATTCCTTATTAAAAGGGTTTGAAAACGATTCCAAAATTTTATGATGAGGTGATTATATGGACATGCAGCGTATACCTGCACAAGACGGAGATTACAATTTACAGGATTATGCAAAAACGCGCGAAACGTTTTCATGGGAAGATGTAAATAAGAACTTTAGCTGGAACGATACTGGTAAAGTGAATATGGCATATGAGGCGATTGATCGCCATGCAGAAGATCCTGCCACAAAAGATAAGGTTGCCTTGCTGTACTCTTCACCAGATCGTGAAGAGGAGCTAACATTTGATGAACTGAGCAAGGAAAGTAACCAGTTTGCAAATGTATTAAAAAACCATGATATTGAAAAAGGAGATCGTGTATTTTTATTCCTACCGAGAAGTCCTGAATTTTACGCAGCGTTTTTTGGGATATTAAAAACGGGTGCAATAGCCGGTCCGTTATTTGAAGCGTTTATGGAGCAAGCTGTACGCGATCGTTTGCAGGATAGTGAAGCAAAAATGCTGATCACGACACCAGATTTACTGGGGCGCGTTCCGCAAGAGGATTTACCTGATCTTGAGAAAATTGTATTGGTTGGTGACCATAATGAGTCATCTGATAAATATGTTGATTATCAAAAGGAAATGAAAAATGCATCGACTGACTTTGATATTGAATGGGTCAGTTTAGAGGACGGTATGTTGATTCATTATACGTCCGGATCCACCGGAAAGCCTAAAGGTGTTTACCATGTACACAATGCAATGATTCAGCACTATGCAACAGCTGAGTGGGTACTTGATTTAAAAGAAGATGATGTGTATTGGTGTACAGCTGATCCGGGTTGGGTTACAGGTACAAGTTATGGGATTTTTGCTCCATGGCTAAAAGGTGTTACAAATGTTGTTCGTGGTGGGCGTTTTTCACCAGACAATTGGTACGGAACCTTGGATAAATTTAACGTTACTGTTTGGTATACAGCTCCGACAGCATTGCGTAAGCTTGTCAGTGCAGGAGAAGATGCTGTAAAAAAACATGACTTAACATCATTACGCCATCTTATGAGTGTCGGTGAACCACTGAATCCAGAAGTTATTACTTGGGGTATGAAAGCATTTAATTTACGAATTCATGATACTTGGTGGATGACGGAAACAGGTGCACAGCTGATTGTTAATATTCCAACAGAGGAAATTCGTCCTGGATCAATGGGTAAACCAATACCAGGTGTTGAAGCATCGATCGTTGATAACGAAGGAAATGAGCTGCCACCAAACCAAATGGGTAACCTGGCTATTAAAGAAGGGTGGCCGGCTATGATGCGTAAAATATGGAAACGACCGGAAAAGTTTGAAAGTTACTTTATAAATGGCTGGTATGTGTCTGGAGATAGTGCTTATAAAGATGAAGATGGCTATTTCTGGTTCCAGGGCCGCTTGGATGATGTTATTAATACATCTGGTGAGCGTGTTGGGCCGTTTGAAGTCGAAAGTAAACTGATAGAGCACCCTGCTGTTGCTGAGGCTGGCGTGATTGGCAAACCGGATCCGGAGCGCGGGGAAATCATTAAAGCATTCATTACTTTAAATGATGGCTATAAAGATTCACCAGAACTACTTGAAGAAATACGTCAATTTATCAAGACTGGCTTAAGTGCACATGCTGCACCTCGTGAGCTAGAAGTGAAGGATACCATTCCAAAAACGCGCAGTGGTAAAATCATGCGTCGCCTTCTAAAATCATGGGAGTTGGGATTGCCGACAGGAGATACATCGACGTTAGAAGAATAGGAAGTTATCGGGTGCCGCATCTTATTGATCGGCACCCTACCTATGTTTTATTTTGTATCATGCGGGTAGACTCATTTATGTACCATCTTCTTAAAAGGAGCGGATTACAAATGGGTAAAAAAATAGCAGCAGTATTAACAAATATGTTTGAGGATGTAGAATTTACAGACCCAGCAAAAGAATTTAAGGATGCAGGACATGAAGTGGTAACAATAGAGAAAGAAAAAGGAAAACAAGTAACTGGTAAGAATAACGAGGAAACTGTAACCATTGATGAATCGATTGATAATGTAAGTCCAGAAGAATTTGATGCATTATTTATACCGGGTGGATTTTCACCTGATCAATTACGTGCAGATGAACGGTTCGTGACCTTCGCCAAGCATTTTATGGATGTGAAAAAACCGGTATTAGCAATTTGCCATGGTCCACAGTTACTAATTACAGCTAAAGCTTTAGAAGGACGTAAAGCTACAGGTTTTAAATCTATTCAAGTGGATATGGATTATGCTGGTGCAAATGTAAAAGACGAAGAAGTGGTTGTTTGTGACAACCAGCTTGTTACAAGTCGCCAGCCAGATGATATTCCCGCATTTAATCGGGAGTCATTAAAGCTTTTAGATAAATAATAAAACGAACAAGAGGGCTAGGACAAAATTGTTTTAGTCAAAGTGAAATCCGAACTATGATTCGAAATTCTTGAAAAAGAATTCGAATTAGTTCGGATTTTTGCAGTTAAAGCATAACTACTTTCTTACTGCAGAAGTGCAACTATGGCAAAAGGCTTGGTGAATGCCTAGTTTCCTAATGTTACAGATTAGATATAAACTGCGAAGTTACTGCTAGAATAATTTCTATAAACTCTCATCCCGCCGTCCGGGATCGCTCCGGGCGGATGCTTTCCGCGGGCACGGCCTAAGCCTCCTCGAGAAAACCACTCTGCGGGGTCTTAGGACACGTGCTATTCCCGCAGGAGTCACCGCCCTCCGCTCACCCGGACTAATGTAGCTGTCACATTTATTCTATAGTGATTCTTTCTTCAGTCAACAGCGAAGGAAATACACGTAGACTCCTGGAGCGACCGAGCATAGGTCGTAATATATAGCGGGTGGGATTCCCGTCGAGCAAGAACTAGCCATTCACTCGTAGCGAGTCTTGGAGGGCAGGTGGTAACACGCTGCCTTTAAGCGTAG
>JBDNGJ010000287.1:0-22302 GCA_041689365.1 Virgibacillus sp.
GAAAAACTGCGTGAAAACAAGGAAGATATATTGGATGATGGTGGGTTTCGTCAGGACGAAGCAGATTTGTATTTTGCCGGTGAAACTGCCAAGAACCTTGATATTAGGTCGGTGAATAATCGGGATACGATGGTAGTGATGGTCCTTGTTACTATTTTTATAACGATAATGCTCGGTTTCCAGTCCAGATCAATTATTGCTCCAATCTATATGATGGCAACTATTTTATTATCGTATAGCGCAGCCCTTGGAATTTCCGATCTTATTTTTAAAAACGTATTTGATTTGCAGCAAATGAGCTACAGAATTCCGCTTTATGCGTTTGTCTTCCTGGTAGCGCTCGGTGTTGACTACAACATTATGTTGGTCTCACGTATTCAGGAAGCATATAAAAGTCATTCATTAAAAAAAGCAGTGCAGCAAGGAGTAGCACGAACAGGGGGCGTTATCTCATCTGCAGGACTCATCCTGGCAGCCACGTTCGCAGTATTAACCACGCAGCCAATTCTTGAGCTATTCATGTTCGGTTTTGTTGTTGCACTAGGCGTATTAATCGACACCTTCCTAGTACGAACAATACTTACACCAGCGATTATTCTTAAACTAGGGAAATGGAGCTTCTGGCCCGGGAAGTAGGGTTGGCCCGGGACGGAGGGTATAGTTCACAGGTTCCTTGTCCCGCGTGAATCACGATCTTTTCGCTACATTTTACTTATTCCCGAACAGAAGTAATCGCTTTAGGACGGTTACTTTTTTTTAGAAAGAATGGGGACGAGGGACCTGACCCTATTGTCCCTTAGATAGTTACTTTTCGAAACGGTGATCTCTGTATATTAGGGTTGAATTACGAGTATCATCCAAATTTTTATTATTTAACTATTAATTAGTTTATTTCTGTTAATTAATCAATGGTTACTTTATGTAAATATTTTATTTTTCTATATATAACCAATTATTGAATTTAATGAAGTTAAAAAGATGATATGAGATAGCATATGCAAATTTGTACATGGCAGATAAGCATACTTGGCTGTTTTGAACGTAAATCAAATTTTAAAACAATATTCACAAAACACTTGTATTTTTAATTGAATGCTGTTAATATAAGTTATAATATTCAGATATTAAACCGCGTTTAAAAAATGACGTATGTTCAAAATAAAAGCTTTAAGTGAGAATATTTTTTAGGGGGAATTTGTAAGCGATTACAATAGGATTGAATAATTGTTTTGCATTAATATTGAGAAGGTGACTGTTATATGAAAATTTCAGAGAAAAGAACTTTGAGGAAGAAGGAAGAAATACTATTTTCTGCCATTAGTATTATTAATGAAAAGGGATACAGTGGCGCAACAATGGAGGAAATTGCAGCTGAACTCCTAATGACAAAAGGGTCTTTATATTATTATTTTAAAAATAAAAGCGACCTTATGTTTCAATGTCATAACTTTGTCCTTTCCAAGGCATCTGAGGATATGGAAGAAATTCTAAATGGAGAAGAAAGCATAAAAGAGATTCTTCTAAAGATGGTTGCTACACATATTGATTATGCTGTAGAAGAGAAAGAGACCTTCAACCTGATTATGGAACCAAAGCGATTTTTTAACGAAGAGCAACTGGAACAAGTACTTGCATTAAGAAAGAAGTATGAGGGACATTTTGATCGGATTATTTCCAGAGGAATTCAGAATGGGGGTTTTCATACAACGGAGCCCTCCATTGCCAGGATGATTATTCTTGGTTCCATGAACTGGATTCAGCAATGGTACAATCCAAACGGGAGATTGTCAAAAGAAGAATTAGCGGTAATTTATAGTGATTACATACTGAAAATATTAAAATGAAGGAGGCCTAATATGGCAATTCGACAAATAGATCTGTATGGAAGAGAGAATATTAAGGTGTTTGATGAGCGTCCCAAAAATATTGGTGAAATTCTATCAAAAAGTGTGCAGGATTTTAAGGAAAAAGATGCGATTGTTACAGAAGAAAGAATTTTATCTTATCAGCAACTAGACACCTACTCATCCATTATCGCGTCCAATCTGCAAAATGAATACGGAGTTGAAAAAGGTGACCGTGTTGCATCGGTTATCGGAAATCGGTATCATTTTCCGTTATTAACATTCGCTTGTGCCAAACTGGGGGCAATCATGATACCAGTTAATGTCAAATTAACGGCTGATGAAATGGCATACATTTTGGGACACTCAGATGTAAAAGTGATTATTAGTGAAGATAAATTTATTTCTAAAATCGAAAGAGTGAAGGAAATAGATAGCAGTGCTATTTCAAGTGATAATAACCTTATAGTAATCGATGGGAAAGATTCCTTTGCACAATTAATGATAGATAGTTATGAATTCAAAAATGTAGAAGTAGACGAATTGGATCCCGCCTTTATCCTTTATACTTCTGGAACAACAGGAAGACCTAAAGGTGCTGTGTTGTCGCATATAAATGTCATTCACAGTTTAATAAATTTTACTAACACATTTCAAACAGACAGTAATATGAAAACATTGATTGCAGTGCCCATGTTTCATGTGACAGGTTTGGTTGGTCAGTTATTACATATCCTGATGATTGGCGGAACTGTTTATAGTATGGAAAGGTATCAAAATAAAACATATATCAACTATATCCTTAGATATCAAATTAACTTTTTGTTTAATGTGCCTACCATTTTCATCATGATGTCGACAGAGAAAGAATTCCAGAATAATAGTTTTGATTTTGTGAAGAAAGTTGCTTTTGGAGGTTCACCCATTTATCAGCAAACATTTAGTATGCTGCAAAAAGCTTTTCCGAATGCTGAGATGCACAATGCCTATGGATCGACGGAAACCACATCACCAGCTACGTTAATGCCCGTAAAATATTCGGATTCAAAAGTTAACTCGGTTGGATTATCTGTTCCAGTAGCAGATATTAAAATAGTCAATTCAGAAGGTGAGGAGTGTGAAGTAAATGAAGTAGGGGAGCTGTACATAAAAGGCCCAATGGTCATCAAGGAGTATTGGAGAAACCCAGAAGCAAACCAAAAAAACTTTTCGGACGGTTATTGGCACTCTGGCGACCTTGGTTTTATTGATGAGGATGGATACTTTTATATTCGGGATCGTAAGAAAGACATGATTAATCGTGGAGGTGAGAAGATCTTTTCGATTGAAGTAGAAGATGTTCTGAAAAAACACGAATTAATTAATGAAGCTGCTGTAATAGGTGTACCAGATCCATTATACGGTGAAAAGGTAAAAGCTGTAGTAGTTAGTCAGCAGATGACAGAAGAGGATATCCCGAAAATTAAAGATCACTGCCTGAACCATCTGGCAAAATATAAGATCCCAGAAGTATATGAATTTATGGAAGAGCTACCTAGAAATGCGTCCGGAAAAATACTGAAACAATCTTTAAAAGAAAATAGGGGGAATTAAACATGTTAAAAGAGCTTTCAGAGAATGCAATACAGCTAAGGAACAATTTAATCAACTTTATGGAAGAATACGTATATCCAAATGAACAGCTATATGAAGAACAACTAAATGCACAGGAAAGTCGCTGGATGATTCCGCCGATAGTGGAAGAATTAAAAGCTAAGGCAAAATCAAAAGGATTATGGAATTTATTTATCCCAGATGCAGAACTTGGAAAAGGTTTATCTAATTATGAATATGCACTTTTATGTGAGGAAATGGGTCGGTCTTTAATAGCCCCTGAGATTTTTAATTGCAATGCACCAGATACTGGCAACATGGAGGTTTTGATTAAATATGGAACGGATGAACAAAAAAGACACTGGCTTGACCCTCTATTAACGGGTGAGATACGGTCTGTTTTTTCCATGACGGAACCAGATGTCGCTTCATCTGATGCAACAAATATTCAAAGCAGCATTGTCCGTGATGGGGATGAATATGTCATAAATGCAAAGAAATGGTGGTCATCAGGGGCATTAGATCCTCGTTGTAAGGTTGCGATAGTCATGGGGAAAACAGATCCTAGTGCCAACCGTTATCAGCAACAATCTATGATTCTAGTCCCTTTTGATGCTTCAGGTGTTGAAGTGAAAAGGTTTGTTCCGGTTTTCGGCTATGACCACGCACCGCATGGACATGCAGAAGTCCACTATAATAATGTTAGAGTTCCAGTTTCCAATATGCTGCTTGGAGAAGGAAAAGGTTTTGAAATTGCACAAGGTAGACTTGGCCCCGGCAGAATTCATCATTGTATGCGGGCAATCGGTGCAGCAGAAAGAGCATTAGAATTATTAATAAAGCGTGCTGATGATAGAGAAGCATTTAAATCAAAATTAGTAGATAAAGATACAATTCGTGAACAAATTGCTGAAAGTCGCGTTGAAATTGAACAGGCAAGATTATTAACATTACAAGCTGCAAATAAGATCGACCAGGAAGGAGCAAAGGCTGCAAGGAAGGAGATTGCCATGATCAAAATTGCGGCACCAAGAGTTTCCCTAAATGTTATTGATCGTGCAATTGAAGTTTATGGTGGGGCTGGAGTATCAGATGATTTTCCTCTTGCAGCGCATTGGGCAAACGCCAGAACGCTGAGGATAGTGGATGGCCCTGACAAGGTACATTTAAGAGACATTGCTAAATTAGAAGTAAGGGAACAATTATAATCACAAAAATTCTAATATGAATTCATTAATTTTAAGGTGGTGATGAAATGAGGTCTTGGTTTATTTCTACATTAGGGGATCCTCAAGAAGCTTTACAGATAAAGGAAACGCCTAAGCCAATCCCTGAAAAAGGGGAAGTTTTATTGGAAGTGAAGGCATTCGCATTAAATTTCTTTGATATTTTACAGTGTCAGGGAAAATATCAGGAGAAGCCAACATTACCATTTACCCCGGGTGCAGAAGTAGCAGGTATTATTGCTGAAGTAGGTGAAGGAGTAGATGAAGTAGTAGGAAAGCGTGTTCTGGCAACACCATTAATTCCAAATGGGGGATTTACAGAATGGGTAATTGTTAGGGAAGAGGATATATTTCCTATCCCAAATGAACTTCCTTATGAGCAAGCAGCTTCCATGTATATAACCTATCATACTGCTTATTATGCCTTGAAAACAAAAGCACAATTGAAAGAAGGTGAAACACTTCTTGTTCATGCTGGGTCTGGTGGAGTTGGATCTGCAGCTATACAAATTGGAAAAGCTTTAGGTGCAAAGGTAATTGCAACAGCTGGCTCTGATAAAAAATTGGAAGTGTGTGAAAGCATTGGTGCAGATGTTGTTATTAATTACCGAAATGAAGATTTTATTAAAGTGGTGAAAGAGGAAACAGATGGACATTGTGCAGATGTCATTTTTGACCCAGTAGGTGGAGATGTTTTTCAAAAGTCAAGAAAATGTATTGCTTTTGATGGCAGACTATTGCTGATTGGTTTTGCTAGTGGGACTATACCAGACGCACCTACAAACCATATGCTTATTAAAAATTATTCCCTGATTGGTGTGCATTTTGGTTATTTTCGGAAGTTATTTCCTGAAAAGGTTAAACAAGCCCACCTGGAACTGATGGATCTATCCAAAAAGGGAAAAATTCATCCACTGATTTATAATCAATATGGATTTAAAGAAGTACCTGAAGCTTTAAACCAATTGGGCAGTCGTCAGACATGGGGGAAATTAGTAGTAACCCTTTAAATCAAAGAAAGGGGCAGGTGAACGGTATGGGCAAGTTAGTTGAGTTAAAAGTTAGTGGAAAAATAGGTCATATTATTATGAAACGACCTGATAAGTTAAATGCTTTATCAAGAGAATTAGTAGGGGAAATTATTTGTTCTCTTGATGAGCATTCGAAAGATCCAAATGTTAAGGTAATAATCTTATCAGGAAGTGGCAAAGCCTTTTGTGCTGGTGGGGATATTGATACCATGAATAACATTACCGGTGCATCGGAAGCAGCAAACTGGGTCGAGCAAGTGTCTGAACTATCTAAAAGAATTATGGAACTCGATAAGTACGTTATAGCAGCAGTACACGGGTATGCAGCAGGTGCTGGATTTAGTATAGCACTAGCTTCAGACTTCATTGTTGCTGATCAGGAGGCAAGGTTTGCGATAAGCTTCTCGAATATCGGTTTAATTCCCGATTTAGGCTTAATAAAATCACTTACAGAAAGGGTCTCAACCCCTCTTGTGAAGGAATGGATATCATCCGGGAAGACTCTTAAGGCAACCGAGGCAGAATCTTATGGGATAGTCAACCGAATAGCTAAAGGGGTTGATATTGTTACAGAGGCTGAAAAGTATGCGGAATTTGCTGTTAGGGGTCCATTGGTCGCAAATAAGTATGTTAAGCAACTTGTTAATAATGTCCCTGACCTTCACAAAGATGTAGCTTTTAAGCAAGAGAATATTATTCAAGCTATGATGCTTCAAACGGATGATCATAAAGAAGGAATTGCAGCTTTTTTTGAAAAGCGGAAGCCTGAATTCAAAGGAAGATAGTTAATTAAAATATTTTCAATTATTGCTAATAAAAACTTAAAAATAGTGGGAGGTCTTTATAGTGAAAGGTATGAAGAGTATACTTTTTGTTTTACTTGTAAGCGTTATCTTTGTCCTTGGTGCTTGTTCTGATAATGGAAATACTGCTGAAGGTGAAGGTGGAGGTGGTGAAGTAATTACATTACGTGCAGCAACCGGACTTAGCTCACAGCACGCATGGTGGTCTGATAATATGGTTCCATGGATGGAGCGAGTGGAAGAATTAACAGATGGGCAAGTCCAATTTGAAACATTTTCAGGTGGAGAGCTTGTATCAGTTCCTAATGAAGGTGATGCAGTTCTAAATGGAACGATTGATGTGGGGTTAGTTCTACCTATTTATCAGCCTGCCCAGTATCCAATGGCTGAAGTTACAATGCTTCCTTTAGCAAAATCTGATGCACATATCGGATCAAACGCATGGAAAGCGTTATTAAATAGTGATGTCGAACTGCAAGATGGTAAAACGTATTCCGAGATGCAGTTTGATAAGTATAAAGTGTTTCCAATTTCAACAACGCAGGAATATTCAATATCAACAACCGGTAAGGAATTTAATTCAGTAGAGGATGTAAAAGGAACATCGCTTCGTACACCTTCCCGAATACACGAGATGTATTCAGAAAAGGTTGGTATAAACAGTGTTACAATGCCAGCGGTTGAAATGTATGATGCATTAAGCAGAGGTGCCTTTGATGGTAGTTATTACAGTATAGCGGATTGGTCGGGATACGGATTCGGTGAGTTATTCAAATATACGATTACAGGTGTAAACTTTGGACACTTTAACGCGTTTATTGGGATGTCACAAGAAAAGTGGGATGAAATGCCTGAAAATGTTCAAGAAGCAATGACTAAAGCAAATGAGGAAATCTTCTCGCCTGGTGCTCAAGAGTGGATTGATCGATCAGAAGAAGCAATTGCAAAAAATAAAGAAGAAGGTGGAAAGTTTGTAGAGTTTTCTACTTTAGATCAAGGTGTTCAGGACGCAATTAACGAGGGTATTGAACAAACTTGGATGGACTATTCAGAACTGTTAGAGGAACAAGGACTTCCTGGTCAAAAATTAACTAAATTATGGCGTGACATCATAATTGAACAGGGTGGGGATGTTCCGGAAGAGTTGAAAGACATAGAGTAATAGTTTAACTGAAAAGTATTTATTAGTTTGTCATTGAAATTGTAACCCTTGAAAAGAATCTTGTCACTTACAATTATGCCTATATGCTTCATCAACATTTGTATATGCGTCGTGACAAGATTTTCTTCATTGTCATTTGTTATTGAGTACTTGAAAGGTAGGGGTATGTAATGAGTAGTTTTGTAGTTATAGTAGCTATCCTTACAATGTTAGTCGTTTTTCTAATTTCAGGTTTATACATTCACTCTGTTCTATTTGCAAGCGGAGTGATAGGTCTGATTTTATTAGAAGGCTTTAGTATTTTGCCAGGTTTATTAGGTAATGAACCCTTCAATCGTGTAGCGAGTTACACATTGACTACTATACCTTTGTTCGTATTAATGGCACAGTTCATACTCCAATCTGACATTGTAAAAGATATTTTTTATTTAGTTAACAAAGTTTCAGGAAAGAGAAATAGTGTTTTAGGAATGCTAACTCTTACTATTGGTGGAGTTCTAGGTGCTGTTTCAGGATCTGGAACAGCTACAGCGGCATCTTTAGGCCAGGTGGCGGTTCCGGAGTTGCGCAGACATGGTTACAGTGCTCCATTATCAGGTGCAATTGCTGCCGCCGGGGGTTCATTGTCAGGGATTATTCCTCCCAGTATTATTCTTATTCTTTACGGCGTAGCTACTGAGACGCCAGTAGGACAATTGTTTATTGGAGCAATTATACCCGGAATCTTAGTGATGCTGGTTTTTATTATAGTAATGTTAGTATGCTTTAAAATGCAGAAAAAAGAAGAGGAAGTTAATGAGGAAATTGCTTCCACTGACGAGCAGGCGCAAGATAAAGTTTCTGCTTTAAGGCTTTTAGTAGTTAGTGTAGTCTCCCTTCTCATCATGGTCATTATTTTTGGAGGGATTTATTCTGGTGTATTTACACCAACAGAAGCAGGAGCAGTTGGTGCTTTTGCTGGATTGATAGCAGCGTTTATTCTGGGCAAGGTGAATTCTACATTTATCAGGAACTCTGTTGTGGAAACGCTTAAGTTAACCGGAATGGTTATGTTAATCATGATAGGCGCTCAGATTTTTGGCCGATTTGTATCATTATCATTATTGCCCAGAAAATTAATTTCCATGTTAGATCCTATTATGGATACACCGGCCTTGGTATTAATTGTGATTTCCGCTGTTCTCTTTATCATGTTCATGTTCATCGAGGGAGCTGCTGTTATTTTAATGTCAATTCCTGTACTTCTCCCCATTATCACTGAACTACAAATTGATTTACTATGGTTTGGAGTGTTTGTAGGGATCATCTGTACGGTGGGATTGATAACTCCACCAGTTGGTTTAAGTGTATACGCGGTTGCAGGTGTTAGTAAGATCAGACTTGAGCCAATCTTCCGAATCGGAATGATATTCGCGGTTTCAGTATTAGTCATTGTCTGTGGTTTAATGATTGCTTTTCCAGAAATAGCAACATTTTTACCTGATTCAATGGATTCGTGAAGGAAAGGATGAAATGAATGTTATGAAAGAAATATCCAGTATATATAAGTATTTTGACTACATTAAAATTATTGGTATATGGATTAGCGGAATAGGTCTAATTGGGATGATGTTCTTTATTGTCTATGATGTATTTTTACGAAATGTTGTAGAGAATTCTATTAATGGCGGGTTTGAAATTGTTCAGAATTATTTTATGCCAATTGTTGTCTTTCCATCGTTAGCGTATGTTTATTCGTCAGGAGTTCTCCCTAGAATGGATATGGTTATTAACCGTTTAAAAAATAGAACAAAAAAAGTTTTGATTTTTGGAATGTTACTAATCGAAATTTTCATTCTTATTTTAATGACTCAGTATTCCTTGGAATATGCAATGACTGGACTGGAAAAAGAAATGGCATTTCCTGCTGCAGGAACACTATATCCACTTTATCCAATTTTCTTCTTCATACCAATCTCGTTTGGATTAATTATTATTGAAAATGTATTCATTCTATTAAGAAATTTATTTGAAGAACAACCATCATTTCTATTTAAACAAAACAAAGGTTGAGTATATGAGAAAAGTAAATGTTATTACCCAAAAAGAATTAGTAGACTCAGGTTCAATCAGTAGTTGTATAGCAGTAGTAGTGGATGTTTTTCTTGCGACATCAACTATTGCCTATTTATTAGAAAATCAGTGTGAACCGGTTTTCGCGGTAAGAGATTCAAAAGCGGCTTTGGAGGTTGTCAAAAAGCAACAAGATCATTTTCTTTTATTTGGGGAGACAAATGGAGAAAGAATAGAGGGTTTTGAATATCCTGATCCTACCCTTATCCAAAAATCAAAGCAAAGAAAAGCAGCTATTATTTGCTCAACGAATGGGACGGTCGGTATTGAAAATGCAAAGTCAGCAACAACTTTATATACTTCTTCGCTTATAAATGGTCATCGAATAGCTGACGTAATTAACTCACATGTTGATAATTCATCTATTGTCATTGTCTGTTCAGGAAACGCGGGAAGATTTTCAATGGAAGACTTTGTTGGTGCTGGTCATCTTATCGAGCGTTTAGTTGAAAAAGGTAATTATAAACTTTCTGATTCAGCAAAATTGGCAAAAGCAACCTTTAGACAATCAAAATTTGTTGCATTTAGAAATTTACTAGATAGCGAAACTTCTAATCTGCTCAGAGATACAGGTTTTGAAGCAACGATGGACTGGGTGATAGATAACTTTGAAAAAATAAATGCAGTTCCAGTATTGAAAGGGAATAAACTCATTAACGATTCAGAATGGAAATTAGAGTTGGACAGGAAGGTGAATGGATAGTGAAAAATATACAGTTATCTTTTGTGACGCATAAAATAGAAGGATTTGTTTCTACTTTAACGATTGATCATCCTCCTTTAAATGTACTATCAGATGAACTTTTAGATGAGATTGATGTTGTTTTGGATGAAATTTTATTGAATGAAGAGTGCAGAGTTTTGATAATTCAGGGAAAAGGTGAGAAAGCATTTATTGCTGGTGCTGACATCGATCAATTCCCATCTCTTGATAAATCGAGCGGGAAAACATTAGTGGAAAAAGGGAAAAAGATATTCGATAAATTAGCTGATGCACAATTTCCGGTGATTTGTGCAATTAATGGCCTGGCATTAGGTGGCGGACTGGAAATAGCCCTTGCTTGTGATATTAGAATAGCAGAACAAAAGGCAAAAATGGGATTGCCGGAAACCGGATTGGGAATATTGCCTGGGTATGGTGGTACACAACGTCTGGCAAGATTGATTGGACCCGGGAAAGCAAAAAATTTAATTTTCTCTGGTGATGCAGTATCTGCTGAACAAGCATTTGAGTATGGTTTAGTAGAAAAGGTTGTTCCCGATGGCGATTCATTTAAAGCCGCATTAGCCCTGGCGGAACAAATTTCGAGTAAAGCGCCAATTGCTATTTCAAAGGCAAAATCTGCGATAGATAAAGGATTAGAAATGACTCTAACAGAAGGTCAGGAAATAGAAACAAATTATTTTGCGGAGTTATGCCAAACAGAGGATATGCAAGAAGGAGTAAATGCATTCATAGAAAAACGAAAAGCAAATTTTACAAAATGCTAAGTAAATAGAAAGGAGAGGCATATGGAAGCAGCATCTAATTTTGTTGATCATCAACATATAAACTGGGGTAAATTTGAAAAGATTATGCGCGACTCGATAAATGGGGTTCCAAGCAATCCTATGAATGTAAAGAAATTTTCTGAAGGATATTCTAATTTAACATACTTAGTTTCTTTTGGTGACTGGGAAGCTGTGTTAAGAAGACCACCTTTTGGTGAAATTCCTCCAAAAGCTCATGATATGAATCGAGAGTACACGATTCTAAATAAAGTTAATCAAGTATACCCACTTGCTCCTAAGCCATTTCTATATAGTGAAGATCCTGACATTATGGGTAGACATTTTTATGTAATGGAAAAAAAACAGGGAGTTGCAGTTGATGATGAGTTACCTGCAGGATATGGGAGTTCTAATCAAGTTGGACCTGTCATTTCAAAAAGCATGATAAAAGCTTTAATTGATCTGCAGTCAATTAATTATAAAACTGCGAATCTAGCTGGGATTGGAAAACCAGAGGGCTATTTGGAACGGCAAGTTAACGGATGGATTAAGCGATATAAGAACTCGAAAACAGACGAGTATCAAAATGTTGCACAACTGGAAAACTGGTTCTTAAAAAATCGACCTACCACAACAGACACAACGATTGTCCATAATGATTTTAAACTGAACAATATGTTATTAGATCAGGAAAATCCAAGTAAAGTTAATGGAGTATTGGATTGGGAGCTATCGACAATTGGGGATCCAATGACAGACGTGGGCTCAACTGTTGCATATTGGGGTCAATCAGATGATCCTGATTTAGGGATTAATATTGTAACCAATCAACCAGGGTTCTATAGTCGTCGGGATTTTGTTGAAGAATATGCCATTAAAAGTGGCTGCGATGTTTCTGATATTAATTTCTATGTTGCGTTTGGTTTTTATAAATTGGGAGTTATTCTGCAGCAAATTTATTACAGGTGGAAAAAAGGTGAAATGAACGATGCCAGGTTTGAAGGTTTAAACAAGGCAGTAGCAAATAATTTTGAAATGGCAAATCTAGCACGGAAAAACGAAATTTTATAGATAAAGAAGTGATAATTTGAAAGATAAATTTACCCATCATTATGAACCATTTGTTATAGAAAAAGGAAAAATAGTAGAATTCGCTAAAGCAATTGGATTACAAAACCCAATTTATTTTGATAAAAGTGAAGCACAAAAACTCGGATATAGCGATATTCCAATCCCACCAACCTTTGCAACAGTTATTGAATACTCAAATGATCAAGATTATTATCAGTTTTTTAAGGATTTTAACCTTAAACCAGAAAATGTGCTGCATGGTGAACAATCTTATGAGTATATCGAGGATATCTGTGCAAATCAAATGATTACAGCAACGCTCTTTGTTGAAAGGATCGAATATAAAGGGAGTAAGATTTTTTATTATTTAAAAACTATCTATCAAAATCATTTAGCAAAAACTGTATTAATAAGCAGGTCAACGCTTATAGAAGTAAAGGAGGTACCAGGTGATAGAAAAGAAAATTAGGGAAGTGTCCATAAAAACGATTGATCTGGTGAAATATGCCGGAGCATCCAGGGACTTCAATCCTGTACACACGGAACCGGAGGCTGCGAAAAAGATGGGGCATCCCGATGTGATTGCACATGGCATGTATGTTATGGGGTTAGCTTCAAAGGCAATTGATGAATGGTTTCCAAATGAAAAAATAAATAAATTCCAGGTTCGATTTATGGCCCCAACTTATCCAGGAGATTTGTTAAGAATCACAGGAAGTATGGATGATGACTATGTAAACAAGGATATTATAAAAGGCAAAATTGAGATAGTAGATGCGAATGATATGATCAAATTAAAGGGCTCATTTGAAATGCTTAAAAGAGGAGGTAGAAAATATGAATGATATTTACATTGTTGATGGGTCCCGTACCGCATTCACTAAATTTGGAGGTTCATTTGCCGGAACTGGTGCAACACAATTGGGAACAGCTACAGCAGTTGAAGCTCTAAATCGGTCAAATGTCGATCCTGAGCAAGTAGATCACGTCGTCTACGGGAATGTGATTCACACAGAAAAAAACGCTTCCTATATTTCCAGACATATAGGTCTAAATAGTGGAATACCGCATGAAACTCCCGCACTGACTTTAAATCGTTTATGTGGTTCTGGAATGCAGGCTGTTGTAACAGCTACCCAGCACATTTTGGTTGGGGATGCCAATATTGTTCTAGCCGGGGGCACTGAAAACATGTCACAATCTCCGCATTCTAATTTTAAACAACGTTTTAGTGGTGTTAAAATGGGAGATTTAGCTTTCGAGGATATGCTGTTAGCGACTCTTAATGATGAATATACGGGAAATGGTATGGGTATGACTGCCGAAAAATTGTCGCAGATATACGGGATTTCCAGAGAGGATCAGGATCAATTTGCTGTTGAATCAAACAAGAAAGCTGATAAAGCAACTGAAAATAACACTTTTTCTGAAGAGATTGTTCCAGTTGAAGTGAAGACAAGAAAAGGTAGTATCCTGGTAAAAGAAGATGAACACATAAAACCAAACGCTTCTTTAGAATCGTTGCACGAGCTTAGACCATCTTTTGTTAAAGATGGAACAGTAACTGCAGGAAATGCTTCTGGAATCAATGATGGTGCTGCATCATTGATTGTAGCTGGTGGTAATACTGTGAAAGAAAATGGCCTAAAACCTGTTGCAAGGATTGTATCATGGGCTGTTGCCGGTGTTGATCCTACGATTATGGGGATTGGTCCGGTTCCAGCAATAAGGAAAGCATTAGAGCGAGCAGGGCTTACACTTGATGACATGGATCTTGTAGAGGTAAATGAAGCATTCGCTGCACAATACTTGGCAGTGGAGAAAGAATTAGGCTTAAATCGTGAAAAAACAAATGTCCATGGAGGAGCAATTGCACTTGGTCATCCTGTAGGAGCAAGTGGTGCAAGAATTCTACTATCTGTTTCCTACGAGTTAAGACGGCGGAATGGCAGATTTGCAGTTGCGAGTTTATGTATTGGTGGAGGACAAGGTATTGCGATGGTGATTGAGCATGTCTAAATTACCTTTGATTGTCGCACCGATGTTCCTTGTTTCTACTCCGCAGATGGTTATTGAATCTGGAAGATCTGGAGTTATTGGTTCCTTTCAGTTATTAAATGCACGCCCTATAGAAAAATGCGCGGAATGGCTGGAGGAAATTAATAACGAATTACATGATGAACCCTGGGCGGTCAATTTTATATGTCATAAAAAATCGAACAAGAGATATGACGACGATTTACAAATGATAGAAAAGTATAAACCACCTATCGTTATCACTTCTCTGGGTAATCCTGGGGATGCGATTGAGATTGTTCATCATTATGGTGGTCTTGTCTATTCTGATGTTGCAACGGTTAAGCATGCTAAAAAGGCTGCAGAAACCGGGGTTGACGGACTTATACTTGTTTGTGCAGGTGCTGGCGGACACGGAGGAATATTAAACCCTTTTTCCTTCATTAATGCTGTAAAACAGTTTTATAATGGAACAATTATTTTGTCCGGTGGTATGTCAACAGGTAGAGATATTGCTGCTGCCAAGATGATGGGGGCAGATTATGCATATATGGGAACACGTTTTTTAGCAGCAGATGAAAGTAACGCACAGGATGAATATAAACAGGTGGTAGTTGATGCGAATGCAAGTGACATCATTTATACAAGTGCGTTCAGCGGAGTTCACGCGAACATATTGATTCCAAGTTTAACAATGCAAGGAATTGATCACAAGACATTAAAATCAAGAGATGATGTTGATCTCTCCCACTTAGTGAATGTAAAAGCCTGGAGGGATATTTGGTCTGCTGGACATGGTGTGACCACAGTCAAAAAACGGGAAACAATGAAAGATATTATTAATCAATTAACTGTAGAATATGAAAAGGAGGTCTCCAGTTTTGTATGAAACTATTAGAACAGAGATAAAAAATGGAATTATGACTATTTTTTTAAATCGTCCTGAAAAATTAAATGCATACACGGAGCAAATGAGTGAAGAACTTATACAAGTTTACCGACATGCCGACATCAACGATGATGTTCGCGCCATTATCGTAACTGGAGAAGGAAATGCTTTTTGTGCAGGAATGGATTTAAGTGAAGGGGAATCAACCTTTTCTTCCAGTAAGGATATTGATGAATATCGGGATAGCGGTGGCAGAATTAGTTTACAGGTATATGAATTAAACAAACCAATTATCGCAGCTATAAATGGTCCTGCAGTGGGGATTGGTTTGACGATGACACTTCCAATGGATATACGAATCATGAAGACGGATTCTAAGATCGGATTTGTATTCGCAAAACTTGGCATTGGCCCGGAAGCTGCTTCGGGATGGTTTTTGCAACGATTAGTGGGGATCGGTAAAGCACTGGAATGGTTGTATACAGGGCGCTACATACCTACTTCTGAGGCAATATATAATGGATTGGTTCACTATGAAGAGGATGATCCCTTGGAAAAAGCTTATGAAATAGCAAATGAAATAGTAGAAAATACTGCTGCCACTTCCAATAGCTTTGTCAGACAGTTGTTATGGAGAATGGCTGGTAGTGATCACCCCTACGAATCACATTTGTTAGAATCAAAATTTCTTTGTTGGGCTGGAAACAATGCAGATGCAAAAGAAGGAGTCCAGTCATTTTTAGAAAAAAGGCGTGCAGATTTCCCACTAAAAACCAGTGATTTACCTAGTTTTATTAAAGGGGAGGAAATTAAATGAAATTTGGTGTATTAGGATCAGGAATAATGGGTAACGGAATAGCTCAAGTTATTGCAATGAGCGGCTATAATGTTACATTGACTGACTTTAATGAAGAAGCACTAATAAATGCACGAGAAGAAATGGAGAAAAGTTTAGATAAATTATCTCAAAAGAAGAATGATTTGCAGGTTAGTGAAGTTTTAAATCGAGTAGAATTCTCAACTAATAAAAGTAACCTGAAAGATGCGGATATTGTGATTGAAGCAATAACTGAAAACATAGAAGCTAAAAAGTCGGTCTTTAAAGAGTTAGATGAATTATGTGGTTCGCAAACAATACTAGCATCTAATACTTCAAGCCTTTCAATCACAGAAATTGCTTCTGTGACAGAGCACCCAGAACGTGTTTGTGGTCTTCACTTTTTTAACCCAGTTCCATTAATGAAATTGGTTGAGGTAACAGGTACAGAACAAACATCGGATTACATTCTTGAAAAAGTGGAAAATCTGGTCGAACATCTTAATAAAGAAAGTATACGTGTCAGTGATACACCTTTATTTGTGGTTAATAGGTTACTAGTTCCAATGATTTGTGAAGCTATTTTACTAGTCGATGAAGGAACAGCAAGTCCTGAGGATATTGATAAGGGAATGAAATTAGGTGCCCATCATCCGATTGGACCGCTTTGGCTTGCAGACATGATTGGATTGGATACAATGCTGCATATCCAGGAAGCATTATACAATAAGACAAAGAACCCGAAATATCAAGTGCCTGAATTGTTAAAGAGTATGGTAGCAGCAGGAGATTTAGGAAGAAAAAGCGGCAGAGGATTTTATGAGTATTCATAGAATCACCGTAAATTTTATGAGGAGAGAGAACATCTCATATGAAGATGTCCTTTCTTCTTTTTAGATTGGTTACTAACTTTACTTTTAGGAAATTACTTAATGCTGCGCTTTCTTATAACTTGGGTTTCACACCTTGAAGAACCAACAAAAACAATGCAAAAGTCTATATGATGGCAACTATCTTATTATCTTATAGCGGGAGCACTTGGAATTTCCAATCTTATTTTTAAAAATATATTTGATCTTCAACAAATGAGCTACAGAATCCCGCTTTATGCGTTTGTCTTCCTGGTCGCGCTCGGTGTTGACTTCAATATCATTGTTGGTATCACGTATTCAAGAAGCATATCAATAATATTCATTGAAAGAAGCAGTCCAGCAAGGGATAGCTCGACAGGTGGCGTCATCTCATCAGGAAGGGCGGTCACTTCTTTTTATAGAAAGAATGCGGGACAAGGGACCTGACCCCATTGTCCCACTAAGAGTAATATTCGTTATATTGGACATCCTATTTTGGTGTATGGATTAAGTTGGAGGGGGATGAGATTATTGACGTTGGTTCGTCTTGGTTATGTTGCTATGAGCGTGCATTTGGAGAATGCTTCACCGTCTAAAACGATGACGTACACCAGATTTTCAAAACTAGATGATAGGGATGCGGCAATCCGGAAATTGGAACAAATCGCAGGAACAAATTTACATAATTGTCTCAGATTGCTGCGGCATAATTTGGCGCATGATATTGCTTTTTTTCGACTATCCTCTAAACTCGTCCCTTTGGCTACCCACCCTGATCTTAAAGGCTGGAATTATATTCAATCCGTGCAATCATCATTGGAAGAAATACAAAAATTTCTTACACGCAATCCTAATGTTAGAGTCGATTTTCATCCTGATCATTTTGTGCTGTTGAATTCGCCTGGACCAGATGTTTTAAAAAATTCGATAAAAAGTTTGCGTATGCATTATAGGCTGTTGCAGGGAATGGGAGTTAATCCTGAGCATCGCTGTGTGCTGCATGTTGGCGGGGGATATGGAGATAAAGAAAAAGCGCTCGAGCAGTTTATTTATAATTGGGCATTTGTATCACCTGAATTACAGAACATGATCATTCTGGAAAATGACGATAAAGTCTTCACACTTTCCGATACATTATATTTAAGTGAGAAGCTGGCTGTTCCGATGGTGTTTGATTATCATCACTACCTTGCAAATCACACAGAATCCGAAAACTGGCGTGAGAACTGGGAGCGCATTGTTCAGACGTGGGATTCCTCCACTGTACCTGTGAAAATGCATATTTCAAGTCCCAAGTCAGATAAACAATTTCGCGCCCACTCTGACTATGTGGATAGTGCGATGTTTATGGATTTTTTGCGGGAAATTAAAGGGACTGTTTCGCAAATAGACTGTATGATTGAAGCAAAACAGAAAGACGATGCTTTATTTAAGCTAATGGATGATATACAAAAGTATCCTGAGATTGAAATCGTGGATGGAGGTAGTTTTTATATTACGTAATGTGACATATTCAATATTAACAAATGACATTTGTGACTTATTTAATTTGAGTATGTCTTTTATGATTGCGATAGACTTAAACTTCATCGATAGGAGGATACAATATGCGTACTCTATTATTTCAAGGATACATGTGGGGTTATATTTTAAGTAAATCGAACAAATCATTTACGCTTAATAAATTAAACAAAGCAGGTAAGAATAAAGAAAAACTAGAATTGATGGATAAAATCATTTTGAAATGCACTAAAAATTTAATTAAAATCTCAGGTGTCGACCTTACAATAACAGGAAGAGAAAATATACCTTTAGATGAACCTGTATTATATGTGAGCAACCATCAAGGTAATATGGATATTCCGATTTTATATTCAACCGCTCCTCAAACGATGGCTTTTGTTGCTAAAAAAGAAATGGAGAAAATTCCGTTATTGGGTTATTGGATGAAAGAACGAGGGTGTGTGTTTATCAACAGGGAAAACGCTCGTAGTTCCCTAAAGGCTATTAATCTAGCAATAGAAAGTTTAAAATCAGGTAACTCAATAGCAGTTTTTCCAGAAGGGACTAGAAGTAAAGGTCCTGCAATTGGAGACTTTAAATCGGGCAGTTTACGAATTGCGATTAAATCAGGGGTTAAAGTCATACCTGTGACCTTCAAGGATTCCTACAAATTGATAGGAAAGAAGGGCAAGAATACACCAGCAAAAGTATCTGTCCATTACTCTGATCCCATCGATTCAAGGGATTTTGAGGATACAAACAAATTAGCCACAGCAGTTCTATCACAAATTAAAAATCATTTGTAGTAAGGGACAATTTCGATACTAGACGATAAGGGATGCGGCAATCCGGAAATTGGAACAAATCGCAGAAACGAATTTACAAATTTTATTCAGATTGCTTCGGCATAATTTGGCAGATGATATTGCTTTTTTCGACTATCCTCTAAGCTCGTCCCTTTAGCTACCCTGAAGATTAACAAATAGAGAGAATCGTAATACATTAGCACCTTCCTTTAAAAAGGGGGTGTTTTTATTTTTATCCATGATATTTTTTAAAGGAATTAATGATTTTCAATAGAAATAATATAGTAAATGAGAAGAAATGGTTATTATAAGCTTTAACAAAATTATTTCCTTAAGGAGGGAGAAAAATGGCAAACAAAATTCAAAAAATCACACCAAATCTTTGGTTTGATTCACAGGCAGAACAGGCTGCGAAATATTATGTTTCAATTTTTGAAAGCTCTAAGATCACCGGTATTAGTTACTATGGAAAAGAAGGGTATGAAATTCACGGCCAAGAAGAGGGAACGGTAATAACAGTGGATTTCCAGCTGGATGGTCAGAAATTTGTAGCGTTAAATGGTGGTCCACATTTTAAATTCAATGAAGCAATTTCATTTATTGTCAATTGTGAGTCACAGGAAGAAGTAGATTACTATTGGGATAACCTTTCTGAAGGTGGAGATGAACAGGCACAACAGTGCGGTTGGCTTAAAGATAAGTATGGTGTGTCCTGGCAAATAGTCCCAACAGTTTTAACCGAAATGTTGAATGATCCGGACCCTGAAAAAGCAAGTAGGGTTATGTCAGCAATGCTGCAAATGAAGAAAATTAACATAAAATCATTGAAGGAAGCTAAAGGAGAATAGGGCTTTATTGAAACCTGTACTTAATTTAACAACAGATATTAGAAAGTAAAAATGACTTGGATATTTCTCCAAGCCATTTTTACTGTCGCGTGACATTTAACTGTGAATCTCAGTTTTGTAACTCACAAGTACCACTGTTTAGAAATCAAACTCGTTTTTATTTACATTCTCTTCAAAATAATTACCCCAATGTGGCTGAGTTCCATCAATATCTTTAAAGTTATATATTTCAGAGAGTTGCCAGCTACTTAAAACGTTACCAGTAAATCGGTTAACGTCTGGGTCTAGGGCAAGGTGTTTTATCGCTTCTCCGACATAAAAAGGGGTCTCAGAGGCAATAAAATGCTTTTCTACTTTTGCACCTTCCTGCCAGTTTTCCTCTGTTACGCCAAACAATTCAAGCATCGCTTCAGAACGAAGGAATCCAGGTGTTACTGCGACTGATGTTATTTTATGGTTTTTAAGGTCAGCAGCCACGGCCTGTGACATATGAATATTACAAATTTTAGCGAGACTGTAGTATAAATTTCCACGGTATGTATAGTCTGTACCATCTGTAATTTCGATGATTAATCCTTTGTTGTTTTTCTTCATTAGTGGGACTGCATAATGAGAAGTGATAATGTGTGACTGGACTGCTTGTTTTTGTATTTGCAATCCGTCCTGCAAGTCATGCTCGCCAAATGGCTTTTCCCAGTTTGTAAGTGGGTCACCTCCCCAGATGTCATTAATTAAGATATCAAGCTGTCCATTTTGCTCTTTATTAATGCGATTGAATAAGTTCACGACTTGTTTTTCCTCAGTGTGATCGACTTGTATAGGGATGCCGTGGCCACCAGCCTCCGTAACGAATTCAGCAGTATCTTCAATTGTTTCTTTTCTTTGCATTGGTGACATTTCTTCTCTGGTGGATCTTCCTGTTACATAAACAGTCGCACCTGCCTCACCCAGTTTAATAGCAATTCCCCGACCTGCTCCTCTAGTTCCACCAGCAACAACAGCGATCTTTCCGTTTAACGTACTCATATTATCATTCCTTTCAAATCAGTTACTAAAATTATATACTATTTAATATGACACCTTTTGTCATGATTGGAAAATAATTTTAGGAGTGGACTTATGAAAGCTGAGCGGTTAATCAAAATACTTATATTACTGCAGCACGGAGAAACGACTTCTACAAGGACGTTAGCTGGTGAATTAGAGGTGTCGGAAAGAACTATTCATAGGGACATGGAATCTTTAAGTGTTGCTGGAATACCAGTATTTTCTGAAAGAGGAAAAGCAGGAGGATGGCGTCTTATTGATGAGTGGAAAAATAAACTGAGCTGGTTAACAGAAAAGGAGATTATATCTTTATTCCTGCCAGCTTCTGAAAAAGTTCTATCAGACTTAAACCTGAATATATCGACAGATGAGATAAAACAAAAGTTGTTGTTGTCCGTACCGAATCATGTACGGCAAAATGCTGCCAACTTATGGGAACGGATATATATAGACACAGATACATGGCATGGATCACAACAAATCATAAAATCTATGGAAACTATTCAACAAGCAGTTATGGAGAATAAAAAAGTAACAATGGAATATAAAAAAGCGAATAATGAAATGAAAACATACATAATAAATCCACTTGGTTTAGTTTTAAAAGGAAGTACGTGGTATTTAATTGCTATCAATTCTCGAAATTCATATCGAAATTTCAGGCTCTCACGTATAATAAATTTTACTGTATTGGAAGGGTCATTTACTAGACCTGAGGGATTTATCCTGGCACAGTACTGGAAAGAATCCAAGAAAGAGTTTATTCAGAATTTGCCTGCATATCAAGTGGAGGTTGAAGTCTCTCGACAAATCATTAACCGGATCATGTTCACGGGCCGTTTTGTTAGACACTTACATGAATCACCTAAACAGCCAAACAGTGAATGGGTACAGTTAAGTCTTGAATTTCCAACTGAAGAAGAAGCTATTAATTTCATTCTAGGGTTTGGCAATCAAATAAGGGTTGATTCACCGGTGCATTTACAGAGCATATTAGCAAAAAAAGCAAATGAGGTTTTGGAACTCTACAGCGGGACAATAGGGACAGGTTGAGACCACTGATAAAGTGCCCTTTTTAAAATAGGTTTCTACGAAAAAGAGTACAGATTCTCAAAAATCTGCACTCTTTTCAATAATTTGGTAAACAGGGTATTTAAAAAAGCTTTTTTAGAGGATAGTATCCCTGCTATCC
>JBDNGJ010000288.1:0-25498 GCA_041689365.1 Virgibacillus sp.
ACAGGAGACGCTATTTCTATATAAAAGTAATCTTTTCGATGTTATCCGGACACAGAAGCCCTTATTTCACATATATCATGGTTATTTTACTGTATTTGTGTTAAATAAGGTCTCTGGTGTCCGCAAACACCACCATTTTCGTGAATTTCTGCCAAATAAGGTCTCTGGTGTCCGCTAAACCTCAAATTTGCTAGATGAAAAATAATTTTCATGATAGATGGTGGTTGCCCATTCGGCAGCCATGTTGATTTCTTAACTGCACATAAATACTGTTTACTAAAAGGTTGTTGTTTATGACATAAAAGATATAAAATGCAACGTAACATGGAAAATAGCTGAGTGCTATTATGCCTTACGAAAAGAGTTGTAATAAAAAATAGAAAATGGATGTTTTTGTTAATGAAAAGAATTGAAAATTGTAAAGAAGAGGTTGAATACTACCAGCAAGTGTTTGGCGGAGAAATTAAAAGCACACAACTAGCTGATGGGATCGAAATATTCAAAGGTAATGAGGGAAAGTATATCCACGCTGAACTAACACATAAGTGAGGACTGTATAATCTATTTAGCTGAAGTATTTAGTGATAAATTCCCGAAAGACAGTAATATTCTGCTTGGTCCTGATCTTGAAAGCGAAGAAGAAATTAAAGCAATTTACCATAAGCTTGCAGAGGAAGGAAAGATTGAGATGGAGTTACAGGATACATTTTGTGGCGCTAAACATGCCATTGTAAAAGACCGAAACGGAATTTCCTGGGAGTTAAATTATACCAAGCAATAATAAAAGTGCCTATCACAGCTGATAGGCACTTTCATTATTGCTTCACTTTATTAAAATAATCTATAATTCCAAGTGCACTTACCTGCATATCCAAATTGATCAGTACATAAACGTCATGATCTTCAGGAACATTAAGACTGCCTAAATAATCTTTAACGCGTTGAAGCAGCTTTCCAGCAAGTACATCGTATCCCTTTCTCTCTGCTATAGCCTCTTCACTGATCTCAATAAAAATCTTCAGCCATTCCGAAACCTGGTCGAGTGCTTCATCTACCTGCTCCGTCATCCCAAAATGCCCATAGTATATTCTACTCAAATTCAATTGCCGCATACGGTCGATAGCTGCTTGCATGGCGTTGGGATCGAATTGATTTGGTGATGTTGATGGAAGAAAAAAATCAATACCTTCACGTACTAGCTGCTGATAGCGAATCCCCACAGTATCACCGGTAAACATTCCGTTACTAACCGGATCATAGATACTGAAGTGATGTTTCGCATGTCCCGGTGTATCCAGGAATTCCAATGTACAATTAGTTCCAATTTTTAATGTATCGCCTTCTCCCTTAACAAGCAGGCGTTCTTCTGGGATAGGGACGATTGGATCAAATAATTCACTAAAACTGTCTCCGTACACAGCCCTTGCACCTGCTGCTAACTTTTTAGGGTTTTCCAAGTGCCTTGCCCCTTTTGGATGAACAACTACCGTTGCATTCGGGCACTCCTTAAGAAATAAACCAGCACCACCAGCGTGATCGAGATGAACATGTGTAACAATAATATATTTTAAATCTTCTAACGAAAACCCAAGTGACTCCAGTCCTTTTTTTACATATTTAATTGAGGGGCTTGGTCCTGTTTCGACTAGTGTTAATTCATCATCGTCAATCACATATGTACCGGTACGCTCCGGTATCGCTAAATCAAAACCATCAATTAAATGAATTCGCTTGTCCAGCTCAATCGGTTCTTTCTCCTCCATTTTCTTACCTCCTAATCACAGTTTTAATTCCAATACATGTTATTAGTAAAAATTATACATGAAATTCTAACTGGCAACTATTTTTTTGAATGTTTAATTAGTTTCAAAACAGAAAAATCCTCCTACAAACTTTTGTAAAAGCTTTGCCTGTACTACGAAAGATATCTTTAATGGTTCCATATACCATTCGACATAAATCGGGAAGTGACAGGCACTGGAAGAGTATTTTTCCATACATATTACTTACTTTTTAGTTCAAAATAATATTGACTATACGAAGGAGGTCATATATATATGCAAAACCAACAACAACAAAATTTACAGGAAACTTCCCAAATGCCGCCCCAGCAACACTATGGTGGCCATGATATGTTCGATGCCCATGAAGCCATGTCAACATTAGTAGGTGCAATGGAGCAAGGCGTCTTATACGAACAGCATATTCAGGATCCGGAATTGAAAACAATGTGCCAGAAGCACCGCGCATTCTGTACCCAACTTTACAATACACTGGTTGATACGCTGAAGTCCGGTCAAGACCCTGCTGTACCGACTCAATCCTATAAAATGGATCAAAATAATGATGTCATCTATGGAATGCAGCCATCACAGCCTAAGACCCCTGTTCAGTCTGTAACTGAGCTGAATGATCAATCCATCTCTGGGTTCATGTTAGGGTCACTTAAGTCAGCCGCATCTGCCTTTACAATGACATCACTGGAAATGACTAATCCAGTTATGCGACGTATTATGGCGGATAGTGTTCCAAACATGGTTGAAATGGCTTATGAAGTATTTTTATATCAAAATAAGAATCAGTATTATCAGGTTCCACAGCTGCAGCAACAGCACATGCAAGCCTTCCAGAACAGCTATGCACCCGCTCAGGGGACAATGCCTCACTAAACCTTGACGTTCGTTTTATTTCTGTTAGAAAACTTGGCTTATCGACAAGCCCTAATGGCGAAAGCCTTAGTTGCACTTATGCAGTGAGAAATATTTATGTTTTCTTATCTGCCTAAAAAAACTACCTGTTCGCTCGATGCGATCAGGTAGTTCTTATTCGTCAAAATTTGACAAAATTCGAGGAGTGACAGGCACCGCCTCAAGCGGCAGGCACCACCTAATCCAGCAGGCGGTTATTTTCGTCTACTTCCATTATTCTCGCTGATCTTGTAATATCAGCCATATCGTATTTTCCATCTCCGTGGCATACACTGCATTGGTAGTGCCAGCCCTCATCATCTGACAGCATTCCTGTTCCTTCACATGCTTTACAGGTATCTTCTCTATTCATAATTTAGCCTCCATTACTGTTTATTTTTCACCCAGTTAATAATTCCGCCTTTTAGCATGATTTCAAGTTGGCGTTCTGATAGGGCATGTTGCACATTTATTTCCTGATCCTTATCTTTTACTTTTATCGAAAATTGATTTCCCTGCTGAATTTTATTACGCAAATCCGTAAGTTCCAATACATCCCCAGAAGAAAGTAAATCAAAATCTTCTTCATTCACAAATGTTAATGGTAATACACCAAAGTTAACTAGGTTCTGCCAATGAATTCGGGCAAAATCCTTTACCAAAGCAACCCGTAATCCAAGATATCTGGGTGCCAGTGCAGCATGTTCACGGCTTGAACCTTGACCATAGTTATAGCCGCCGACTACGGCATGCCCACCTTTATCAACGGTGGATTTTCCACGTTTGTAGTAAGTATCATCAATAATCTCAAACGTAAACTTGCTGATTTCGGGTAAATTACTTCGGAATGGCAGTACACGTGCTCCGCCAGCTAATATTTCATCAGTAGAAATGTTATCCCCCATTTTTAATAGTATAGGGAGTTCTAAATGATCATCCATTTCATCCATCTTTGGGATGGAAGCGATATTTGGGCCTTTGTATAATTCGATTTTCTTAGCTTCCTCAAGCGGTAGTGGTGTATCCAATAAGCTGATATCATTCGTAGGATTCTTAGGGTCTTTTAGCTTCGGATAATCCATTCCAAGTGTTCTAGGGTCGGTAATTTGTCCAGTTAAGGCTGAAGCTGCTGCTGTTTCTGGACTGCATAAGTAAACACTATCTTCCTTTGTCCCAGATCTTCCAGGAAAGTTTCTTGGGGTGGTACGCAAACTGTTCCTGCCTGTAGCTGGAGCCTGCCCCATTCCAATACATCCATTACATCCGGCCTGGTGCATCCTCGCGCCAGACTGCAGTAAACTCGCTATGTGACTCTCCTTAACCAAATCAGTCAGCATCTGTCTTGACGTAGGATTAATGTCCAGCGAAACTCCATCTGCAATTTGTTTATCATGTACAATTTGTGCTGCTACAGCAAAGTCACGGAAGCCTGGATTTGCTGATGAACCGATGTATGATTGATAAATCGGGGTGCCGACTAATTCCGAGATTGACACCACGTTACCTGGACTTGATGGTTTAGCAACCAAGGGCTCAATTTCAGTGAGATCAATTTCTTCATATATGTCATATGTTGCATCCTTATCAGCAGACAACTCTGTCCAGTCATCTTCCCGATCCTGTTCCTTTAAAAATCGCTTAATTTCTTTGTCAGAAGGAAACACGGTACCTGTAGCGCCAAGTTCAGCACCCATGTTGGCAATGACATGACGATCCATGGCACTTAACTCCTTTAGTCCGGGACCGAAGTATTCAATGACCTTCCCGACACCGCCCTTCACATCATGCCGACGAAGCAATTCAAAAATAACATCTTTGGCACTAACCCAGTCAGGCAACTTCCCTGTTAAATTTATCCCCCATACTTTAGGCATTTTGACATAAAAGGGTTCCCCCGCAATAGCAAGTGCCACATCAATCCCACCTGCACCCATTGCCAGCATGCCCATACAGCCATTAGCACAGGTGTGACTGTCTGATCCAAGTAATGTTTTTCCCGGCTTAGCTAGGCGCTGCATATGAACAGGGTGACTAACACCATTCCCGGGACGACTGTAATACAGCCCGAACCGTCTTGTTGCACTTTGTAAAAATAAATGATCATCAGGATTCTTACTATCCACCTGAATTAAATTATGGTCCACATACTGGGCTGAGGCTTCCGTTTTTGCACGTTCTAGCTCCATAGCCTCCAATTCAAGCATAACTAGTGTTCCAGTAGCATCCTGTGTTAACGTTTGATCAATTTTAAGACCTATCTCTTCCCCAGCTTCCATTTTCCCTGCCACGAGATGATCTTTTATAAGCTTCTGTGTGATGTTCAACGGCATAGAATTCCTCCTATTTGCTTTTTGCTGTAATTTTTTATACTCTAGTATACTTTTGTAGTATATGAAATAAAGCCTATAATTATTTGTAAGATATGCGAATCTCTTAATGAGTTATCACGTATTATCTAAAAACAAGGTAAAGGGGCTGTAAAAGTTGAATAATCATGAAATCGATTACGAACTACATGGGGATGATATGCAATTTGTAGAGGTGGAACTTGATCCAGAGGAAACCGTAATTGCTGAAGCAGGTAGTTTAATGATGATGGATGAACAAATAAGTATGGAAACCATATTTGGTGACGGATCTTCTAACCAGGGTAGCGGTATAATGGGAAAACTTCTTGGCGCAGGTAAACGAGTCATTACTGGTGAGAGTCTATTCATGACTACTTTCACAAATGAAGGGTCAGGGAAAAAACATTTATCCTTTGCCTCACCATATCCTGGTAAGATTATCCCAATGGATTTAAGTGAAATTAACGGAAAACTAATTTGTCAAAAAGACGCCTTCCTAGCTGCGGCAAAAGGGGTTTCTGTTGGTGTTGAATTCCAGAAAAAAGTTGGTGCAGGTTTCTTCGGTGGCGAAGGGTTTATTATGCAAAAGCTTGAAGGCGATGGCATGGCTTTTGTCCACGCAGGTGGAACAATTCACAAAAAAGTACTTGAACCGGGTGAGTCATTAAAAGTCGATACCGGTTGTCTGGTAGCAATGACAGGTGATGTCGATTACAACGTTGAATTTGTAGGCGGTATCAAAACAGCGATGTTCGGTGGCGAAGGGCTATTTTTCGCAACACTGAGAGGTCCTGGAGAGGTTTGGATTCAATCACTTCCATTCAGCCGTCTGGCAAGCAGAATATTTGCGGCAGCACCAGAAAAAGGCGGATCAAAAGGTGAAGGAAGTGTAGCTGGAGGTTTATTTGATATGTTGGGCGGAGACAGAAAATAGCATTTATAAAGTCACTTGATTTTACACATACTACCCATGAAACACTACTACAAATTGAGGTGGTGGATGCAATGGGCAGAGATGAACACAACAAAGCCAGAGGCAGTAACTTTCTGGCACAAACACCCAAATATGCAAAAACAGACGGCCGAGATGTAGAGTTTTCAGAAGAATTTGCTGACCACGATGATAAAGAAGCACAAGCAAGAAGTCGTGAGGCAGATAAACGCGCTAAACGGAAGTAACATTCAACGTGCCCCAGAAGATTGGGGCACGTTTTTGGTATGGGCTGCTAGTAGATGCGTGCCTGTCACTTCCCGTTTTTTGTCGAATAATCTTTTTGATTGGCTGATATATTTGCCATATTATACAATTGGTATATAAGTTAATAAATGAGGTGCAGATATGGGAAAAAAGAACGTTGAGGATTATCTCACGGAAGGAATTTACGGTTCCAAACAAACAAAGAGAGCTGAACGCAAGCAATTTTTAGGAACAATCAGAGAAAGAATAGTTATTGCTCTTACAAAAGGCCAGGTGATGACCGACAAAGGGCTGAAAAAGCTGGACGAAGCAATGAAGAGCAATAATGATGCCAAATTACTAATTAACGGACACGTCTCTTCCAAATTTTTAAAGGAAGAAAAGGCACTGGCCCAAAAATACAATATCGATTACACCGTCATCACTAACAATGATGCCGATACAGACATAGGTGCTGTATTAACGTATGATTACGCTATCGACAAAGAAGATATCTTTGTACAAAACACAGAGGAAAAAGATGAACCCGAAGAACCTGCATCGTTTTTCTCTAAAGTGAAACGGTGGTTTACATAATAGCTGACCTCCAACTCATAATATAATGCAATTTAGGAATAGTAAGGGTTGGAGGTGTTTAAATGACACAACAATACCTTTGTCCAAATTGCAAGACAAACCGTTCACGCTTTAACATTATCGAACAAGTAGCAAAACCAGTGAAGCTGGATGCACAAACAGGTGAAATAACGAATGAATACACCAGTGATAATATGGACGTTTTCCACATTGCCTACAAAGGACCCGAATACAGAATTCAATGCGGGGCCTGTGGGCTTATTGAAGATGAAAATACCTTTGTGAAATTCGCCAAGTACAGTGGTCAGTAACGCTATATTAGGAACAAAAGCGCAAGCGCCTGTTCAGCGCCGTATGGACTGGACTGACCCGTGTGAGATAAAGGATACACGAAGAGCGTAAGCTGCCCCACAGGACGTGGGGTAGTTCGACGTTGCCATAGGATGTGGTGGTTTTAGTCGAACATCCTTTATTTCTTATCGTAGACACGGGGAGGGAAGTCCACTAGGCGCTAGGCGCTGGCCGGTGAGAACGCCACGTCCTGTGGCGTCACCGGCACTAGTACGTCCTGTACGTCGGAGCTGGACGTGGCTAGATAGCTTAGTTAGTTATCCACAGAGGTCAAATTTTATAATTTCCTAGACAATTAGAAAACTTGGCTTATCACCAAGCCTTAATGGTGAAAGCCTTAGTTGCACTTATGCAGTAAGAAGGATTTATACTTTTTAACTGCAAATGGCGGTATCCCTTTGGTATACTTGAAATAACAATTGCTCGGAGGGATATTTATGCGATTAACAGATAAGAAAGTTATTGCGCTTGTAGAAGATGACTTTGAAGATCTTGAATTATGGTATCCAGTTTTAAGACTCCAGGAAGAGGGAACTGAGGTTCACCTGGTCGGAAAAGAGGCAAAAAAGAAATATGTTGGAAAATATGGTGTTCCCGCAACATCAGACTATGCCTTTTCCGATGTTAATGGTGAAGATTATGATGCAATTCTTGTTCCAGGTGGCTGGGCACCAGATAAGTTAAGACGCTATCCGGAAGTTCTAGAATACGTTCGAGTAATGGACGATGCCAAAAAGCCAATCGGGCAAATCTGTCATGCAGGCTGGGTGCTTATTTCTGCTAATATTTTACAAGGGAGAACAGTTACCAGCACACCAGGAATTAAGGATGATATGTCAAATGCAGGTGCAACATGGATTGATGAAGCGGTTATTGTCGATGGACATATCGTTTCTAGTCGTCGTCCGCCAGACCTGCCAGCCTATGTAAAAGCATTTGCCGACAAGTTAGCTGAGCAATAGATTAGACTGGTATATCGGGATTACTACGAAGGCGTATTTCACTTTCTTAGAACTCCTTATGCTTAGGAGGGCAGCTTTATCTAGCGGATTCAGTTCTAGGGAAGAAAACAATATAAAACTCACTATTCAGTACACCTTAAATTGCTGGCTGAAGTATTGACGATCGGAATAAGTATCCATAACAATCAGTCGAATGAATCCTCATTCCGCTAAATAGCAGAAAAGGTGCTCTCGGAAGGGTGAGACGGATCCTCGTTCCGTTAATGCATGGGTCTTCAGCATCAGGGGCGGAATAACGTCATTATTTCCTCCCCTGAAACTGAGGCTCGACAGCCGCCCTAGGTTTGTCATAGCACTCAAGTACATTCCATCAAATATATTGTGATAAAGCATCTTCTAGCTCAAAGTGCCGTCCCACAATAAAGGGCCATTCATGCTGCATATATAGCCTTGATTTTGACTCGCGCAGTTTACGGACACAATCAACCAGTAATCCCAGGTCATTTGTTTCAAATGATAGTAGCCATTCATAATCACCCAATCCAAAGCCATACACACCATTAGTTAAAATTCCAGGAATAAATTCGTGTCCGATATTCCCATGATCACCAATTAGTGCTTTTCGTTCCCACTTCGGTAACAAATAGTATTCAGGTGTCCGAATAAACGGATAGAAGCACAAGTATTCTCTTGCAGGAACCCCCATTTGAAAAGAGGTCGGATGCTCGGAAAACTCAAAAGGCTTAGTCATTCCTGTAAACGCATGTGGAATATCGATATATTTCCCCCATGTTGAACGACGTAAATTCAATTGGAGGTCCTGAATATCTTGGAATCGATCCGCATACATCCAAAATAATAAATCGGTATGTGCCTGAAACCCCTGCGTTACGTATGCACCTCTTAGACCAACTGTATCCTCATATTTCTGAAAGATTGCTACAGCTTCCTTTACCGCTTCTTTCTTTTGATCGACTGAAAGCTCGTCCCACTGTGATGTATATTTAACTGCCAAATGATTCGTAAATTGCTCCTCCATGGTGTATTCCTCCTTAAGTTTTAGCTAAAGTTTAATTTCTCTCTGATTTCCTGAATTTGATAGATATGGCGTTTTTCATGCAGCCAGATAAGATCGACTGCATTCTTTAAACTTATTGCTCCAAAATCCTGATGATTCATAGACTTCTTAGCCAAAATTCGCTCGTGTGTTTCATTAAAGATGAATTGTAAGTGCTGAAATCTGGATTCCTCTAATAACTCAAGTAAATTTTTCTTTGTGATTATCTCATTCGGTGGTTCATTCATTGCTTTGGATTTTTTGGTTCTGTCAGTTATAAAAGATAGGTCTTTTTCCTCCACCTTTTCAGTGTTAGCCTGCAAAGCGTCCAAAACAAGTCCTGCCATAGCCTTTTCTGATGTATATAAATGATAAAGCACTTGAGCAATACTCCAGCTTTTCTCAGATAGCTTCTGATTTAACTGCTCATCACTTAAATCTTGAAAACTAGTTAATAGTTTCGTTCGAGTCCTGCCAAGATTAGAAATTAACATCCCTTTCACCTCGTGTATGTAAAGTTTATTTTTATTTCCACAGAACAATCATAATTTAATTCTTTATTTCTTTATGTGATATTTATCACGTTTTTTATGTGATTATGGCTTTTTTGTGACTATTTAGGTTAACTGTTCTTACTATCGTTTCCTTTACACCTGGTAAACGGTTTCATATAATAGTATTAGTCACTGTTCAATCAAGGAGGGGTATGATGAGTGAAATTAAAGAGGGCACCCTGTTATGGGAACCAGATGAAAAACGTAAACAGCAATCAAATATCTATGATTATATGAAATGGTTAAAACAACATAAAAACCTACATTTTAACGACTATCATTCACTTTGGAAATGGTCTGTTCATGAGCTGGAGTTATTTTGGGAATCGATCTTTGACTATTTCGATCTTCAGGCGGAAAAACCTTACCAAACAGTATTAACCTCACACGATATGCCCGGGGCTAAATGGTTTCCAGAGGCGACTATCAATTATACCGAACATATTTTCAGGAATCGGGATGAAAATAAACCAGCAATCATCCACTCCTCAGAAACAAGAAAAAATACAGAAATAACCTGGAAGCAGCTCTATCAGGAAACTGCTGCACTACAGCAAACCCTTAAGGATCTTGGCGTAACAAAAGGGGATCGTGTTGTGGCCTATGTTGCCAATATCTATGAATCAGTCGTTGCATTTCTAGCAACTGCTAGTCTTGGGGCAGTTTGGTCGAGTGCATCACCTGATTTCGGTACACAAAGTGTCATCGACCGTTTTAAACAAATCGAACCAAAAGTCATGATAACCGTTGACGGGTACAGCTATAGCGGGAAAGAGTTCGATCGGACAGAAGTTGTGAAAAATATACAAGCGGAGATTCTAACGTTAGAAGCAACAATTGGAATCCCTTATTTAAATGAAAACTCCGGCTTTAATCATTTGAAAAATGTAACGCTTTGGAATGACGCCATTCATACAAATAAGCAGAATAAGCTCACATACGAGCATGTGCCATTCAATGACCCATTATGGGTATTATTTTCATCAGGAACAACTGGTAAACCAAAACCAATCGTACAAAGTCAGGGCGGCATTTTACTCGAACATTTAAAAGCACTTACATTCCATGCAGACCTTGGAAAAGAAGACCGGTTCTTCTGGTTTACTACAACAGGCTGGATGATGTGGAACTACCTTGTTGGCGGGCTTCTTACAGGCAGCACAATAATTCTGTATGATGGGAATCCAGGCTACCCGGATAAGAAAATGCTGTGGAAATTTGCTGAAGATACAAAAATGACTGTCTTTGGTACCAGTGCAAGCTATATTACTGCATGCATGAAGGATGACGGGCTTACTCCTGATGAAGAATTTGATCTGAGCCATTTGAAGAATATTAGCTCAACAGGTTCACCTCTCCCACCTGAAGGATTCCAATGGTGCTATGACAATGTCAAAAAAGACCTGTGGATTGCATCTGCTAGTGGCGGCACAGATGTTTGTACAGCATTTATCCTTGGAATTCCGACTGAGCCAGTATATGCTGGTGAGCTGCAATGTCGAGGACTTGGTGCTAAAATTGAAAGCTTTAGCGATGAAGGAGAGCCGCAAACAGAAGAAGTTGGTGAACTGGTTTTAACGGAACCTTTCCCATCAATGCCAATCTATTTTTGGAATGATGCGGATGGCAGCCGCTTACATGACAGCTATTTTGATGTATTCCCAGGAATCTGGCGTCATGGGGATTACTTGAAAATTACCAACCGGCATACATGTGTTATTTATGGACGATCGGATGCAACAATTAACCGCGGAGGTATCCGGATTGGTACGAGCGAGATCTATCGTGCTGTTGATCATGTGAAACAAGTAGCTGATAGCTTAATAGTAGATATTCCTGCCAACGATGGTGACTCCAGCACACCATTATTCGTCACCATGAAAGAAGGCGAGGAGTTAACAGAGTCTATTAAAAAGACCATCAAAAACGAAATTAAAAGACATTGCTCACCGCGTCATATCCCGACTGGAATATACGAAGTTCCTGAATTACCGACAACATTAAACGGTAAAAAACTGGAGATTCCGGTAAAAAAAATACTGATGGGTAAACCAGTGGATAAAGTAGTAAATAAAGGCTCATTAAGTAATGAGGATTCATTGGATTATTTTATATCCTTTGCAAAAGAAAGACAGTGAGCAACAAACCGAGCTTGATTGTCCAAGCTCGGTTTTTCTCTTACGTCTAAGAAATCCTCACATCACCTGAACCCGCCTTGAGCAAGATAGGATTTTCACCCTCTCCAACAACTCCCTTTAAATGATTACCTGAGTGTTTTCTCACACTTATCAATGGTAGCTTATTGAAGATATCTCCTGAACCTGTACTAACTTGAACAGTTGCATTCAAACTTACCTTTCCAGCAAGTAATGTTATATCTCCACTAGATGACTCAATATCCAGCAAGCTTTCATCTAAAAGTGACAACAATACATCTCCCGATATCGTGTAGCCTTTAGCATCTCCTGTAAAACGAGTACATCTAATATCACCAGAATTTGCGTGAAGCATTACCTTTTCACCCGTTAAACTGTCCGCTTGTATACTGCCAGACGAAGTTTTTAGACTCATATCTTTAACAATGCTATTACTTTGCTGTATCTTTCCGGAAGAAGTAACAACATGAAACATTTCTCCTTGAAAGTTCATTACAGTAACATCTCCGGAACTCGTTGAACCTGTAAGGTCCCCCTTTATTCCATTGAATGCCGCTTCCCCGGATGACGTTTCAAAATAAACATCACTAATTTTAATTTCGCTGACCGTTATTTTGCCGGATGATGTCTTTAAATGTAGTTTTTGTGCTTCTAAATTAGCAAGATTTACTTCACCAGAACTTGATCTTATATCGAATGAATTGGATATTAGATTTGCTGCAGAAACGTCTCCCGAACTTGTTATGATACTCCAAATTTCAAACATTTCACTCGGAACCACAATGTGAAGCATGCAGGGAGGAGTATTTAAGGAATTATACGTTTTTAACCCTTTTGCCGATATGTTCAAACTGTCCCCTGAGTGATCTGTTTTTAATTCCGGTCCGCCATCATATGTTTCCAGCAACAGGTCTACTCGCCTGTCTTCATGGGTACTGACGTTAACGGAGACATCAGATGTTGAAATGTTCAGCTCCTTTAACTTAGCAACATTATCAATCGTATCCTTTTGTGTGATAACTTCTTTGTTAACCGCTTTTCTGCCACCATGTATAACGCTGTCAATAACCTTACCAACTGTCTTCCCTTCCTTCATCATTCCACCTCTATTTTTTCTATTAATAACTCTAGTTTAACTAGGATATTTTTTTCAGGGAACCCGCCTTAGAATGATTCGCACTCCATCTTAAGTCTTAAATAAGAAATCGCCCTCGAATTCATCGAAAGCGCTAAAGCAATTATATATTTCTATTTTGAGTACTCAAGCTAGCCACAACATAGGCAACGAACGACAACACAATCGGCAGTACTACCGAATGAAGTCCCAGTGGTTGAGGGAAAAATGACTCTGATAAGATATATAAGCCTACCCCAACAACCATTGAAGCCAGCGCACCGTATTTATTTCCTTTCCTCCAGTAGAGACCCATCACAATTGGCCAAATAAATGCTGCTTCCAGTCCACCAAACGCAAATAAATTTAGCCATATTATTAAGTCTGGCGGGTTTAATGCCATTATAAAAATAATAATTCCTAATACAGCAGTAATCCCAATACTCAATCGTTTAACCTTAACATGTGATGCGTCAGGCCTGACATAATTTAAGTATATATCCTTAACTATAGATGAGCTAACGAGCAGCAAAAGCGAATCTACTGTCGACATAATCGCTGCCATTGGTGCCGCCAAAACAATACCCGCAAGCCAATTTGGTAATACCTCCAGTGCAATCAGCGGCATTACCTTATCACCTACTTCAATCCCTGGTAAAACCGGGCGGGCAAATACACCGATTAAATGCATATTCAGCATAATAAAACCGACAACAATTGTGCCGATAATCAGCGCACGATGCATAGAACGGGCATTCTTATAGGACATTGCCCGTACAGCGATTTGCGGTAAGGCCACAACACCAACACCGACAAGAATCCAAAACGATGAAACATATGTAGGTGTGAGACTGCCGTCAGCTCCAAATGGGGTAATCAAATTTGGATTCTCTGTACTGAGATCTGTCATAATAGCGGAGATCCCGCCCCCGGCAATTACAACAGCAATAAGTAATATAAGCGTTCCAACAAACATGATTGTTCCTTGAATCGCATCTGTTAATGCAACAGCTCTGAATCCACCGATTGTCACATAAATCAATACTGACAACGCGAAAATAAACAATGCACTCGTGTACGAAATACCAACAAGTGACTCAATTAACCGAGCACCGCCAATCCATTGGGCTGCCATCGCTGAAAATAGAAATATAATAATGCTGAATGCGGAAAGTAAGACAACCCATTTAGAATTATAGCGTTCTTTCAAAAAGTCGACCATCGTTACCGCATTATATTTACGGGTAACAATCGCGAATTTTTTGCCAAGTATCATTAAAACAAAATAGCCAGTCACAACCTGCGACATTGCCAATAATACCCAGCCGAGGCCTTCATTATATGCGACACCAGGTCCACCAATAAAGCTGCTTGCACTTCCATATGTAGCAGTCATTGTCATTGCTAAAACGAAGCCGCCCATGTTCCGTCCACCAAGGAAATACTCCTGGAGAAATGTATTTGATGACTTTATAAACTTTCCTGCCCATATACCCACACCAAAAATTATCAATAACAGACCTATTAACGGTATTAACGCCTGCCAGTTCATTCGTCATGCCCCTCTTCATCAAAGGGTATATCCACAAACCATTTTTTGACAATTACCGTCACCAGTACTGCCATTACTACAAATCCAAGCACACAACTGTAAAAGAACCATGCAGGAAACCCCATTACATACGAATACTCAGACGGATCTTTTCCACCTAACCCATAAGCAAACGCAAACCACCAGACAAAATTAAAAATAACCAGCCCAACCCCTATTAATGCTTCACGATTCGCAATCTTATATCGATAATCATTGTCTTGCCCCTGATAATCTCTCATTTTCCACGCTCCCCTTTTTATCTAGAGCTAACTGTTTATAATATAACGGAAAGCACCTGCTGTTGTAAATATTTGAAAATTACATATTTTGGATTTTATACTGATATTTCCCTAAATCTATGGCATTTCCATTGAATAAAATTCCTTCACTTTCTAGTGATAGTTTCTGAACATTATATAACTCCTCATCTTTAATACTAATCTCCCCTTGGGCATTTATAACCCGGTGCCAAGGAAGATTATATTTTCTGCTCACGGAATGAAGAATTCGGGATACTTGCCTTGCCCCTCTAGGACTGCCAGCCAGTCTAGCAATCTGTCCATATGTCATTACTTTTCCACTTGGTATGTTTGATATAATGTCTATAACATCAGTTGTGAACTTTTGCATAACTACCTCCGTAAAATATCGTCCGCTTATATTCTATCATTTTCACTGGAGAAACACCTTTTTAGAAAGCTTAGCATTCGCCATGCCTTAATCCGAGTGCCCTGGCTGCATTTATGCAATAAGAAAGTCTTTATACTTTATTAACTGCTAGAAATAGTTTATAAATTATTGAAACATAAAACGATTTACATATGTCTTAAAAGTGATTGGTAAGGGGGATGTAACATGAGTGGTTATCGCGATGACCCAATTCAATTAAATAAAGACGAAACATATATAACTGATAAAGATAAAGAAGAAATATTAAGTGAACTGATGACAGCCCATTCACAGAAAGTATATCTGCTTGCCTACTCATTTGTGAAGGATCGTGGAATGGCAGAAGATATCTCTCAGGAAGTTTTCATCAAATGCTACAGACACATAGATAAGTACCGTGGCGAAGCTTCTGTAACTTCCTGGATATATCGTATTACCGTCAATACCTCAAAGGATTTTTTACGAAAAAATAAATTAGTTAATCTAATATACCCTCGTCAATTTTTTGAAAATAAGTTAGACAGTGAGAGTTCTGAAGAAATTTTTATGAAACAAAACCGGAAAGATCAACTGTTACAGATTATTTTCAGGCTGCCTATTAAGTATCGGGAAATTTTAGTTCTATATTATTTCCATGAGCAAAAAATCGATGAAATTGCGGTATCTCTCAATATTAATTCCAATACGGTGAGAACCAGGTTGGCTCGAGGCAGGGACAAACTTAAGCAAAAGATAACTTCTTTTGAAGGAGAGTGATTGTTTGTGGATAAAATATTTAGGAAGCTAAAGGATTATTATTTCAAAAAATACTACAAGGATGGAACCACGGATAGAATTAAGAATGCAGTTTTTGATGAAATAAGAAATGAAAAGGTAAAAATGGGTATTGGCAAAAAATTAATTTACATTAGTTCAGCTGCAGTACTACTAATTGGCATATTGATTGGATCTGCATTTGTTTCACCAACTGTCGCTAATGTTTTAGCACAAGTTCCCATTTTAAATACATTATTTGAGAAAGAGACAGAATCGGGATCGTACCCTTCTCTAGTTGGGACAATTGCCGAAAACCTTGATGAACAAGGTTACAAAATCGGCGGCGCCTCTCTAACGGTCCGCGATAAGACTATAGGGATATCTATCAGAGGATCAGAGAGCTATTTTAACGAAGTAAAAGGGGAAATTGAGGAAGAAGTTGAAAGTGTTTTAAACGCCAAAGGGCTGAATGCCTATAATGTGGAAGTTAAAAAGGAATATGTACCAGAAGAGATTCCCGAAGAACAGAGGAAGAAAAATGAAGCATATGCAAAGCAAAGTAATCAGCTGGAAAATACTATTTTAGAAGCATTAGAAAAACAGGATTACGATATATTTTCTGCACATGTCAGAATCAATGATGTTGAGAAGTTTATTCCATTAGAAATACCTGTTTCAGAAAAAAGAGTAGACGAAATGAAGCAAATTGTAAGAAATATAGTAAAAGAAAAAGATATGGGCGACTTTAAAATAAAGGTATATAAAACAGATCCAAAGAAGAAAAAGGCCGATCAAAGATGGAGACCTGTAATATCTACCATTTCCACGGGGCTACTTGGTATTGAAGAGCTAAAAGTTGAGGGAATCGGTTATTCCTTCTATCCATCGCCACTTACGCTATCAATAAGAACATCAATTGACGCTTCAGACTCTGATGCAAAGGAGTTAGGGGCAAAAATAGAAAATAAAGTTCACCAATTTATCGAGTCAGAGGAAGTTGAAGAAAATGTACAGGATGACCCGTATAAAATTAATGTATACAGTAAAGATGAGAAGAAATTAAACTAATTGGATTCAGCCACTGAGACTGGAGAAACATATACGAGTAACTGACCAAATCACATAGAGATTTGGTCTCCTTTTTTACTTTACAGAATCCGGGTGACCCATTTTACGCTTTCCAAACTAAATTCGCACTCTCATTACTCCAATGAGTTACCATTTTTCACAATTTGAACAGATTTCGAGCGCTCATAACACCGATGAGGACATCTTTCTCACGATCCAAACTGATTTTGCGCTCTCATTACTCCAATGAGGACACTTTCCACGCACTCCAAACTGAGTTCGTGCACTCATTACTCCAATGAGTGCTCGTTTCGCGCAATCCAAAAGAATCCAGGTACTCACTCCACAAATATACTATTAGGCAAACAAAAACGCATCGACTATTATCAATGCGTTTTTGCTTGCCTTGCTATATTAAGTGTTATCGCTAATGTTTTTTAAAGCCTTTTCCGTTACTGTCATGCAAGCTCACCTTCAGCACTTTTCCTGAGAACTCCTGCATAATAAACTCAGCGGACTTTTCACCATTGGTAACGGTCAATGTAACTTCTTTTTCTTTCAAAATATCCACTTGTTTCTTATTCAGTAACAATTTCCTTGGCTTTTTATCATTTTGAATGTCAATGACAACTCGAACACCGGCATCAAGAGCTTCCAAATCCTCGGTATGCACTGTTGCTGTGCCATTATTATCCTTTGGTGCAACAACAACTTCAGGTGGATCTTCCTCAGCAGTTCCTTCTGTAATACGTCCTTCTGGGCCATATTCAAACGGATTTGCTTCAGAGCTGTTCAGGCTCTCAACAAAATCTACTGTAGCATCAAGGTCAGATGGACCCATTACTGGATTTTCACCCAATTCTCCAATTGGTGCGTATTTAGATCCTGTTGACGTACCCATATAATTATTTACCGTCAGTGTATATGTTTTACCCATATCAACTGGTGACCCATCAGGTAAAGTTACGTCAACAACAGAACTTGTTTCAGGATCCCACGTATAATGAAAACCACTTATACTATAGTCAGGACCATAAACTGATGAAAGCTGTGCTTCAATAATCGGGTAAAGATCTGCACCCTTTATCTCAAACATCATTAGTGTATTGCCAAATGGCTGGATATTATAAAGATCTCCCCAAGTAACTTCACCGGCTAGCAGGTCATCTCGGATGCCGCCGCCATTCATCATCGCAAAATCACTATCCATTTGAGCGTTCATTCCATCAGCAATTAGATTCCCTAAACCATGATCGCCATCATTGGAATAATCACCTGTTAAGTCTGTTGCATTGTAGCCTATTACTTCATTCATAATTGGTGCGATCTGATTTGCATATTTGTCCAGAATCCCAGTTACTGCTGGATCAGGGGTGACCTTGCTTTGATCTACAAAAACAACTTCTGCTTCTTTTTTTACAATGTCACCTGTCGTGCGGTCAATCTCCAGGTCAACGTCTGAGAATGCTTTTCCATATTCGGATGCTTGAACGATTAGCTTGTTATCCACGACACCATTATTAACCAAATGGTTATGCGCAGAATAAATAACATCAACCTCATCATCAACTGCATTCGCTAAGTCAGCAACCTGGCCTGTTACGGTATCATCATTCTGTTCACCTGGAATGTGTGACAGCACCACAATTGATTTCACACCTTGTGCTTTAAGTTCTGCGACAGATTCGTTCACAGCTTCAGTCGCATTTGTGAACTCGATATCCTGAATCCCAGCAGGCATTACCATTCCAGCGGCTCCCTGTGTAATAACACCAACGAATCCAATTTTTTCACCGTCCACTTCCTCTACATAATGTGGAGGCAAGACAGTATCACCAGAATCTTTGTAAACACAATTTGCACATAATAACGGGAAATTCATTCCATCATAGCCATCGGTACCTAATCCTTCTGGATGTTCTCCGCCATTTACCATGCGCAGCAGTTCATCTGTACCTTCATCAAATTCATGATTTCCTACTGTACCAACATCAAATCCGATTTCTTCCATAATCTCAACGGTTGGTTCATCCTGTAAAAGACCTGATACTGGTGAACTACCACCAATCATATCACCGGCATGAACAATCAGCGTATTTGGATTTGTTTGCTCCCGTGCTCCAATAGCTGCAGCAGTATAATCCATTTTACCGTAAGTACTGAATGTTCCATCACCGTCTGGGTCAAGCTCATATTCCTGATCAATTTTTCCATGCAGGTCATTCATGCTTAATAACTGAACCGATAAATTTTCAGTTGAGCCATCATCGTCACCGGCAAATGTATAGCCATACGATTCTGCTTCTTCTTCACTTGCAAAAAATACTCTTTTTTCCACTGGAACATCCGCCCAATTATCAGGCATAACGTACTCCATTGTGTCGGAATTACCTACATATCTTAAAAATCCTTTTTGATCATCATTTGCCCGGAATTCAAATGGTAATTCCAGCAATGGATCTTCCGGATTCCAAATACCGAGACCAGCATCTTTCGCTTCTTTCACCGCATCCTGATATGTCGGATATACTTCTTCATTAAATGGCGCGATAAAATAGGTTGATGCTAACCCTTCCCGTACCATCTCCAGGTTGATATTCAAGCCATCTTCCTGACGAATAACTTCTGCCAGCAGTCTGCCGTAATCATCAGTTGGTTCCTCACCTATTTTCACAAGAACCTCATCACCTGGCTGAATAAGCTCATTCATATATGCTTTCGCTTCTTCACCAAAAGCTTTCTGATTTGCATTTATTTCGTCTCTAGCAGGGTCGTCATTATGAGCTGTATATGTTTCAGCTGTGTCCATATTTAGAAAACGTACCTTCGTCCCTCCAAGGACTGGTGTTTCTAAATGAATCGTATCGCCATCTACAACACTTTCAACAGTAGATTCATAAACCCCTGCTGCTGATGGTGGTTCCGGTTGTTTTTCAGCCAATTGAATGTCCGCTTGTTCAGTTGGAATTAACTGATACGAATTATACTGGCTGACAATCGCCGTAACGTTATACCACCTATCTTCCTCTACTAATGAAATATCCAGGGCATTCTCCATCACCCTTAGCGTTGTTCCATTGAAGTCCGAATCAATTAATGAAACATTATAGCCTCCACCTGCAGGGCTACCAGGGATATCATTAATAAATCCTGTAAGCTGAACTAATTCCCCTTCATAGGACTCGGCAACAGCAGAATCCTGAAGATCAGCTAATGTAACAGATTGTGCTTGCGGTAATTCCTGTCCGCTCTCTACTACTTCAATTGAAGTCGGGATAACTTCTTTTAAGCCATTATATGAATCTAGTTCACCAGAAACCCGGACTCTATCTCCTTTAGCAAGATCGGGAATTTCCCCTTGTTCGAATACAAAAAGATTAATGCCGCCTGTCTCGTCTTGTATGTATGTTGAAAATTGTGCGCCATTACTGATTGCATTATTATTAACCGTTACTATTCCTTCTACTGTTACTGCAGTTCCATCACTTAGCTCACGAGCATCAGCAATAGAATATTCCTCACCAGGATCACCTGGGTCTGTAGGCGGCTCTTCCCCACCGGCACCGTCCATTGTGTGACTCCCAAGATATGCAAATGTATCTTTCGCATAATCTGACCATTCTGCTTCATTGTATGATGAACTTGCCTGTGTAACAGATGCATCTCTTACTAATGTGATGTCTTTTGCATAATCACTATCAGTTCCAATGTTACCTAATACATCCATTGCACTAGCATTCTTTTTTAACACAAATGCATCGTCACCATTAAAATTAGCTACCGCAGAGCTTTCCAAGTCCGTCTGGGATAAAATTTCTGTACCAGCGCTTGAATGGGCAACAACAAATACATCATTATGTTCCAAAGTACCTGATAGTTGTACCGATTGACTTGCTTCTGTAGCACCATTACTATACAATTCCAATTCGTAATTTGATAAATCTACTGGATCACCTGTACCATTATAAATCTCGATTGCCTTGTTATACGAACTTCCTTCAATATACTCTGAGATGAATAAGTCCTCTGCTACTACTTCATTACTTTCTGCCTTCACTAGAATCGTAGAATAATTCATGAACACTAGTGTGAAAATAAGAAGCAAATTCAGCATCTTCTTCACAGTCGAATTTTTCATTGGTACCCTCCATTAATATGATATTGTGACACAATTGTGACTGTGGCACACTTTTAATATGGCATATAAAATAAGAGGATACAATTAAGATTTTGTAAATTTATAGTAAATTCTTACTACTTTAACAGTGATTAGCTAAAAACAGTTAAAAGTACCCACCTAAACAACATGTCTAATAGCCTACAAATTACTCGATTTAAAAATTTTTCGTGTAAAAAGTGCGATGGAATAAATTATAATTCGTCTAATAAATAGAGTCGCGGAGGTGAGGAGTTTTGGACAACAAAGAGATAATCTCGGATTGGTTTGAGAAATATGGCAATGATATCTATCATTTTTTAATTTATCGTATAGGTCCAGTGGATGCTGAAGACTTACTTCAGGAGGTCTTCATAAAAGCATTGAGAGGATTTAACAGTTACCAGGAAAAATCAAACCCAAAAACCTGGCTCTTCAGTATAGCCAGAAATGTTGCTGTTGATGAGGTTAGGAAACGTAAGGTCAGAAAGTGGATGAGCCACATTCCTTTAGAAAATACAAATGAACCAGAAACAACTATTTCACCACAATCTATTCTTGACCATGAAGAGGAGCACCAGACCATTTACCGGGCCATCAAACAACTAAAGTCAAACTACCAGGATGTGATTATTCTCAGAGGAGTCAAAGAACTATCCATAGCAGAAACAGCCGATGTACTTAAATGGAGTAAAAGCAAAGTCAGATCCACACAACATCGTGCAAGAATAGCTCTTCATGAAGCTTTAAGGAGGTGTAACGACAATGAAGAAACAAGATCATAATGAATTAAAAGATCTTCTTAAGGATATGCCAAAACCTGATGTGAGTAAGCAAAAACGGACTGAAATCCACCATGCCATTATGAATTCAAATAAGAAATTCCCAATCAAAAGGTTTGCAGCTATATTCGGGGCAGTTGCAGCTGGTTGTTTATTCTTCCTGCTGATATTCTCATCCATCAATACCAATAATCAGCAAGCGGCCATGCATACGTTTAACGACATCGTTAAAGGTGAGATTTCAGCTATTAAAGGCGCAACTGAAGATAGTTTGTATTCCACATCGGATCAAAAAATAATCGAAAGTTTCCACGAGACGATAGGGGCCATGAATTATAAAAAAACAACTCAAGAAAGCTCAGTTTTTGAAAAAACCATCACGCTTTATAATGATAAAAATGAAAAAGTAACAACCATGACTTTTACAGGTGAAGATATTGTCTCCATTAACGGTAAACAATATAAAATCGATGACAAACAATTGAATCAATTTACCAATAAATTCTTTACTGAAAAATATAAAACAAATAACGAGAAGCAACCAAGTTTAAAGCAACAAGCGAATAAAGTTCTCACTCTATTGACGAATGAGAATATGGAAGCACTGGCAAATCAAGTCCATCCTGAAAAAGGATTACTGTTCTCTCCTTATGTATATGTTAAATCAAATGCTGTAACATTTTCACGGGATGAGATTGCTAACTTACTTGAAGTTAACAGCGTTTATGAATGGGGCAGCCAGGATGGCAGCGGAAAACCAATTAAACTGACACCAAGCGACTATTTTGATGAATATGTTAACGCATCTTTCTTTTCTAATGCAGATGAAATTAATGTAAACAATCTAAAAAATCGCGGAACCATGTTAAATAACATTCGTGACGTTTTTCCGAATGCACAAACGGTTGAATTTTATCAAAATGGAAAAGAAGAATTGGCTTGGGAAAGCTTAACACTCGTATTTGAAGATGTGGATGGCAGCAGAAAACTAGTCGCAATCGTTCATGGAGAGTGGACGTCATAATAAAAGTGGCCGGGACATAACTAAAACTTCCCACTAATAATAGCAGGCTAGGATGTTTAGAAAGGATTCATCTTCAATGGCTGGAACGAATGCGTAGTTGAGATAAAAAATGCAACGTAACTTTGCATCCATCTATTATAAAATGAGTGCTGACGAACAGGACCTGACCTGCTTTAGCCAGGAGCGGGAGCGCACCCTCAAATTTTTGTGGCGTGCTCCTCATCTCCTCACAGAACCGAACCGTGCTTACCGCATACAGCCCTTCCTATCATAGTTTACAGAATATACCTAAATCATTTATTTATATGTTCATTCAAAGTATGGAAAATGTATTTACGCTGATGGTTTCTTTCGGCATATTAGCAGAATTTTTCATTGGTACCCTCCATTAATAAGATATTGTGAGACAATTGTGACTCTGGTACACTTTTAATATGGCATAATAAAGGAAGGATACAATTAAGTATTTGTAAATTTATAATAAACTCTTACTTTTTTAGCAGTGATTAGTTAAAATCACCCATTCCGCGCTTCCTCCCTTCCGCCTATCCATATTTGAATACACTAAGTACATACGTTTAAAGCAGTTTAATACTAAATGGAGGACGACAAATGAAAAGAAAGGGAATTATAGGAGCAGGAGTAATATTAATAGTCATCATTTTTACCTTTACAGTCAATTATAATACAAATAATGAAAAAGTGATTGCTGAAAGCTTGCGAGATAGCATTAAAAAAAGTATGAAGGAAACAGAAAAACAAAAGGAAGCGATTCAGAAATTCCATATGCAGGTTTATGAAAAGTTTAGAGAAGAGGGATATGAAGGCAATGTTTCAATTCCAAGGGTTTCCCTCTTTTCTTCTAAACCAAAACAACTAACGCTTCATGTAAAAAACAAAAGTGATTCTAGCAAAGAAATGAAACAGATTATTAAAGATATTGCTAAATCCAACAAACTGGGCAAGATAGAAGTTACAGTAAAAGTACAGAGAATAAAAGAAGAAGAAGAAATAAGTGAAGAAGCCAAAGAAAAGAGACAACTCTCGCAGGAGATATTTGAAATTACCAGCGAAATATTACAAGAAAAAGGTTACAATCAAAGCGGGATGAGCATTATGACTACGCCGCCCAACCCGACCATTGAAATAACAATTGATGAACCAAAGGAAAACTTTAGTAAAGACAAAAAAGCTATCGAAAAACTTATCCATAATACTATCTATTCAAAGAAAAAAGTGGACTATAATGTAAAAGTCGATAAAAGAACTGAAGCACAGTTAACAGAAGAGAAATGGTACCCTATTCTGGGATCAATACGGGAAGAAACAAACAAAAATTTTGATAAAGTTACCGGTGTTGCTCACTCGTTCAACACCACTCCTATACAGATAACAATTAAAACCACCTTATCAAAAGGATGGACGTCGAATATAAAGGCAAAGCAAATCAAAATGTACGTACATGAAATAATCGATATAAAAAGGGAAGAATTATCACTGCTTAAGGAAGAACCCTATAACATAGTTATACACGATAAAGGAAATGACAAGTTGAATTGGATGAGCAAGTAAGGCTGAAAATTAATCTTCTAGGTTGAAAAAGAGTAACCTTAATGGCTACTCTTTTATTACTTTCTATTCCATTGTTATCGTTTGTTGTTCTTTTCGTGCCAGACACATAATTCCAGCGATTAGATAAAATATACCGCTAAAGATTCCGGCGCCTACTGTGATAATTGCTGCAATCACAGACGTTACAATCAAAATAATCCCCGCTGCTTTCGGTTTCTTATCGCCTTTTACCAATATGATTGAAATAATACCTAATACCAACGCAATGATGGAAACAATCGCTAGTACCAATCCTCCACCTTGAAGGACTTCCAGCATAGCCTGCATATCACCCGTTCCCATTCCAGGTTGTTGCATCATTTCATCCGAAGCCTCATTCAAAACTTGTTCATTGTTAAATAACCATGCTGTAAAAATACCTACTCCAGCAAACAGCATATAGATTAATGCTCCTACAATCGTTAGGACAATTTCCCCTGTCCGATTCATGACAAACCCTCCCCATTTTTAAACTTCACTTATTCTATGCCGTAATTTGAATGAAATATTCTAATTACCTGTTTCATGTACTACCTTACCATATAACATTAGACATTCTAAATTTCATGATAACATTTTTCTGCTTGAACTCGCCATAAACTAAATCAAATTAGAAAACCTAGAAATCGCCAAGCCTTAATGGCGAAATCTTTAGTTGCACTTATGCAGTAAGAAAGGATTTATACTTATCTATGAAAATAACTCTCTAACTTGATTTTAGCGGACACAGAAGCCCTTATTTTAAATATATCATGGTTATTTAACTGTATTTGTGTGAAATAAGGTCCCTGATGTCCGCAAACACCACCATTTTCGTGAATTTCTGCCAAATAAG
>JBDNGJ010000289.1:0-17280 GCA_041689365.1 Virgibacillus sp.
CATATGTGTCCTTAGATCCAGGGGCTCCAACACAGCTTGCACAAATCTGTTCTGCTCCGTATACCGATATCAAGATATTTTTTCCCATTGCGAAACCTCCACATCTTAGTTACTTATATTTTACAAAATCTTTAATAAAAGATAAAATGAAAATATCTACTACACATAAATTAAGTTTTTGGATAGATTTTTTTCCTAATCCGTTTTATAATGATATTAGAAAGGAGACGATGGATAATGCAAGAGCAAGTACAGGAAGTTTTAAACAAATTACGCCCATTTTTACTACGTGATGGTGGAGATGTGGAGCTAATTGATGTTGATAACGAAGGCATTGTACTTCTTCGTCTTATGGGTGCTTGTGGTAACTGCCCAAGTTCTACAATCACGTTGAAAGCTGGAATTGAACGTGCTTTAATGGCAGAGGTCCCAGGTGTTACAGAAATCGAACAGGTATTTTAAAATATAACTTATTAAAAGCAGACATAGAATAGTCTGCTTTTTTTATGGATTATTCACAGGCGTTATTGGCTTTTCTCCACTAAAAACAGCCAGCAGGTTATCCATGCAAAGATGAAGCATTTTAGTCCGAGTTTCTACACTTGCAGATCCGATATGTGGCAAACAAACAACATTGTCCAGCTTCACAAGTGGGTGATCTGCGTCAATCGGTTCTTCCTCAAAGACATCCAGGCCGGCAGCATGAATCACATTCTCATTTAAAGCATGATACAGTGCCTTTTCATCCACTACCCCTCCACGTGACACGTTGATAAAGATAGCAGATGTTTTCATTTTCTGGAAAGCGTCCTTGTTGAACAGCTTTCTTGTCTCAGTTGTTAAGGGAATAACCGAAACAACAAAGTCAGCCACACGAAGCAATTCATCAAAGTCCATATAGGTAGCACCTAGATCTTTCTCAACATCAGGCTTTCGTGAGCGATTGTGGTACATAATTGGCATGCCAAACCCTTTTGCACGTCTGGCAATCGCTTCACCAATTCTTCCCATTCCAACGATTCCAACTTTCTTCCCATGGATGTCAGAGCCTGCCATTAAGTATGGCGACCAATGATTCCACTTGCCTGCACGAATATAATCATTTGCTTCTACAATTCTGCGTGCTGCAGCCGTTAATAAAGAAAATGCTAAATCGGCAGTTGTTTCGGTTAACACATCAGGTGTATTTGTAACGATAACATTCCTTTCCTGAGCCGCTCCTAAATCAATATTGTCATAACCCACAGCCATGTTTGCAACAATTTTCAACTGTGGAGCATTCTCCAATAATTCACGATCAATTTTTTCAGTAAGCAAGCATAACACACCATCAGCTTCCTTTACCTCTTGCAAGAGCACATCTCTTGGTACCGGGACTTCCTCATCCTCCCACATACGAAAGTCAAGGGAATCCTGATAAGGCACTAAAATCTCATCTGGAATTTTCCGTGTTACATAAATAATTGGCTTCTTCATATTTATCCGCTCCTATATCATGCTTATAGCCAGTGTAACATAGGAATTTGTAATTCTTTACTATCAATACCTAAATGGTCAAAAAGTTTCCCTAACCGTTCTTCGTATATGGTTTGATGTTCAATTGTTTTCTCAAGTTCATCATAGTGTTGCTCATACTGCTGCTCTATGATCCCCTGTTCGATAATATCAAACAAATGAATTGGAAACAGTAATCGTGCATACATTAAACGCCAACTGAATATGGAAAGTGTGCGTACCTGTTTGTACTCATTTAGAAAGTCTTTTATTTCACTGATCGGGTCTTCCTGCTTCAATAATTTAAACCTAATATATTCTGCTACATCTCGAATAGGGTGATCATATACGAGTTCAGTAGTCCATATGGTTGATTTCCCGAGCTCTCCCTGATACCTTCTGAAGGCAATTGTGCCTTGGTCAACCTCGTGAAATCGTGATTCATACTCGCTCTCCTGCATATACTGTATTGCATTTTCACTTACTCCAATTATATATGGTAAAACATCTATTAAGAGTCTGTGGTATTCATTAGGATATTCGACAGAATCCACCTCAATCTGCTTTTCAAAAGCGGTTAACTTATCAATCCATAATTGTTTCCATTGGCCATAGCTTGAAATAGTCTGTGGCTCATATTGATACCGTGAACCAGTTTGATGAAAATGAGCTAAAGATGCTCCATGTACTGCATTGCTGTCAACAGGATTATCTTCCAATTGAAATACCATGTGATTCTTATTGTGGTATTCTGTGTACCACTCGCCCTTCCTATTTGGAACTGGGATAGCTGTTTGGGTGTAATTATTTTCATATAGATAATAAGCAAGTGCTGCTTGCTCCATATGTATAATTTCCTTCTCATCAGCAGAAATGGTAAAATAAAATAAGTTATTATGTTTTAGTCCTTCTACGCCATCCCAAACGGCTCTTTCATTTGCTTGTATCCCATAATATGTTGCGAGTAAATCCCTCATGTTGGTCTCCCCTTTCATGACTATTATTAGTATATGTTTGAAAAAGAAATATCTTAACAATTTTCCGGAAGAAAAGGTGATTTTAAATGGATGAAAATACGAATCAGAGTGAACTGGAACAAAAAGCAAGAGAATGGTTGACAGAACGAGGTGTTACATTAGAAGATATTGCAGAGCTTGTATATTACCTGCAATCTAAATATCATGATGAATTGAGTATGGATGATTGTTTGCATAATGTGGATCGTGTATTAACAAAAAGAGAAGTACAGAATGCTGTTCTTACAGGGATACAACTGGATAAGCTTGCTGAGCAGAATATGCTTGCCCAGCCACTTCAAACAACAATTGAAACCGATGAAAGCTTATATGGAATCGATGAGATTGTAGCATTTTCTATTGTTAATGTGTATGGTTCCATTGGTTTTACCAATTATGGTTATATTGATAAGCAAAAACCAGGCATTTTAAAACGATTGAATGATAAATCGACAGGAGAATGTCATACATTTTTAGATGATATCGTAGGGGCAATTGCCGCTGCAGCATCAAGTCGTTTAGCACATGCCACTGGTGATGACCAGCTTATTGATGATTAATAATAAAAGCCTAGCATTTGCTGGGCTTTTATTTGTTATAAGTGGTCAATCCATTCTGTTAAATTAAGTACATAATAGGTTGGCTTTTTAACTAGCAGTGGATAATCCTTAAATGGAGTTACACCGGTAAATACCATTAATGTATCTATACCGGCATTTATACCGGCGAGAATATCGGTATGATAGTTATCACCAACCATAATTGTTTCGTCTTTAGAAAAGCCAAGTGTACTTAATGCCTGTTCCATGATGATCTCTTCGGGTTTTCCGATAAAGATCGGCTCTTTACCAGTACTAACAGTCACAACTGATGTCAGAGCCCCATTTCCCGGCTCAAGTCCTCTCTCGGTGGGAATTGCCACATCACTATTTGTCGAAATGAACGATGCACCCTCACGAACCGCAATACATGCTTTAGAAAGCTTGTCATAATTAATTTGATGATCAATACCGATCACGACAAAATCACAATTCTTATCTGTAACAATATGACCTTCTCGCTGTAAGGCATCTTGCAACCCTTCTTCTCCAATCACAAAACAGCGTGCATTAAGCTTTTTCTGCTTAATAAACTTTGCTGTAGCCATACTCGATGTAAAAACGTGTTCAGGAGTTGAACAGATATCCATACTTTGTAATTTATCGGATATTTGTAACTGCGTCCTGGAGGAATTATTCGTCAAAAACATGTAAGGAATACCAAATTTATCAAGGTTAGAAACAAAATCAGCAGCTTCCTCAATTCGTTCATTTCCCCGATACATCGTACCATCCAAATCGATTAAATATCCTTTGTATTTCTTCATTTATCTAATACCTCTTTACTATTCTTTTGCAAATGCATTTGCAACGCCTAACTCATTATCCAGGTAACTTCTGATGCGTGAACTAAACTGACTTAATTTGTCCTCATTTTCCTGAATTGTTCGATCCAATAACACATGATCTACTTCAATATAATCTTTTACTACGATTTTCCGTAACTGAATAACTTCCTTAAAACCTGCCTCATCATTTTCTGGTAGCACTTTCTCATCAACAAGAATATCGATGATGTCTTCATAACTTCCTGGATCACGCATAATAAACCCATCAATCATCATATTTCCAACATCAAGTATCGATTCAATTACAATATGTACGGTGCGTTCCAAGTATAACTTTTCCATAAACGTTTCATATTTATGGCAGGAAACTTCTTTAAGTAATTTTTCCATATATATAAGTGTTTCTTCAATTTTTCTCCGTTCAACAAAATACATGATTTCACCCTCCAAAAATACTGCTACATACAACTATACCATATTTAAAATGATTGAATAACCAAAACATGGTATAGTATTAGTAAACTTGGCATTCGTTAAAGGGATTCTTATGAATGCGTACTTTGCTTTCTTTGAACCCCTTATACTCTGGAGTGTAAGCCATAATGGCGAGTGCCTTAGTTGCACTTATGCAGTGAGAAAGTATTTAATACTTTTTTAACTGTGAAAAAACACAAAAATTATTCGAGGTGAAAATAACATGGGAGATAAGTTTGATTACCTGAAAGATGAAACAGTAACAAAAGATGTTCGCTATATAAGCTTTATGGGGAAATTACAACGCTATGACTTTGCCTTCATGCAACATGAAGAGAATCCAAAGAAGCAAGTCGTCATTTATTTACAGAAAAACCGGTTTGCTATACTAGGAAAAGATGACCTTTACAAAAAAGGTGAAATCGAGCACATATTTCATGAGACTCAAATGGAGGCAGATGAGATTCGGGAGTTTTTGGAGAGTGTTCTTTAATAGTTAAACAAAATTTAAGTAATATTGGATAAAATTGTTATGTTAATTCCTTTTATTTTTGCAGATATTAAGAGAGAAAGGATGATGCTGCATGGGTAAAAAGGATGAAAAGAAATTCAGTAATTTTTCCAATGTAAAAGATGTACGAAATAACCTAGTTCCCGAGGAATTTCCAGAAGGGCCTTTTGGATCTTCTATTAGTGATGAGGAATCTGTTTCCAGTAAATCAACACCCTGGGAAAAAGGGCAACGCCGTCAGAGTGCGTTTGTTTATCCAGACAAAGAGCAGCATGAAGACTTACCAAGACAAACACCTGGTGCACATCCTATCCATGATGAACCAGGCGATGTTCGTCCAGAGGAAGAAAAGTAGTAGTTCTTTTTTGAACTACTGCTTTTTTAATCGATTTTTTTTATAATAAAATAGGCACACCCAAAATTACAATATTCATACAAATAGTCATCTAATGTACTTATTTTCGTATCAAAAGCAGCTTTTGAATTTTGATCATCATAAAAACCCTTGAGTCGAAGCTGTTCATATCCCCAGTCCCCAACAATAAAGTCATATTTTGACAATATGTCCGAAAATCGCTCATTAAATTTTTCCTCTTGGAAAGCATCTTTTATATTTTCTATAATTTCGTATTTTTTCCCTTGAATTTCAATCAATTAAGTCACCCCACTTGTGCTGACTATAGTTTATCACATCCAAGCAATTAACAACCACCAATTTTTACAATAATTTGGTGAATGATTTCACCAGAATACAACAAACTAAGGTCATGTGAAATTATTTTAGGAGGAGAATTATGAACAGGAAACTTTTTTTATCTTATTTTATAATCGTAACTATCGTACTTACAGGGTGTGGTGATACAGAAAACACATCAGATGAACGGGATCAAATGACCGATGAACTGGACCCTGCTCAGGAAAACCAACCAGCTAATCCTGCCGGTGATAACAAATTAGGTTACGTACGTTACACGAAGGATCAACTGAATAATGACCCGGAAAAAAATCACTCCGTCACTATCGATCGAACAAAAATGGCTAATATGATTACCCGGATAATATTACGAAATGATGGTTTTGGGGAAGTTGCTACCCTCGTAACTGATGAGAAAGTGCTTATCGCGTATTCTAAAAGTGAGGAAATGGACTCCATGAAAGCAGCAGATATGGCCAAAAAATCAGCAGTTTCTGTAATGCCTGGGTACTTCGATATTTATGTATCTGAAAATGAGTTACTGATGCAGGATATTCAAAGTCTCCATAATTCAAGTGTTCAGGATAATAATTATGACAATACAATAAATCGGATAATTAAAGAGATGAAGAAATCACCACAAGGGATGGACGGCTAAACAGCTGCTGATCATTTTAGTATAGAACTAAGGAGGTGAAACGTCTATGTCGTTCAAACTTTATACGCTTCTAGTACCAATATTAATAATTGGATTATACTGCGGAGGACAGGAGATACTGGCGGAAGAGCAGTTATATGATGAACGTATGGCATTATACAAAAAAACCGAGGCATTGACGCAAGTCCCCTGGTATTATATAGCAGCAATCGATCAATATGAACGGAATAGCAAGAAAGATGACTCCGAGGAAAAAGTAGTATCAATAACAATTCCGGATGAACTCTGGTACGGTCTTGGAAATAGTTCCTTGATTAAAGATGAAGATATTATACAATTTTTTCACGGTAATGGAAAAGACGGAAATGGAGATAATAAGGCTGATCCAAAACAGCCTGAAGATGTTCTGTATACGATGGCTAATATAATTTTGGAATACGGACCAGCAAAAGATGAAGTGAAAATTGCACTCTGGAATCACTATAAACGGGACCTTACAGTTCAGACGATCATGAATACAGCTAAAGTATTCCGTAAGTTCAAGAGTATTAATCTGACAGATAGGGATTTCCCGGTTTCGCTAAATTATAACTACAGTTACCGGAGTACATGGGGAAACAGACGGGGATTTGGTGGTTTAAGAATCCACGAAGGCACAGATATCTTTGCTGGATATGGAACTCCTGTTAAATCCACAACATACGGCGTTGTTGAATTAAAAGGCTGGAATCTGTATGGAGGATGGAGAATTGGTATTCGCGATATATATAATATTTATCACTACTATGGCCATTTAAGCGGGTATGAGGATGATATTGAGGTCGGACAAGTAGTGCAACCTGGAGATGTTCTTGGTAGTGTTGGCTCTACGGGATATGGGCCTCCCGGAACCTCAGGTAAATTCCCGCCACATTTACATTATGGAATGTATAAAGACAACGGTTATAGCGAATTTTCGTTTGATCCATTTCCGTACTTACGTAAATGGGAGAAAATGGCGAAAGATAAAAGCTAGCAGAAACAAATAAGAGCCTCTACCGAATACGGTAAAGGCTCTTCATGAATTTGTTTACTTATTGTTGTTTGGATTTCTTAACAGCGTTTGTGATACTAGCTGCTAATCCCCCCCAAATAATTACCATACCAAGGATCATAACGAATATTGCTCCACCACTCATTTTGTTACCCCTCCCCAGTTTTCTTTGATTCTTCTTCTGCTGCTTCTGATGATTTCCATTTCGTTAATGCTAACAGGACACCAATTACTAGTGCACCAGCAGCAACAAACCATCCTCCAAACAGGATAAACGTATCAGAATAGTTTCCATAGTTACCCGTTTCTGTTTCAAATAGTTTCATTAGATTCTGCTTAAACAAGCCGTACATGGTATATCCTAGTACAAGTGGTGTAATAACACTTAAACTTAGTGTCCACCACCAGCCAAGCTTAATATCTGAAATCTCATTTGCATGTTCCTTGAAATCTCCTAGTTTACGCAAGAACCATGCTATTACTACTACCTCGACAAGACCAACGAATGCTACACCAAACTGGTTAATAAAATAATCGGCAGCATCCAGGAAGCTTAAACCACCTTGTGTTGCAAATAATAATGAGATTATCGCCGCAGTACCACCACCGAATAATACTGCCTTTGAACGTGATATATTGAATTTATCCACTAAACCAGCAACATATGTTTCGGTAATTGACATAAGTGACGATAAGCCGGCAAGCACCAGCGATGCGAAGAACAGGAATCCGAATAGTTCATTTAGTGCAGGGAATTCATTTATAATTGCCGGGAAAACGACAAATGCTAAACCAACCCCACCAGAAACAACTTCATCTACTGCTACTCCTTGTTGATTCGCCATAAAACCTAGGACTCCAAATACTCCAATACCAGCTAGTAACTCAAAACTGGAGTTTCCAAAACCAACAATGAAAGCATTATTAGTTAAGTCCGTTTTCTTCGGTAAATAACTTGAATACGTAATCATAATCGCAAATGCAATAGATAAACTGAAGAATATTTGCCCGTAAGCAGCTACCCAAACATCAGGATCACCAATTTTACTAAAATCAGGTGCAAAGAATGCCTCCAGACCATCAATTGCTCCAGGTAAAGTAATTGCACGAATTACAATAATAAGAAAAATAATTACCAATGCTGGTATAAAAATTCGGTTTGCAATTTCAATACCCTTTTTAACACCTTTGAACAGAATACCTAGTACGACTGCCCAAACAATGATTAAAGGAATTAACACTCCTGGAACGAAACTGCCTGTCTGACCAGGGTCAACAGTTAGGTTCAAATAATCAGTAAATAAGAACGCCTCTGTGTCTGAACCCCAATTCAAGTTGAATGAGAATATCGAATAAGACATCGCCCAAGCAATAATTACTGAGTAATAGGTCGATATGACGAAGGCAACTAATACTGCCCACCAGCCAATAAATTCTGATCCTTTACTCATCTTCCTATAGGTTAATGGTGCAGACCCACGATATTTGTGACCCATGGTAAATTCCATAATTAAAATTGGAATACCTGCTGTTAATAAAGCAATTAGGTATGGTATAAAAAACGCACCACCACCACTTTCATACGCTGTTGCCGGGAACCGCCATATATTTCCCAGACCAATTGCGGATCCAACAGCAGCAAAGATAAAACCTGCTCTTGTCCCCCATTGAGAACGATTTTCCATTTCTAGACCTCCCCTTTTTCCTTCCTTGTTACATCCTAAGTATATGTATGAGGGTAACAAGGAATGTTTACAATCTTTATTTAATTCTGATATTGATGTTTGTATTATAACGGTACTTTTTGACTATGTCAAAGTAATAGTCAAATTTTCTGTATTCACTTTATTTTCGTTAAATAAAATTACCCACTAAAATAGGAAAATAGGCCATCAAAAAGTATAATTATACTTTTTGATGGCCTATTTTACCTAGGTTTATTATTTTCTTTTATTAATAAACTGGATAACAAATCCAACCATAATCACTACAATTAATGCAGCTAATAGAGCAAGAACTATTTGATTGGTTATACCAATTATTAAATAACCTATCGCTGAAGCAAATGCCGCGATAAGTGCATATGGAAGCTGTGTCAAAACATGATCAATGTGGTTACTGCCAGCACCTGTTGATGATAATATGGTCGTATCTGAAATTGGCGTACAGTGATCTCCAAAGACGGCTCCTGCCAATACAGCTGATAGTGCTGGAAGCAACATGGAAACGTCTGATATAACTGCAACTTCTGCTGCAATTGGCAGCATAATCCCAAATGTTCCCCATGATGTACCTGTTGCTAATGCCATCAGGCCTGCAATAATAAAGAACAATAGTGGTAAAAAGGCTGACTTGATTGAAGCATCACTAACTACTTGTGCTAGATATTGACCTGTTTCAAGTGTCCCAATTACAGAACCAATCATCCAGGCAAGCAGCAAGATATAAATTGCAGGAAGCATTGTTTTGATACCCTCGAATAGGATTTTCCCCCAATTAGCTTTTGGTTGTCCTTGCTGGAGATGGAATACTAATGCAGTTAATACTGATGCAACTCCTCCAAGAAATAATGATAGGTTAACATTCGTATTTGCAAAGGTCGTTAAAATCGTAACCTCAGCCCCACTTGCATTCATACCTGTTAAAACCATTGCCGTAACAGTAACAACAATTAAAACACCAATTGGAGCTAATAAGTGGTAAATTCTTCCCTGTTCATGTGGTTCAAAAGCATCACCAAGATCTCCCGGAACGTTATTTTCACCCGGTTTAAGCAACTTACCTTCCGTTGTAGCCCGGTCTTCATGTATACGCATTGCTCCGATATCGATCTTAAGAAATGCTACTAAAAATACCAGAAGTACAGCTGAAAGTGCATAAAAGTTAAGTGGGATCATGGTAATAAACGCTTCAAGTGGTTGAATATTAGTTATTTCATTTGCAGTGAAAAGCCCGCCGATAATACCAATAATATAAGCGCCCCAGCTTGATATAGGTGAAATCACTGTCACTGGTGCAGATGTCGAATCAATAAAGTATGCGAGCTTTGCCCGTGAAATTTTATGCCGGTCTGTTAATGGTCTCGCAATTTGACCCACAGCCAGACTATTGAAGTAATCATCTATAAAAATAATTAGCCCCATAATTGCTGTCATTACTTGAGCACCTTTACGTGACCTAACCCTATTTATCATCCAGTCTCCAAAGGCCCTGCTTCCTCCCGACGCTGTCAAAAATGCTGTCAGCATCCCTAGAAGTAATAAAAAGCTCAATAAATAAATATTACCGATATTAACCGAGCCATTTAAAATAAAAATATTATAAAAAATTATACCTATTTCCTGAATAGAATCGATTACTGCAAAATCATGAATAAATAAGGCTCCGACAATTATTCCTGCCCCTAATGACAGCAATACTTTCCTCGTTAGTAAAACAAGTACTAACATAATAATTGCTGGAATGATTGAAAAAATTGTTCCTTCCATGTTCCTCTTCCTCCATTTCTTTGATGAAGTGCATGATGTCAGAGATCCGTTGTGAATAATTTAGCATATCACCAGAAATTACTAGCGAAAGCCTTCGTTATACTGTTATAGTCTTCTAAAAGTAAGGCTATTTTCATAAGTTTTGTTGCTTCGTATTCTTTATTCTTCACAATTGATGTAAACTGCGAACTAGTGAAAGTTTTTTGTCCTAAAGATGGTAGAGTGCTTAGATTCGTTCCGGCAGAATACTTCGCTTTCCATGGGCACGACCTTAGCCTCCTTGCCCCGGCAAGGGGTATGCCGACGTTGTCCGCAAAGGACGGTTTTAGTCGGCCTGCATTTAATCGCTTCTTCCGGGGTCTTCGGAACGTGCTGTTCCCATAGGAGTCTACGTATTCTGCCTTCACTAGTAAAGATTTCTTAATTAGGGGCTGAAGTGTTCCCAATGGCTAAGATGCAATGTCACAATAAGCATTGATTAATTTACAGGATAAAGTGAGCAAAACCCAGCGGAGGAAATACATGGAGACTCCTGCGGGAAAAGCAACAGCTGAAGATCCCGCAGGAAGCGGTTTTGGCTTCCGAGGAAGCTGAAGTGTTGCCCGCGGAAAGCGGAATGTATGTCCGAAGCGATGTTATAGCACTTAGCAATTTTTCCATGTTAGTTCGCATTTTATATCAACTACGCTATGATTTCATTACTTTGATAAATCAACAATCTTTTAGAAAACAGCCTAAAGAAAAAAAGACACAAAAAAGCAATGATAGAAAATAACCTACCATTGCTTTTACAGTATACGTTATCCTCCATTTCGATCAGTAGTTCTCCATGCACTAAGTATTAGCATGGCAGTATATCTTTTATTCAAAAACATACCAGCAATAATGACTTGACTATCATTATGCTTCGGCAAAAAACCCTTTCATCTATCGTCATGGATGTCAACCTCTAATAGATTAATTATGTTTTTTGCGCCTCTACCTCACCGATCTGATAAGGTTAGCCATATTTATTTTTCTTAAAATATTATATCAGTTCATTCATCATCCTTCAAGGAGTTTTTTGGGATTGAAATTGATGGGTTACCCGATCCGCCACTACTAAAGAATTCAGGTATATCTCCCATGATAACTGTTTTGTCAATATAAATTTTATTTTGTACCCGTGTCACATCTGTTGTAAATGGTACGATAATCTGTACATCTGCTTCAACCATGATATATATAGACAGCACCGTACCATTAATCCCAATATCCTGCTGCTCTGTGATGACATCTGTACGGACCGCTCCAGTCAACTGAAGGTTCACTGGAACTTTCGGCCCTAAATTAGCAAGCACAGTATTACCAGTTGCCTGACCAATTGGAATTTCAACGACTGTAGGGTCTTTTTTGGGAAGTTTTCCTGCAGTTCCATCGTATTCAGGAGTTTCATGAAGTGACTCTTCATATTTAGGTTGTCTGCCTTCATTCATACTGATAAAAAATTCCTCTACACGGTCAGTTGCCACACGATTTATTTCACTAATAACCGATTGATTCCATCGGACCGTCGTTATATTACCTTCGTTATCTTCCGTCATTGATACGATATCCTCAAACTGGTAATCTTCCGCAAATCTCACTGCCGAGTTTATCGCTCTGGTTCCAAATTCGATTGTTTTGTTTTCAGCAATTTTCATTAATGGGTCTTTGATTCCCTGGTCAATTATCCATATACTCAAGATAACCATAACACTAAACAATACCGTAGTTATGGCCATTATATTTTTCACGGGAGGTGGTGTCCGTGGGTTCCTTTTTCTCCTGATGATAGGCTGCTTCAACATAAAAAACCCCCTTATAAAACAACTTATGCTTGTTTAAAGGAGGTTAGAATTTAATATTTCTCATTTATGGTTCCAAATTACACGACGAAATTGTTACATTTAGTGTTGATGCCAAATCAACTTCATAGGCTTCAACTTCCTTGGCATTTTCCTTTAAAACTCTGATAATAGGACGATCACACAGGTGTTTATTCTGCTTTGAAACAATCCCATTTCTGCCGTCACTTAATTTTACAGTAAGTCCATTCGGATATACAGCCACACTTTTTTTAAATGCTTCAACCATCTCTTTATCAAATAAATTAATTGCACCAGCATATAACACCTCTAAGCCTTCGTGTGGCAGCTTCGCGTCTCGATATACTCGGTTGCTTGTAACAGCATCGAAAACATCAGCGACACTGATAAGTTTTGCGTACCTATGCATTTGGTCTCCCTTAATACCGCGTGGATAACCAGACCCATCCAAACGTTCATGGTGCTGGTAAGCGCAATGAGCTACTAATAAAGGTAGGTCTATTTGCTTTCTTAAAAAGTCAAATCCCAGTTGGGTATGTTTCTTTATAACTTGGAATTCCTCATCGTTCAATGCTTCAGGTTTCTGTAATATGTCCTGATCGATGAATACTTTACCAATATCATGCAGCATTGCACCAGTACCAATTTCTGATAATTCTTTTTCCGAAAGGCCCAATTCCATTCCAATTGCAATGGAGTATATCGTTACATTAATAGAGTGCTGAAATATGTAATCATCCGTCACAAAAATGTCGGTAAGTAATGATATGGTGTCTGAATTGTTTTGCATCTCGTCCATAATCTGCTTTATAATATCTGTAAGTTTTCTTTCCTGTTTATTTAATATGTGGGAGTTATTCATAAATCCTTCCTGACTCATCTCTGAGAATGTTTCTTTTATTGTATTGGAAGCCTCCATCCGTAACTCCTCCGAGATTGGAGATTCAATATGAATATCATCCGTCAATCCATCTTTTATGTAAACATATGTTATACCTTGACTTAGAAGTCGCCTGATAGCTCTAGCTGTTAGGTCTAAATCTTTCTGTATTAACACTTGTCCATTATCATTGTATATCGTTTGAGCAAGAGTTGTACCAGGTTGAATAGATTTTGTGCTCACAAGTCTCATAAATAAACTCCCTACTTTACCTTGTCTAACATTATTCGTTAAATTTCGACAAACATCCATTAAAATAATACCAAAAATTGCCCTAAATAGCTATTAAAATCTAAAAATATGCCTTCCGCTTTGGAAGACATATCGCTATGATAGTTTGTCTAAGGCTTCCTTACCTATCATTCCTGATTCCCAGCCATATACTTGCGAGGCATCGGTAATCTTCTCCAATGGTGCATTTAATAATTCATCAATGGTTTTGACACCTACTGCACGCCCCGCTATAACTTTTCTGTCCGCCAGCACATCGTTTAATAAATCAACATCCAGTGCGCCACACATAATGTAACCCACCTCATTGGAGATCATTAATAAGTTTGTTTTAGGCAGTTCTACCGTAATCGCAGTAAAAAACATTCCGTTCACTTCTAAAGGATTTACAGTAATCATTTAACGTTTATTCCTCCCTCATAATGTACACGATATCTTATGCACTAGGAAGGTTCTTTGTCACACAAAATCATTACGCAAAGTCTGTGCTAATAAATCACGAAGAAATTCGGGCAAGTAGTATTTCTTTGTTTCGGATTTAGCTACTTCCGGCAACAAACGTCCAAACGTAAAAGTGTCTGCTGTTGCAACTGTATAGGATTTATTTTGATCTAAGGCTTCACCATTCCAGGTAACTTGTTCAACGTATTCATGTCCATCTTCCCTAAAAAACGTATCTACGTGTAAATTGGAATAAATCATTCTTCCAATTACTTCACCCCGAAAACCAAATCCTTTCAGTTTAAGCTCCGTTAATTCTTTTGTAAAGGAAGCCCGAACCACCTCAAGCAGTTCGTCACCCTTTAATTCTACAACACATGGATTTATCGGGTGTGGACATATTCGATGAATATCTTTATAGGTGATATTACCTGCTGGAAACTGGTCCAGTAGAACGCCCGCATTCAGCATCGCAACATCTGCATTAGTCCATTCGCGTAAAGTGTCTGTAAGTTTTTGCATTACTTTTGTATGTCTAAACCACTTTATTTCAATAGTATTATCAAGGTGAATTACAGTCTCGCCAAGTATTTCATCTGTTTTCTCCATCAGCTCATTCAAGGTCTTTTCAGTATGGAGATCTTTTGCCATATGGGTTATATCTTTTGTATATGCTTCTTTATTAACCAGTTTTTGAAGTGAATGATCCCATGTTAAAATAACTTCACCAACAAACGCACAATGTTTACCCGCAGCAGTTATAATTGTATCGTTAATCATTTCTCCAGTACGTAATAAATGATGTGTATGACCACCAATGATAACATCGATATCATCGAATCTACGGGCAATTTCCTGATCTTCCGTAATGCCAAGGTGGGACAATAAAATAATGACATCCGTTGATTCTTTCAACTTTTTTACATGCTTTTCCAATACCTGAACAGGGACAGAAATATGCCAATCAAGCAGCTCATAAAATGCATTAAATGGAGCCGTCAATCCAATAACACCAATTTCAACACCATTAATGGACTTTATTTCAACGGTAGGCTGCAGCCAATCTGGTTCATTGTTAGTCATGCTTTCCATATTGGCACAGACTACCTGAAAATTGGCTTTATCATATAAATGGTGTAAATCATCATGTGCCAAGGTTATCCCTTCATTATTTCCGATTGTTGCAAGATCATAACCTACATCATTCATGAGACTTACGTTTGCTTTTCCCATAAAGGCTTCCGCAATCGGATTCACACGATCAACATGATCCCCTATATCGATTAACCAGCACGAAATATTCTCGGCTAGTTTCCGTTCCTTTTCTTCTTTTAAATAACCGGCGACGCGTGACCAGTTTTCAAAATAGCTATGCAAATCATTTGTATAATAAAAATAAAGTTTTTCCTGCATATGATATACTCCTTACATTATTCCTTCAATTATCAGTCGAACTCCAATTATAATTAGAATGATTCTTAAAAACCACTCTAATATACCACCTGTAATTTTCTGATTTACTTTAGCACCAATTGTACCGCCTATCCATGCACCGGGAATAAAAAAGAATACATACTCCCAAGCAATATGTCCAAGAGCAATATGTGTACTTGCACTAATGATGCTAATGAATAATATCATAAACATTGATGTTGCTGTGGCTATATGTACGGGTAACCCGAATAACAGAATCATCGCCGGGACCATTATAGAGCCACCACCTATACCAAACAGGCCTGATAATATACCAACAATTAATGAAATTATAAATGCTGGCCAAAAAGATACGTTGTAATGAAATGTTTCATCATTTGATCCAGATGCAGGCCGCTTTCGTTTTATTAAAAATGATAATGATAAGGTGATCATTAATAAACCAAAATACAAAGTAAATTTATCTGAATCCACGAACTGGTTTAACCATGATCCGAAAATACCACCAGGAATACTGCCCGTCAAAAGCAGCAGTCCTATTCGATAATCAACCCTTCGTTTCTTATAATAAGAAACAGTAGAGGAAAAGGCGGTGAAAATCATAGCAATTAGGGATATCCCTACAATTATTTGCGGCGTTGCCCATGCAAATGAATCAGACGTTTGGTACATAAATAGCAGACTGGGGATTAAAATGATCCCGCCACCCAGTCCAATAAGACTTCCAATAAATGCGGATACTACAGCAATCAAAACACAAATAATATAAACCAAAAACTATCCCCTCAATCTTGTACGCTTCTATCACAATAGTAGCATTGATTAAGGATGAAATACATAATTATGCTGTTGATATCTGTTGGAATTTCTACTCTTCGCTAAAGTATTTCTTCTACTTCTATTATCGAAACTAGTATGTAAAAAGTGTCATATAAAAAATTATTTTTGATGCCACCCTTTGGCTGCGGCATACGATTGTAGTTGTAGAAGAATACTAAAAGATTCACGTGGAAAAATTTTAGATATCGAACATTGGAAAAACCGGGCAAACCCCGCCCGGTCCTAACCGCCTTATCTTAAATAACAAATCCGCATTAGATATAAAATGCGAAAACTTTTTAAAAAGTTTGAGTGCTATTATACCGCTCCGGAAATACACTTCGCTGGATTGTGCTCACTTAATTTCAAAACAATTAGGAATATGCGAGACTCCTATGGAACAGCGAGGTTATAAGAACATGCAGTGAGCGTACTTACGCCATGTCCTTTGGCACAACGTCTACACTAGCACGTCCTATGCGTCAGAAGCTCGTGGTGACCCCAAGGTGCGCGAGTATATTCCAGCTGCGTGGTAAAGTTTAGAATAACTCCACGAAACGTAGACTTTATGGACTATAACCATTCATTAATCAGAAAACTTTTACCAGTGAAGGCAGAATACGTAGACTCCTATGGGAACAGCACGTTCCGAAGACCCCGGAAGTAGCGATTAAATGAAGGCCGACTAAAACCGTCCTTTGCGGACAACGTCGGCATACCCCTTGCCGGGGCAAGGAGGCTGAGGTCGTGCCCATGGAAAGCGAAGTATTCTTCCGGAACGAATCTAAGCACTCAAACATCATTATTAGAAAA
>JBDNGJ010000290.1:0-4291 GCA_041689365.1 Virgibacillus sp.
GATACTATCCTCTAAAAAGGGGTCTAATTTTGATAGTTTTATCATTTTCTGGAAATTAACGGGCAAAAAATGTGAAATCCAAAAAATTTGCGCCTAAACTATAAAAAGTGAATTAAAAAGGGTACTTTTTCAGTGGTCTCGGACGGTTCCGTCGCTTCCACTCCTCTACCACTTTAGTTCAGTGGGGGACTGACACCATATTTACACTTTGTTTTAAGAGTATTTTTTGAAAATTACACAAAATATTTCTAGTAGGAAAGCGAATAAGTGTACTGTTACTAATTGATGTATTTTAACGCAATTTAAAAAATACGACCACAATAAGGGAAGAAAAGTGATTTTTGCTCATCATGACGTGGAACTATCCCACACGAACTTCTCTCCCTTCCCTGTAAGCTGCCAACATCTTCTCCACTTCCTCTCGCTCTGCAGCTGGGTCATATGACTCTCGTTCCAACTTATCCTGCTCTCGCTTCAATTTCTCCTTACGCTTTTGCTCTCTAAACCAGTCTGGGACTACTTCTTCGGTCGCAGCGACATAAGAACGCTGCTGTCGGTGTTGATTCCGACGAAACTCCACCTGTTCAGCTTTTGCCGCCTCAACAGTATTGATTCCCTTCTTCACCCAGGCTTGCAGAATACCCTGTACATAACCCCAATTCCCTTTACCTCGCTCTAAAGCTCGTTTCATGGCATCCAAGATGAGATCTTCTCCCATATCATTCACCCAATTTTGCAATGCGTCAGATACAAACGGGCTGATTACGCCAAAGTTTTCTTGGTAAAACACAAACGCGTTTGTTGCTGCAGCAGCATCATTTTGTTTTGTATTGTTTCGTTTCTTTTTGTCTTTCTTTTGTTTAATTAATAGGTCCGTTCCATGGTCCGTATAGTGGTCCATCACCTGGTTCATAGGTTGGTTCGCATCCTGGTCTATATGATGGTTTGAATCCCCGTCCACTTCATGGTCCTCTTCCTGATCCATACCCCAGTTCATCCCCTGGTCCAGGCCCGATGTAAGACTAACCATTCGATACACTGGTGCCTGATTTTTATTCCGTGAGTGATAGTTAATATAGCCCTTTTCTTTTAATTCGGTCCTTGCTCGCTTGAACGAACTATCCGTGAGCCCCGATTTCAGTCGCAGAACTGGTGCTGCTACGGTAAACGACTCCACCCACATGGCCTTGTTGTTTATATGCATCATAGCATGCCATAACGTTACTCCGGATGCGGATAATGGGTTTCGTTCAATATGATCGTAAAATGCGTTGATCTCTTTTATGTAGTTCATGATTACCATCCTTTTTATGTGGTTTCACCGAACAAATCTCCCCCGGTTCTTGAGGGAGATATTCAGCTCCAAATTTGATTTTCGTTATTTATAGAGCCTTACTAAAACATCTTTTTTGTCCTTTAATTTCCTTCTGGTCTGCCTACCCCAGCTTTTTACAGCATCCTCTGAGACACCTTCCTGTTGAGCTATTTCCTGCAAAGGTATCCCTTCGATAAGGTAGAGTTTCACCCATTTCCATTGGTTTTCGGTGAGCATCGATTTCACGCTACCCCAAAACGCATTATCCGGTAGTGTGACGCCCGACGGATCTATCACAGGAATTTTTGATTCACCGCAACGGTTACCGTTATCAACTTCACATATTTCTTTTTGGGTTATCTTACTTTGGTTGTGGTCTTCCCTTGTTTTTGTTCGGAGCATGTCGATGAGGCGATTGCGGATGGTGTAGTTGAAGTAGGTTCCAAGTGGGCCTTTGTTTGGATTGTATTTCTTGTAGGCCATCCACATTGCATATATTCCTTCCACGTAAAATTCTCGATGCGGGTCTTTAATTCCCAGCTTCAGCATATGGTAGTAGATCCTTCTTTCATTCTGTTCAAAAATTTCTTCAAACGTAATCATTTCTTCTTTCTTCATTTTTTCTCCTCCTAACTATTTTCCTAATCATAGAAGAAGATTGATAAACTTTCATCCTGCCTAACTTTCAAATTTCGACATAAAATCTAATTTTCCATGGTAAAAGTGGGTGGAAAATCGAAAATTGTTGTCATAAAATGCCATTTTGACTATACCTTTTGAAAGTTAGGGGTGAATATATAAAAAAAGAAAGTGCCATCTTCCATCTTAATTGATAGCAATATCGTTTTCATAAAAAAACATGAGTCATTTTACATTTATTACCAAAATGTTACTTATAGGTTGTGGAACCTTCCTAATGACCCCTAGATAATAGATTTAAAAAGGGCGATGTCAATTGGAAGATAAGGAATTGTTCCAACAATTATTAGGAAAGCATTTGAAATGGATAAGAATGGAACAGGGATTTACTCAAGAGGAAATAGCTGAGAAGACAGATCTTAGTGACAAATATGTAGGTAGGATTGAGCAAGGTCTACAATCACCATCCTTTATCATAATGGTTCAGTTCTCTGAAGCGCTCAACTTCAGAATAGACCCCTTAATAGCCTCGGTTAAATCAGAAATAAAAGAAAATAATTCTCATGAATAAAGTTTTCTCCCTGAACTCACCACCTCTCCCTCACCAAGTAAGGAGTGTTCATTTATTGTGAAAGAAGCTTTACTTAGCTATAAAATAAACCAGGATACCATGGCGTTGCTACCTGTAGCACATACTGATTATAATACGATTGTATTCGAATTTAATCAGCAGCTTTTCGTTAAAGAAACACCATGGCAACTTATCCAATCATCTTGTTTAGAAAACTGCTCGACGTATGAAGGAAGACGAGCTGCCGTCATGTATCATATGGGGATTAAACGAAAAGTACCAATTCCAATTAACCCAAGTAAAAACCTCTTCACCTTCCCAACCCACAGCCCAACTGAATTTGAATGCAGTTGGATCTTCTTCAATCACATTCTAGAGATAATACAACATCCCTCTATTGAAAAAAACAGCCTACAATCAATCATCACCTTTAAAAATAATCAACAACTCCCAGTAAATGTATCTCATTATATATTGGAAAAACAATTTCAACGGACTGGGGTGTGTCGGTGGAAATTTGGTGGATGCGATGGAAGTAGGAAGAGTTAAATACAAAAAATCACCTCACTCTTAATAACTCTTTAACGTTTAATGTTTGTGATGGTGACCAAATTTCAAGATCTATAAGAATAACTTTGTTAGTTCAGTGCATCTTCTAGGAGTAACTTTAGACCTTGGCTTCTATATCCAGCCTATTTATATAAATTCATGAAAATATCTATTCTTTCAGATTCTTTTAATTGGCAGAGTACCCCAATATCGAGATTCTTCTACACTATCATGCTTAATTTTCAATTTAATAATTTATTACTCTAATAAGTTTTATTGTTTTATTCTGTTTTTATCCTGTATTATTTAGTATACTTATAAGAATAGGAGGGTTTCAGATTTTGTCTAAAACTGTAGTTTTAACTGGAAACGGCCTGTCTGTTGGACTAAACAAAGAATTTTCGCTGCCTAACATTACTCGGCGCTTTTACGAGCGATTAACTTCTGAACACAAGGCATTTATAAAAAACATCATATGGAACGACTAGAAACAAATGATTACGAACAAACCGATTTTGAAGAGGCAATCGCTAGTATTGAACAAGTGTACGATTCACTTAAAAATTACTATGACTTTTTGACTAATAACGATTTTGGTGAACAATTTATGGAAGCCTATGATCTAGAAAAAGAACAAATTGAAAGTCACTTAGATTCTGTTAGAACCATTATTCTAGAATACACTAAATCTATTTTAGAACTAATTGATGGTCATGTTAAGTGGAAGGAAATTGATAAAAACTTAACTAATTTTATTTGGTGGCTTAGTAATATAATGGAGAATTCAAATCAAGTTAATATATTTACTTTAAACTTCGATCTCATGCTTGAAACAATTTTACTAAATACTATAGGTCCAGATCGCTTCATGGACTTTCATGTTAAACAAGAACATTGGGACTTATTGAAGGCAGATGGTAAGGAGGACTCAGACTCAAGTTATAAATATCGTTTTAAACCCGACCTAGCTAATCAAATATATAGTGATAGGAATATTAAACTCCATCACTTGCACGGCTCCCTATCATCCTTTAAAGAAATAAAAACCGGAAAAATATTTAAGATTACAACAGAAGTGATTATTGCAGATGAATTGAGCCACTTATGCGGAGTTTTGAGCCAGTCATTGCAAAGAATAGAGCCACCCTTTGCGGGATGGAGAGCCACTATAGGACAACCTCTTGTATAATAGTAGTTGCATGCAAACAAGCATGACA
>JBDNGJ010000291.1:0-2753 GCA_041689365.1 Virgibacillus sp.
TGATTACGGCATTCCATATGTACCACCTCTGCGATAGTTTGTACCACTTAATGCGAATAAATGTACCACTTCGGGCGAAAGAATGTACCAATAACATAATAATAGGAATACCTCTTGTATAATTAGAAAGCACACCACAGTGTGACACTATTTATACAGGAGGTATTTTTTGTATGATTCATTATCGTAAGATTTTGGAAATGCATAGCGAGGAGAAAACTAGTATTCGCAGTATTGCGGCAAGCACTGGCAACTCTCGTCAGAAAATTACTGAAGTCATCAAGCTGGCTGTAGAGAAAGGATTGGAATGTCCGTTAGACGAGGTAATGTCGGATAAATGGATTGAGGAATTTCTCTATCCAGAAAAAATGGTAGATTCCAAAGGAAGGAAGCTTCCTGATTTCGACTATATCCATAAAGAAATGGCTAAGCCAAACATCACATTGTCACTTCTTCATCATGAATACGTTACTGAATGTCGCGCTAACCATAAACTTCCATATGCTTATCGCACATTTTGTCAGTATTACACTGAATACGCCCGAAAATATAAGGCGACAATGCGCATTAAACGAAAACCGGGTGAAATTCTTGAAGTAGATTGGGCAGGATCAACTGCTTTTATAATTGATAGTGATACTGGTGAAAAAGTGAAGGCTTACGTCTTTGTGGCAACACTTCCGTGTAGCCAACTGTCGTATGCGGAAGCTTTTTTATCAATGGATTCAGAGGCGTGGATTGAAGCCCATGTTCATGCATTTGATTATATTGGTGGCATTACAAACATCCTCGTACCAGATAATCTGAAAACGGGAGTAACAAAAAACACAAAATACGATGTCATCCTGAATCAAACCTATCAAGAGTTATCGGAACACTATCAAACAATTGTGATTCCTGCACGTGTTCGTACACCTAAAGACAAAGCAAGCGTCGAAGGAACCGTTGGTGTTATTTCGACATGGATTATAGCTGCTTTGCGTCATTCTCACTGCTTTACAATTAATGAATTAAATGAAGAAATTCGTAAAAAACTTAATGAATTCAATGAACGTCCATTTACCAGAAAACAAGGTTGTCGATTGACCGCATTTCGTGAGGAAGAACAGTTTGCCCTAACTCCACTTCCTTCATCACCTTATAAAATGTCAACTTGGAAAACAGCAAAAGTTCAATTAGACTACCATGTTTCAATAGAAAGCATGTTTTACTCAGTGCCCTATGAGTATATCCAGCATAATGTGGACATTCGTTTGACAAAGGGCCTTATTGAAATTTTCTTTAATCATTTACGAATCGCTTCTCATAAACGATTATATGGTAAATTTGGTCAGTTAGCTACAATTCGTGACCATATGCCAGATAATCATAAGCTTTATATTGACCAGACACCAGAAAATGCAGTTGATTGGGCGAAATCAATAGGAGATTCAACGGAACGGATAGTCCGTTTCATTCTTGATAGTTACCAAGCTGAGAAGCAAGCACTCAAATCAATTCTTTCCTTGAAAAATACAACAAAAAAGTATACAAATCAAGAGCTTGAAACAGCTTGTACGACCGCTTTATCTTATACCATGACACCAACAGTTAAGAGTGTTCAAACCATTCTTAAACAAAATAAAATCAATGAAGCAAAGCGTTTAGAAAATACTGTTAAACAAAGTAGTACAAATCATAGTTTCACTCGTGGTGCTGCATATTATGGAGGTAAATAAAATGTTGAATAATCAAACACTAAGCAAATTAAATGAAATGAAATTATCGGGAATGGCAGAGGCTTACCAAGGACAAGTATCGAATAAAGAGTATCAATCATTGAATTTTGAAGATCGCTTCTCACTGCTAGTTGACCTAGAATACTCGCGTCGCAAGTCGAACAAGCTTCAACGATTAATAAAATCTGCATCTCTGAAAGATCCGCACGCATGCATCGAAGATATTGAATATCATGATGATCGTAAATTAAATAAGGAACTTATTTTGAAATTAGCCAGTGGAATTTATTTCGAAGAACATCGCAATATTATTCTGAAAGGAGCCACAGGAAATGGTAAAACATATCTAGCGAGTGCGTTTGGTATCGCAGCTTGTCGTCAATTTTATAAAGTGAAATATATTCGTCTACCAGAATTACTTGATGAACTAGCACTTGCCAAATCGCTAGCCGACGGTAGCTTTCGTAAAGTTATCAAGAAATACAAGATTGTCCAACTATTAATTATTGATGAATGGTTATTAACAGAATTGACTGCTGAACAAGCCACTTTTATTTTAGAAATTACGGAGGCCCGTCAACAAGTTTCTTCTACAATTTTCTGTTCCCAATTTGATCCACAAGGTTGGCACGAAAAACTAGGAAATCCAACAATAGCAGACGCTATTTTGGATCGCATTGTGCATAATTCTTATCAGATTTTGATTGATGGTGCTTTATCAATGCGTGAACGTCATGGCTTAGAAAGAAAGATATAATTTATGACATTAATAATAAAGGGATCCTAACAATGTATGGCACGGAAGAAGAGAAACCCATACTGCATGTGAGAATAAGATATTTGGTGGAACGTCAAACAATTACAGATTCCCTATTAGTCTTAAATAGATGAGAAAGCCCCAGAAGCTTGTACAAAAAGCAGCATTCTGGGGTTTTGTTTTATATGCGGTACATTCCATCGCACCAAGTGGTACAATTTTTCACCAAAGGTGGTACAAACTATCGCACTAGTGGTACTTTCTCAATGCCGTAATCA
>JBDNGJ010000292.1:0-3865 GCA_041689365.1 Virgibacillus sp.
GTTATGTCCAAATTTGTCGAATCGAAATCATATTCTTTTGGTTTGGATTCATTCATTGTATAATAGGTATAGTGTTTATGACTTCCTTTTAAAGAAAGAAGTGAAATATGAATGCAACGTGTTACTAATTGCATATTATTAGATAAGGATAAAGTTCTACTTTTAAAAAAACCACGTAGAGGGTGGTACGCAATACCCGGTGGCAAAATGGAGCAAGGTGAAACAGTTAAGGAGTCGGTAGTTAGGGAGTATCGGGAGGAGACCGAATTGCATTTAATAGAGCCTTCTTTGGCGGGTGCATTTACCTTTACCGTTTTTAATAATAACGAGATTGTTAAAGAGTGGATGATGTTTACTTTTTTTAGCACGGAGTTTAAGGGCGAATTGACAAAACACTGTAATGAAGGTGAGCTTGAATGGGTTTCACTCGATATTATTAAAGATTTACCCATGGCAGAAGGGGACAGGAAAATTTTCGATCATGTACTGTACTCTAAAGCTGTGTTATATGGATCATTTTCATACACAGAAGATTATGATTTGATAAAATTACGCCTTGATCCATCCAAACCTTAAAGGGGAGAAATACGTAATGTCAATAATAGAACAAGAGACAAAGCTCGTTGTGATAACAGGAATGTCAGGAGCGGGAAAGACGGTTGCTGTTCAAAGCTTTGAAGACCTGGGTTATTACTGTGTTGATAATTTACCCCCTGCATTACTTCCAAAATTTCTAGAGCTTATGAAAGATTCCACAAACAACATTCGTAAAGTAGCTTTAGTGATGGATTTACGAGGAAGAGAGTTTTTCGATTCATTATTCGAAGCATTGGATATATTAGGTGCTGAAGAATGGCTGGATGAACATATTTTGTTTCTAGATGCCAAAGATGAATCGCTTGTAACACGATACAAAGAAACGAGGCGCTCACATCCGTTAGCTGTTGGAGGGTTACCGCTTAATGGCATTCAACAAGAGCGAAAGATATTGGATGAGTTAAGGGGAAGGGCACAGCGTATTATCGACACCACAAGTTTAAAACCTAAAGAATTACGCGAAAAAATCCTTAAAGCATACACTGAAGAAAAACAGGATATTTTCTCTGTCAATATGGTTTCGTTTGGATTTAAATATGGTGTTCCAATTGATGCAGATTTAGTGTTTGATGTGCGATTTTTACCAAATCCGCATTATGTTCCGCATATGCAGCCACTAACAGGACTCAATCCCGAAGTTGCTTCATATGTTTTCAAGTGGTCAGATACGCAGAAGTTTAATGAAAAAGTACTTGACTTAATTCAGTTTATGCTTCCTCAATACAAAAAAGAGGGCAAGTCGCAATTAGTTGTAGCGATTGGCTGTACAGGTGGTCAGCATCGCTCAGTCGCTATCTCTGAATACTTCGCAAAACAGCTTTCTTCCAACTACATTACCCATATTAGTCATCGTGATATCGACAAAAGGAAGGGACATTAATATGAGTAATGAAAAAAAGCCTAGAGTCGTTGTACTTGGAGGCGGGACGGGAATGCCAGTCCTTTTGCGAGGTCTAAAGGATTTACCCATACATTTAACAGCTCTTGTAACAGTAGCTGATGACGGTGGGAGTACTGGCAGACTACGCAGTGAAATGGCAATTCCAGCGCCAGGGGATATTCGTAATGTTATTGCTGCTTTATCTGACGCTGAACCTATGTTACTTGAATTGTTTCAACACCGTTTTACAATGGGGAATGATTTATCAGGCCATTCAATGGGTAATTTGCTCTTAGCTGCGATGACATCCATTACCGGTAATTTTTATACTGGAATAAAAGAAATATCCCGTGTATTAAATGTAAAAGGGAATATCTACCCAATATCCAATCAAAGTATGTCTTTACACGCAAAAATGGATGACGGAACGATTGTTTCCGGAGAGTCCAGTATTCCACTTGCCAACAAAAAGATTGACCGTGTTTTTTTGAGTCCGCAGCCAGTGCAACCACTACCAAACGCTGTACGAGCTCTTAAAAAAGCCGATTTGGTCGTAATCGCGCCCGGAAGCTTGTACACTAGTATTTTACCCAACATGATTATTCCTCAAATTGATGTTGCACTTCAGCAAACAAAAGGGAAGGTCGTGTATGTCTGTAATGTGATGACACAGGCTGGGGAAACTACTGGGTACACTGCAGCTGATCATATTAAGGCAATACGCGAGCATATTGGTGAAGGTTGTATTGACTCGATTGTTGTGCATAATGAACCGATTAACAGAAATGTCCAAGATATATATGCAGAAGAGAATGCCACACCTGTAATTTATGATACGGAACGATTATTGGAAATGGGTCTGCAAATTATTGAAAGTGATATTATTAATCCATCCAGAACAACTTTACGTCATGATACACACAAGATAGCCAAACTTCTTTATTCTATAATCGACCAATCATAAGACGGTTAAACAGGGGGTGTCAGATTGTCATTTGCATCTGAAATAAAGAAAGAACTAACAGGAATAGAACTGAATACTTGCTGCAATTATGCTGAACTTGCTGCGCTAGTACGCATGAATGGGGCTATATCTATGTCTAAACAGCGTTATACACTAGATGTACAAACTGAAAATGCTGCTATTGCCCGTCGTATTTATACGTTGATTAAATCTTTATATTCTTTTCCGGTAGAACTACTAGTCCGGAAGAAAATGAAATTGAAAAAAAATAATGTTTATATTGTACGGATGAAAAAAGATGTACAAGATTTACTTTCTGATTTAGGGATTCTGCAAGAGGGTCATAGATTTGTCCAGACAATTTCACCTAAATATCTGAAAAAGACCTGCTGTAGAAAATCTTATCTTCGGGGTGCTTTTTTGGCGGGAGGATCAATTAATAACCCAGAGACGTCCTCCTATCATTTAGAGATTTTCAACTCATACCAAGAGCATAACGATGCATTGTGTGATTTGCTTAATAAATTTAAACTTCGTGCCAGAAAACTGGAGCGGAAAAAAGGTCATATAGCCTATCTTAAGGAAGCAGAAAAAATAACCGAATTTCTGAGTATAATTGGTGCACACAATGCACTATTCAAGTTTGAGGATGTACGGATTGTACGTGATATGCGAAATTCAGTTAACCGGCTTGTCAACTGTGAAACAGCCAACTTAAATAAAACGATTGGTGCAGCGTTCAGACAAATCGAAAATATAAAATTAATTGAGAAAACGGTCGGACTTGATGAACTTCCAGAAAAGCTACAGGAAATTGCAGTGTTAAGGGTTCAGCATCAGGACGTATCATTGAAAGAATTAGGAGAGCTCGTTTCAAGTGGGCAGATATCTAAATCTGGAGTAAATCACCGCCTAAAGAAGATAGATGAATTTGCGGAAAAGCTCCAACATGAAAAACACTTTTAAATAAAGAAACTTGTTACAAGACTTTTTGTTTGTATGATATAATATTGATAATTTAATACAAAATTTGGCAGCTAGTATATAAAAAAATCTGCTGCTTTTTTTTACACTACATTGAAAACGATTTCAAATAGGGAGATGAGGATATTGGTTGAGAAATCGGTAAAAGTTGAGCTCGATAAAGGATTACAAGCAAGACCAGCTGCGCAATTTGTCCAGGAAGCCAATCGCTACACTGCACACCTGTTTCTTGAAAAGGACGGGAAGCGTGTAAATGCCAAAAGTATTATGGGTCTGATGAGCTTAGCTATTACTACTGGGGAAACCATTACACTAATTGCAGATGGTGCTGATGAAGACATTGCATTAAATCATTTATCATCATTTGTATCAATCACATAGAAAAGAAGGATAGTCTCTAAAATGTTGTATAATTTTGGAGTTCATTTTATGTTCTATAA
>JBDNGJ010000293.1:0-1271 GCA_041689365.1 Virgibacillus sp.
ATATACTCAATTTCTCCGATGTATCCTGTTTTTGTCACAATCCAATTTCCAACTTTAAATTCTTCTTCAACCTCATATCCCACATAAATAGCTCGCGCCAATTCATCCAGTGTCAAACTTCGTAAACATTTACTTTTACTCGACAACGAGTATTTAGCGTGAAGTTCTAAAAGCTTACCTGGATAGCCTGTATGATAATATTCCCATACTCTGATTCTTTCTTCTTGGTCCCGCGTAATTATTTGTTTTTTCATCATCTAATTCCTCCCGTCATTTGAACGTGTTTCCATGTCTTTCCGTCAACAATCAGTCCTACAGATACTTTTGAGACGTTGAACTCCCTTGCTAACTCCGCATTGTAAAATTTCCCGCCATTCTTTCTTGCGTTTTTTCTTATGAACATAACTTCCTTTTCTACTAGTTTGGAATTGTGGTGCTTGCTTCCTTGAGTTAGACCGTTTTTATTAGGGTTGCTTGGCTCTTTTAACCTCGTCGCAAATGCATGTTTCATATTTTCTGAATGTGTACACCACTCTAAGTTACTTACGATATTATTGGTCTTATCTCCGTCAATGTGATTAATGAGTGGTTTCTTCTCTGCATTGCTTAAAAAAGATTGAGCAACCAATCTATGAATCCTAAAGTTTTCCTTCTTACCGTTTTTACAGAACACGACAACTTTATATCCATAAACAGTGATGGTTGATTTTAAAGACCTCCCTTTCAACGTTTTATTACTTTCGCTTTTGCCTTTAACAACTCTGTCCAAAGACCGCAAATTCCCTTCATTAGAAACTTGATAAAATCCCTCGTGACCTTCAATGTCTTTCCAAATCTCCATTAACTTCATCCCCTTTTGTAATAATAATATCCCTTATATCCCATATATTAATTATATCAGAGGTATATCCCCTTGTCTATATAAGGGATATACTTTATACTAAATAAAAAGGGGTTGTTTAAATGGCTATTGATAAAGATAAAAACACAAAGGTTTTAGTAACTATGCCTCATGAGATGTTAGAAGAAATTGAAAAGTATTGGCATGATCATAGGTTGAAAAATAAAAGTGAAACTATAAGGGAATTAATCAGAAAAGGATTAGAGAGCAAATAATGCTCTCTTTTTTAACGCGTAACTTTGACTTTTTCACTCATTTATCCCACTCCCTTAATGGTAATTTGCATCGTTTGCAACAACTACCTGCCATGTTGTGTCCTAGTGTGATACACATCGCTCTCTTAAATAATCTGGCAAACTTGTTAAGTCTA
>JBDNGJ010000294.1:0-34094 GCA_041689365.1 Virgibacillus sp.
CTCGCCACTAAAAAGCCTGGCAGTGTGTACTTGTCCGATTGACGCTGTCGCAAGCGGGTCGGCATCCACGTGTGCAAACAGATTGCCGAGTTCATCCTCAAGCTCTGACTCTATTGTAGAACGCACATGTTCGAACGGAATCAGTCGTGCATGATCCTGAAGCTTTTCCAATTCTTCTATTATTTCACGTGGCAGCGCATCATGGCGGGTACTGGCAATCTGTCCGAGTTTAATGAACGATGGCCCCAGATCCTGCAGTGCATGCCGCAGCCGCTTTCCAACATTTTTCATGTTTCGATCAATCTCTTCAGCGCCCTGTCCTGCTGCCAGTCCCCGATCTGCCAGGCCAACACGGAACAGGAAATGACTGAATCCATTTTTCATAAGTACATTTATAATTTCGCGATAACGCTTTGTATGTCTAAATCGTTGCCCGAGCAAATCAACCAGCTCCTGTTTCATCTAATTTTGCATTACTTACATCTTCCTCTTTTACGATACAGCTAAACGGCATCACACACAACAATTCTGCCATGCCTAACAGCTATTCTATGAAAATTATGACTGAATCATGTCAGGTGGTAAATCAGGATGTTCGCTAAATTAGATGAAGTGGAATTCTGGTAAGGGGAAACGGAACTAATCTGTATGGGAGGATAATATCAGTAGCTAAAATACCTGGTTAGTTAATGTTCTTTCGGCTGCGTTTTTCCAAATTTCTTGCTGTTTCACTTTTTTCAACATACTTGTGATCCCTATATGTGCCAAGTGTTTTATCAACGGTCGTATGTGTAACACCATACCAATAATTTTCATTTTTAAAATGGTGCCAGAGGTGTGTTTTTTTAATGGTTCTTCCTAATTGTGTACGTGGTTTTATCGGCTTATGAGCAACATAATGCTTCCATTCATAATAAAGAAAATAACCCATAACTCCCGCCAGAAAAGCTACTGTAAGCTGGGAATTTTGCGTAATCAGATAGAAAACGGATGAGCTAATGACAAAGTTTGGGGTACTGAACCAAAGTGGCAGAAACAGTAACCGCAAATCACTGGGGTCAACATGGTGATCATAATGTAATCGCTTAATCATTTTTAATAAGAAAGGATTCTTTGGTGTTTTGATATGAAATAAATACCGGTGAATCATATACTCGCTCAGTGCATATCCAATCATACCAATCACAATTGCAATCCAAGTTCCATAATGCAGTAAATTCATTGATGTAAAAATGATAACCGGGATAAATAACACAAGCATAATGGTAACATCAGGAAATGTGAAAAATTCTTTTAAATACTTCTTCATGAAATCCACTCTCCTTCTTAGAAAATATGGCCTAGCCATAGTTGCTTTTCACAGCAAGAAAGGATCTATACTGTCTTAACTGCTAATAAATTTCCTTATCAACCTGCACACCTAACGAAAGATAACTTTTCCATAAAGCATAACTTTTCCCCATCATCGACCGGGAAATTTTCTCTGCTTGCTGATAATTACCTTTAAGCCCGCTGCCATAAGCCTTTTATAGTAATTGGACGAAGCTTCGCGGCAAAATGAAAATGAAAAATAGCGCATAGCCATTTCTATATAAGCACCATCGAAACTGTTTAGTGTTAATAGAAAAATCGGATTTTCCGCCAGGGCTGCTAATTCCTTCTGCAATTTCCAGTCATATTCAGCATAATCTTTCGCTTTGTCCTGCAAGTCATCCATTTGAGAAAGCAAACCAACTACTTTTGGGTGGTGTTTCCTGACAGCTTCTTTAACATATTGTGCAGTTATACCAATACGAAATTCCAAAAAGTAAAGTACAAATTCATCTGGAATCTCATCAAGGGTCTGTACAATATCAACGATAGTATGCACGTTCCCCTGTTTCCAATAATCATTTACTGTCGCGGGCATCCCTTTCCTTAATGTCAGCCAGCCAGAGCTATTCAACTTCTGCAAAACTTCCCTAATTGTTGGTCTGCCTACATGAAAAGCAGCTGCAAGTTCTCTTTCTGGCTGCATCGAGGTATGAACTGGATATTCCCCTTGAAGAATTTTAATGATAATTACTTTTTCAATTTCCTTTGAAGATCTGATTGTCTTACATCCCCTTTGGTATTTCCATTAATTGCTTTGGTATTACCAATTATAATACACCACCATTTTTGTGAATTCAATAAAAATTCAGATAATATTGATTCAGAGTAAATAAAGCCATTTTGAAATAAGCTTAACCAAAATGGAATACTACCCCTATTCAAATTACCGATCAACAAAAAGGATACAATTCATATATTAATGAATTGCATCCAGTGTCTTCTTTGTTAATTTTACTTCCGCAAAATCTTCTCCATCGCTTTCCCCTTTGCTAGCTCATCGATCATTTTATCCAAATAGCGAATTTCCTGCATCGTTGGTTCTTTGATGTCTTCCACACGGACACCGCAAATTACACCTTTGATTAAAGACCGTGAAGAATTCAGTTGGGGAGCTTCCGCAAAGAAGGTCTCAAAGTCTGTCTGTTTTTCTAGTTGCGCCTCTAACGCTTCTTGGCTATATCCCGTCAACCACCGGATAATTTCATCGACTTCTGCTTTCGTGCGTCCTTTTTTCTCCGCCTTTGTAACATAATGGGGATAGACACTTGCGACACTCATTGTATAGATCTTATGTTTGGCCATGATACATCCACCCTTTCATGAATATTGGTTTATTTGATTTTTCAATTATATCATTTTAAAGATAGTTTGAATTCTCGTGGTAGCTATCTTTTAAAATTCTATGTAACTATCATCTTCAGCACGTTTCAGTGACATATTAAGAAAAGACAGAACTTAGAATCAGCCTTGCTGACTGCAAAAGAAGAAAGAATTAGAAATGAATGCATTGGCACAACAGTGGATAGATAATCAGGAAGCTGTTGCAAAATGGACGGGGTGTAAATCTAGTAGATGGTAATCCAATAGGAATTAGTCTCAAGTCCTTGGGATTCAGAATTATTTACAACATATATAGCTGAAATTGTGTTGTCTCAACAAGAATATACCGTAACGGTCACGCCACTTGATTCAGCTGTTTTGTTTGAGTTAATTTCAACCGGTGATGCTGATGCTACCCTTTCTACATGGTCTTACGATTGGTGCTTAGTAATAAGGTGAAGAGGGTTTTGTAGATTTAGGACCAAGCTATTAAGGTACCAAGATAGGATTAGCTGTACCAGTATATATGGGCGTTGATTCTCTTGAGAATTTTGAACCTGTGAAGTTAATATACTAAAAATGAAATGCTCCCACTCTAATAAATTTGATTTACTAAAGGGGGAGCATTTATTACTTTAAAAGAACTTATTATACATAGGATACGACAATTTTTCCTCTATAAAACTTCTTATCTGGTACACTGCGCACGTCGCTTTATCCATTGATATTTATATCAAAGCCAAATTGTGACTTGCCAAAGGCTTCAATGGAATCCTCATACATATTAGAACGATGTGTACAGACTGCTAATAGATCACGGACGAATAATTCAATCGGATCTCCTTTAAACATGGAAAATCCGCCAAGTGTCAGTAAGACTTTAACTGCAATGTCTGAGGCAATCTTTGTGATTTTTGACCTTATCGCGGCAAATTCACCTCGTTTATCATCCTTATCCATATCATAATTCTCCAATAATTGGATGTATTTATCCAATAAGCCTTCCGCTTCATAGTACATAATCGTCAAGTCAGCTAATACACCCTGATGGCGCGAATCACTAGCTTCATTCCCTCCCAGTCGCACCCGTTTCTCTGTACGTTTTTTGAATTCTTCCAGCAGACGTTCTGCACCTCCAAGTGCTACCATAGGAAATCCGATACTAAATGTTGAAAAGAGCGGAACATCATATAACGGATAATCTTCATCATATTCTTCAGGTGGTTTACCTGTACGGTCTGCTTCAGATAACCGTATCAATCGATGTTTTGGTACATAAACATTGTCCGCAACCACCTGGTTACTGCCAGTTCCTCTAAGTCCTAATGTATCCCAGTTCTTTACAATTTCAACCTCAGATGTTGGCATCATCAGCATACATAGTTCAGGAACCTCACTGTCGTCCAGCTTCATTTTTAACGCAAGTGCAACCCAATCACTATACAAGACACCGCTTACAAAACTGTACGTACCAGTTATACGGAAACCATCTCCATCTTTTTCAGCCTTGCCTACAGGCGCAAAAATATCTGCTATTAAGCCGCCCTGATTAATAACCTCTTCTTTCCCTTTTTTAGGAAGATGAGCTACCAACATATTATGAATGGAATAAAGATACGTCAGCCACGCAGCAGAAATGTTATAGCTTCCTACTGTCCGTATAATTCTGGCATAACCTTTTAAATCGACTTGAGGCTCTCCGTATTGCTTAGGAAGTAACAATTTCGATAATTTCGCCGCTTTTATGGCCTCAACGACATCTTCAGAAACTGTCTTGTTGTGGTCCGCAACCTGTGCTTCCGACTCCGCAATCTTTCCAACATTTTTAGCCCCACGTATCAAGTCATTAATATCTGTTTTGTTTCTGTCCAATACATCACTCACCATACGTCACACCCCTTTTATTAATGTTATCTTTATATTTATTGTATAAAATGGGCATTCACTATTCTAGATGAAATAACAGCTTATTTTTTAATTTCTCAAATAATTTTTATTGGTTTTTACTTATTGGATGTTCATGATTAGCGATTGTAAATCCTTTAACAAATCATAATCAGGATTATTATCAATCGTTTCCCATACTCAAAAGGATTAGAAATACCTGTATATTAGCAGCAGCATTTAATAAACTTTCTCTCTACAAGTTCTGAGGATACGTCCAGTTTATCAATATGTTTTTGCACGCTCGTATCAGTGACTACGCTAATATCACCCCGCGAAAGTTCGGGGGAGTCACTTTGTGTTTTTAAACTTGGCCAGATTTAAAACTTTTGAATCCCTTGAAACTAACCTTCGTTAAATGAAGCAAATCAACGGCACCATAGACGATCGCAAATGAAACCATAAAAGGTATACTGGATTTTACTGGATTTTGCATATTGTAATGTCTGCCGCTGATTATTTTCCTTTAATAGACGGCATAACATCGCCACTGTTTCATTGACGTCTGATTACACTTTAATTCACCCTCTCAAAAGCCTCCAATCAATTCGACTGCTACAAATTACTCGGCAAAAATAATACGATTTCTGGAAATATATAAATTAATGTAATTAAAACAATAATTGGTATCACAAAAGTAATAGAACCTTTATAAAGATTACCTACACCTAAATCAGGGGCAACCCCTTTCAACACAAATATATTCATGCCAATTGGCGGTGTTATCATCGCCAATTCCATCAACAGGCACATGACAACGCCAAACCAAATTAAGTCATATCCGAGCGTTTCCATTAATGGTAAAATGATCGGGAATGTTACCAACATGGCTGCTAATGCATCCATAAAAGCACCTAAAATAATATACATTAAAACGACTATAATGAATATTAAAACTGGCGCAACTACTAATCCAGATAAATAGTTGTTTAACAGAGCGGGTAATCCAGATTGAACAATAAAGCTGTTTAAAATTAAAGCAGAGAGCAGAATGGCAAAAATAAAACCGACTGTTTTCAGTGTATTAGATAAGACGTCCACAGCCTTTTTAAAAGTCAAGCTCCTCTTAATAACAGCAATTACTAAAGCACCAAAAGCCCCCATACTAGCAGCCTCAGTAGGACCAAAAAGTCCTATATACAACCCGCCGATAACAAACGTAAATAAAACAAAAATAGGAATCGTGCTGGACAAACTTTTGAAGCGTTCTTGCCAAGAATAATGCGCTTCACCTTTTTGAGCAGACTCTGGGTTCAATCTAACGATTACTACTATTGTCAGAATGTATAATACAGTTAATAAGAGACCTGGTAGTAAACCTGCTATTAATAACTTCCCGATATGTTGCTGAGAAAGAATACCGTATAAAACCATAAACGTACTTGGTGGAATAAGTATACCTAAAGTGCCGCCTGCAAGGATGGATCCGCTTGTTAATGGCTTGCTGTAATGACTGTTTAACATTTCTTTGGAAGCGATTGTTCCTATCGATGCTGTGGTAGCTATACTTGATCCAGATGAGGCCGCAAACAAAGAAGAAGCGGCAACAGTTGCAATCGCCATTCCGCCGCGAAATTTACCAAACCAATATTTAAATGAATCATATAACTGACTGCTAATGCCAGATGTGTTCATCAATTCGCCCATCAATACAAACATTGCTATCGTCGTCATTAAATAATCCAAGCTATTATTCGTAATGGTCAAATCTACAACATTGACTAAAACTTGCCAATCCTGCAGGTATAATATTCCCACTAGAGCCGGAAAAACCATGGCAATTGCGACAGGTACTCTGATTGCCAACAGTATGAACATGACCAAAATAACAATGCCACCGACCATTGGATCAGACATCTTTGGACACCTCTTTTCTTGAAGGTATGAGACTCTCTAGCAATTGAATAATAGATACGAGCCCCCATCCAAAGAATCCAATGGTAATAATAATCTTTAAAATACTATGGGGAAAAGCTAACAGTAATGTTGTTTCTGTTGTATCCATTGACATCTGCAAGAAAATGTAACTAAATAACATACTTACAATAATAGTCAACACATATGCGATATTATCAAAAATGCGTTGAATTTTTTCGGGAAAACGATCAACAAGTAAACCTATTGAAATATGTCCTCTTAATGTTTGGGTATAGGAAAACGAGAACATGATTAATACCAAGTGAAGTATTTCTGCTAATTCAATAGCACCCAAAATCGGATTTCCCAACAAGCGAGAAACAACGCCTGCTGTAATAATAAACATTACTAACGCCACACTAATCAATCCAATATTCCTTAGAGCGCTCATCAAAAATAGAATCAACTTGGAAAACACTCGCATCGAACCACCTCACCCTCAAGCACGATTTAATTTTCACCATAACCCAACTTAAACTTTAAATATATGAAAGCACATACCACTTAAACAAGCAGTACATACTTTCATATAAATTTATTTACCTATCTAAAAACTCTAACTTTACATCATGTTCTCGGGATATTTTTATAAACTCTTCCATCATTTCTTCACCTGGGTAGCCTTTCTCTTTGGCCTTTTCTACCCAGAATTCCCATACAGGCTTGCCGTAAGATTTGAATTCACTCAATTCCTCACCCTCAAATGACGTAACCTTTCCGCCATTCGATTCCACCATTTCAATAACCTCTGAATCGTTAGCCATTACTTTCCGGGCATTTCCCTCGAAAAGTTCTTCCCATTTAGGATTTAAATCCTCCTTAAATAGCTGTTGTAAGTCTTCTGGCAGTGAGTTGAAAAAATCTTTATTCATGACAGCGGTTGCTTGGGCAAAACTAACGGGAACATTTAAAAAGTTCGGAGCAGTTTCTACTAATTGAAGATTGGTATACACATCATGTGTACTTACCATGGAATCGATTATCCCCTTATCCAGTGAATTGTAGACTTCTTCAAAAGCCACTTCGGTTGGTGTACCCCCCATACTTTTAAAAAGCTCTGCCTCCAGATCATTAGATACACGAACACTTTTACCTTCTAAGAAGTCTACTGAATTAATCGGACTAGTCGCATACATATATTTAGGGGGCGGTGAGCCGACACCGACTTTTATAACACCTTCCCAGATAGAATCCTCATATTGTTTAGAGAATTCTTGAATGATGGCAGCATCTTTATCCGGATCCCCTCCATTGGCAAATGGTAAATCACCAATAGATAATGGAAAAAGCTGCGAATCCTCATAATACATCGCCAGAGCCATACCGACATCGAACATACCACTTTTCACACCTTCTAATATCTCGTTCGAACCTGCAAGTGCACCATTATAATGCACTTTCACTTCCACCCTGCCATCTGTCTTTTCTTCAACATACTTTTTCCAAGGCTTCCAAACGTTATTAGGTACATCAGCATCACTTGCAAACCAACTGTTCACGACCAGTTCAATTGATTCACCATTACTAGACTCTGTCCCTTCTACCTCCCCTGAAGAACCCTCGCATGCACTCAGCATTAATAGTAAGATGCTGAAAACAGAAACCATTACCAGCATTTGCTTCCTTACAACGCTCATAAATATCCCCCTTTATAAATGTGTTTCAAGGTTTAACGTGACACAATTCAATCAACGTGTAATAAAACGCTCGTTATCCGAGTGATTTGGACTCAAATCCGAATAAAGATTTGCCATAATTTTCGATATTATCCTCATAAAGATTTGACCTATGTGCCGAGACAGCCAATAAGTCACGTACAAATAATTCTACTGGATCACCCCTGAACAAGGCGTTTCCTCCTAATGTCGCTAAAACCTTCACCGCAATATCCTGACAAATTTTGACGATTCTTCCTCTCAGTGCAGCAAATTCTGGACGCTTATCTTCATCCGTTACTTCATAATTTTCCAACATACTGATATAGGTCTTTAATAAACCCTCCGCTTCGAAATACTTAAGATTTAATTCGGCTAAGACGCCTTGATGCCGTGATTCTTTCGCAATTTGCCCGCGTAAGCGCACCCGTTTTTCAGTTCTATTTTTAAATTCCTCTAATAAACGTTTTGCACCACCTAATGCAACCATGCTAAAACCGGACATAAACGATGCAAAAAATGGTACATCATAAAATGGATAGTCAGCATCGTAGCCATTATCCTCAGGAGGCCTGCCTGTTTTATCTGCTTCTTGAAGTCTTAATAAACGATGCTCCGGTATATAAGCATTATCAGCAATTACCTGATTACTGCCCGTCCCTCTCAGTCCCATTGTATTCCAGTTCTCCACGACCTCGACATCTTCTATAGGGAGTGCAAAAGCACAAAACTCCGGCTCCTCACCTCCTGGCAATTTCATAAACGCAGCAAGCGCTACCCAATCACTATATAAAATACCACTCACAAAATTGTATTTGCCCGTGAGCCTAAAACCGTCCCCATCCGGTTCCGCTCTTCCAACGGGAGAAAATATATCCGCCAGTAAGCCTCCATGATTAATAATCTCGTTTTTGCCTTTTTCAGGTAAATATGCTGCCCATACATTATGGATAGTATATAAATAAGTTAACCATCCTGCAGAAACACTGTATTTTGACACGGTCTCAACAATTTCCGAGTAGGATCTCAAATTAATTTGAGGTCCACCATACTGTTTTGGTAGTAGTAAATGAGGGAGCTGTGTTTTTTTAAAAACAGCTATGAAATTCTCCGAAACTGTCCCATTTTTTTCTGTTTCCTCTGCTTCGCTTTCTGCAATTTCACCAATTTCTTTTGCTTCCTCTAACAGTTGTTGTAACACTTGATTCTCATATTTAATATCACCCAACATGTTTATCACCTCTTGCATTCATAATTTAATGAAAACGTTTACAAAGTATGGTACTATTAAATCTTTAAGGTTGTTCAATTAATCATCAATTCCATTGAACAACCCATTACTCTATTTTCCTGAATCTTTTATTCTATCTAAATAGCCTTAGCAAAATAGTCTTGAATCAGATTGCTGAAGCTCTCGTGGTGCTCGATTTGGGTCCAGTGTCCACATTCACTGTATATATGCAATTGCGCATGTGACAGATGTGAAAATAAATAATGACTTGAATCAACCGAGCAGACGTTATCATCACGCCCATGTACAAGTAATACATTTTGTTCAATACGTCTGAGTGCAGACACGGGAACTGGGACGGCAGATGTTGAGAAAATTGATGCGTTAGATCGCTGTATTTCGGGCTTCATCGCTGTCTGATAACGTATTTCAGCAACAGAATCGAGGTCAGACGCAAGTGACCGGGCATCATAAACGAACCAGCTGAGAATTTGCCGCATTTTCTTCTCAGACGGGTTATCATAGAATCCTTTGGCACGCGCCAGTTCTGGTGTTAGCTTGGTGTTAGGCGTTCCACCAGGTCCCATAAGGACAACCTTATCAAATCGTTCAGGATAGTTTATCAATAATTCCATTGACACAGAACAACCTAGTGAATTGCCTACTAAATGCACCTTTTCAAGCCCCAGTTCATCAAGCAGTTCAATCATCTGTTCCACCCAATGATCCATCCAGCCTTGTCTGTTGCTTGGAAGTGGATCGGGATGACCACTCTGTCCAAAGCCTAAAAGATCAGGCGCAATACATTGATAACGGTCACTGCACTCGTCTAACTGATACCGCCAGTTAGACCAGGCAGACACCCCCGGTCCAGAACCATGCAAGAATAGGATTGTCTCAGCATTCGCTTCGCCACTACGGTTTAAAAATGTTTCAAAGTTATGCGTTTTTATCAGTTTCTGATTGTTATTTGCCATACTTGAAATCTCCTCCCAACATTTTAGTGCATGATGTTGTCCGCTAAGTGGTGCAGATCGCACATCTTCACACTGTGACCAAATCATTTTGTTATTTGACTATATAGAAATTTTAGAATATTTAATACGCAATATCTACAACAAATATTCTTCAATTTTGTTACGACTTTAAGTAATGTTTACTGGTTGTCCGTCTATTTTGGCCAGTTATTGGCTATATCTCCTTAGCGATTAGTTAAGGGCGTTTCTTCCTTTATAAATTGTGCTGCATTTTCACCTGCTATTTTGCCAAATACAGATCCTGCCATTAATCCCGAACCACCCGGGTAATTAAAATAGAATAAACCACCTGCAACTTCTCCTGCAGCATATAATCCTGGTATGGATTGTGACAGGAGATCCTGAACTTCAGCCCTGGTGTTAATTTTCAATCCCCCGTATGTAAATGTAATTCCACAAGTGACACCATATGCCTCATAAGGCCCTTCATCGAGTGGGTTGGCCCAATTGGATTTTGGCACATTCAATCCTTTTGTACTGCGTCCGTCTTTGATATTTGGATTAAAAGCAACTGTCTGATCAGTAGCGTCATTATACGCTTTTACAGTCTCCAAAAATGCATCTTCATCAACACCTTCAAGCTTTTCGGCCAACTCTTCAAGTGTAGTCCCCATCACTTTTGTGACATATTTCTGCTTATATTCATCACGTAGAAGGTGCACGACTTTTTGATCAAAAATTTGCCACGCGAATTGTTCCGTCTGTTCCAGTATTGCTTTTCCGTATTTGGCATAAGTGTAGTTACGAAAGTCGGCACCTTCATCAACAAAACGCTTGCCCTCGGCATTAATCATGATACCGAATGGGTAACTAAGCTTCTGAAAATTCTCCGCAAAATCAGGTGCATTCATATCACCTCCGACAGCATGGGCGCCAGACCAATTACCATGTGGCATCGCACCCATTTTCAAGCCCATCTGAATGCCATCGCCGGTGTTAAAACGGCTTCCTCTTACTTTCACGATATCCCACTTCGGTCCTAAGTAGCGGGTGCGCATTTCGGTATTCGCATGAAATCCGCCAGATGCCAAAATAACTGAAGTCGCACGGATTTCAGTTGTTTTTCCTTCGCGTTGACATACCACACCACTTGCACCGGTATCATCATGGAGAATCGCGGTTGCCATCGTATTGTATAAAATCCGGACCCCTAAACGCGCCGCTTCCTGATGCAATCCATCGATCAATCCTTTTCCACCACCAGCAGATTCAACGACCATACCGCCCCAAAATTTAAAAACACCATCAACTTTAAAAGCCTGGCGTCCATAAATCGGGACAAAGCGTATGTGATGCGATTGCAGCCATTTCATAGTTTTGAAACTCTCATCTGTTAATAACGATGCTAAATCCGGATCTGTCCTGTAACGTGTCACGCGACCCATATCGTCATAAAAGTCCTCCGTAGTATAAGCACCAAAATCTGTGGTATCGATTTCTTTCTGTGAGAGGTCTGGCATAATCTCTTTTAAATCATCCACACCTTTATATGCAAAACGGATTGACCCATGTGTATGGGTACTGTTGCCGCCTTTTTCAGCTTCTGGCGATTTCTCAAGAACTATCACACGGGCACCATTCTCCGCAGCTGAGATAGCAGCACACATAGCAGCATTTCCTGCGCCAACGACAACAATGTCAGTGTCGTACACGTTGTTCTTATCCAAAAGAATCTTCCTTTCAACCATTTTTTATTTACGATAAACACTTGTCACAACTAGTCTGATAATGTCGGCAGAACAGTTTTTGCGATAGCCTTATCCAGATCCTCATAATCATAATAAAGTATCGTCTCATAAAGTTCTTCACGTGTTTGCATGTCTTCCAGTATGTCTTTTTGTGTACCTTTAGTGAGAATCTCGTTAAAGGCTTTTTCATATGCTTTGGCAGCCACACGCAATGATGTAACCGGATAAATCACCATCTGGTAACCGAGTTCTTCAAATTCTTCAGCTGTATAATAAGGGGTTTTTCCAAATTCAGTCATATTAGCGAGTAGCGGTGATTCTATTAAACTGCTGACGCTTTTAAATTCGTCTGCGGTGGTTAATGCCTCAGTGAAAATGGCATCAGCCCCGGCATCAATATATGCCCGCATGCGCTCGATCATCGCATCTATCCCTTCTACGGCTTTAGCATCTGTCCGGGCGACCACCACCAATTCAGGTGCTACTTCTTTAATCATCTTAATCTTCTGCACCATCTCGGCAGTTAATACTAACTTCTTGCCATTTAAGTGCCCGCATTTTTTGGGTAAATCCTGATCTTCAATCTGTACAGCTGCGACCCTTGCTTCCGACATTTCCTTGGCAGTCCGGGCTACATTTAAAACACCTCCGAACCCGGTATCAATATCAACAAGTAAAGGCAAATTGGTTGCCCGTACAATGTCGCGTGCCCGTGTTGCGATTTCTTCCGAATGAATTATTCCCAAATCCGGCATTCCCCTGCTTGCTGTATAGGCGGCTCCGGATAAATATAGCGCCTGAAAACCTACTTTTTTGGCTGTCAGGGCTGCCATGCCATCGTGAACGCCGGGGATTTTCAATAGTGAGGTGTCGTTCATCAACGTTCTAAATGCATTGGACAATTCAGCCTGGGTGCTCTCCTCTGACACAATCCATGTCATATTTATCCCTCCTGTTAACATTGCTTAGACTTTATTCACTCGCAAATCATGGCCGGGACATAATGATAACTTTAAGTGCAAACAATAGACTCCTGCGGGAGAAAACGCATAGGTTAGCCTCCCGCCCCGACTCAGTATGCTGGTTTTACGGAGGCTTACCAGCTGCCCTAAGGTGCGCAAAGTATATTTCCGAAGCAGGTTATATGCACGCCATAATTTTGGCTAATTCGTATCCTCCTTATTAAAATCACTTTTGCTCCACCCCCTTTAAAACCGGCTGACATGCAGGAAGGTATTGGGAGTCCGATTTCCCTTCCGTTCAGCCATCTATCAATCTTCTCAACTTCAACGAACAGATGCTATTTGATTATTGATATATGCTGCTGCTTCCTCACCAGCGATCCGCCCAAATACTAACCCTCTTAAGACAGACGTGCCACCAGGGTATTTTCCGTGATAGAGACCAGTTATCTCACCGGCTGCATATAATCCTGGAATAGCATAATCATCGAGAGACAGAACGCGGCTCCTGTTATCTGTAGCCACGCCTCCATAAGTGAACACATTGGAGCACTGTACCGGATAACAAATAAATGGCGCATCGTCTAACGTCATTGCCCAATTGGATTTCTCCGGGTACACTCCTGTTGTGCGTTTCCCATCCTTTTTGGTTGAATTAAATGTACCTGGCTGGACAGCGTCATTATACGCTTGAACCGTGTTTCTTAATTGACCAGCAGGTACATCTATTTTTTGAGCCAGTTCTTCAATTGTATCAGCCTCAAAAGGCTGCTTATCTGTCTGCAACGCATTTTCATAATTATTAATGGTATACATCTTCTGGTCACTAATCATATAGGCCACATGCCCTGGTAAATCAAAAATACGCCTGGCAGTAGCTTCGTACTGCTCATCGATTGTGGCTTTACCCTCATCAACAAAGCGGTTACCTGACTGATCAACCAAAATACCATAAGGATACATCATAATCGCTGCGTCTCCGCGACTGCTGCGTGGATCAGATGGCTCGGCATGAAATGAATCCAATTGGCCAGCGCTTTTTGCCCCAATTTCAAAGGCCATGTTGATGCCTTCCCCTTTATTGGCTAACCCGCCATCCGCTATGACAGGTAATTTATAGGCGTCTTTGCCGAGATATTTAGTTAACATTTCAGCGTTGCCCTGAAAGCCACCATTAGCCAAAATGATTGCTCTCGTTTTAACCTTATTCGCTATTCCGTCTTCTCCGCGGATCCAGATTTCATTCACGGTCCCGTCGTCACCTACGCCCAAGCGCCATGCAGTTGTATTATAAGCAATCTCTACATTTAGCTTTTCCGCACTTTTAGCAAGTCGATCAAGAATGGCTCTGCCACCGCCAACCGGCAATAAACGCGGACGATTGGCTGTCAGAAAAAGTGTCGGCAGGTAGTCAAATTCGACGCCCTTATCCTTCACCCAAGCAATCGTCTCGCCAGCTTTTTCACTAAGTGTGCTGACATAGCTCTCATCACTTCTGCCACCTGAAAAAGCCATCATTTCCTCCACAAAATTCTCAGCTACCTTTGTTTCATCCTCCATCCGAAGATAGGCTGCCGTATCACGAGAGTTTCCCCCTCTTGTTTCAAAAGATGTCCGTTCCAGCATAGCAATTCTTAGAGGTCTGTCCATATCACTGGCAGATTCTGCGGCAGCCAGAGCTGCAGACGTTCCGGCAACACCACATCCGACAACAACAATATCAAAATCGAATTCATTCTCGTAATTTGCCATGGTTAGCCCTCCTTATTTAACTGAAGATGTCGTTTTATGTTCCGCTGACCACATTTTTTCTTCGCCCGGCTCGGGAATCCAGCATTTCACTTTATGTGCTTCGTGACTGACGGTTGTTGCGAATTTGTTCGGGTCCTGTTCAATGGCAGGAAATGTACTGTAATGCATTGGCACACAGTATTGCGGCTGAATCATAGAGACTGCCTGGGCGGCATCTGACACTCCCATTGTGAATCGATCCCCAATCGGCAGCATTAATAGCGTTGGTCTGTACAACTGACCATACAACTTCAAATCACCATGTAATGCCGTATCACCCGTATTCATAATCGTCACACCACCAAAGCGGATAATAATTCCACCCGGGCTGCCACTGTCAGAACTGTGGAAAGCATGGAACAACGTCACCTGAATATCATCTTCTAAGGTAACGGTCCCACCCATATTAATCCGGACAAACGACTCACCGGAAACGCCCTCATCCTGCACCATCCGCTTTTCCACTTCCGGCTGTGTAATCACTTTCGCACCATTTTTAATAAAGGCTGGCACGTCTTTCACGTGGTCCCAATGATCATGGGTCAGTACGACATAATCAGCCATTGTGTCCTCACTGTTACCAGGGTTTTTAGGATTTTCTGTGTACCATGGATCGATCACGATTCTTTTACCAGTTGAGGTTGTTAACTCCCAGGTGGAATGACCCATCCAGCGTGTTTTAATATGTGTATTTGTCATGTTAATCTTCTCCATTTCTTTAATTTTTTATAGTTTCAGCGACTTCCAGCCAGAAATCAGCGAAGTCACCAGGCATTCCAGCCGCCGTCTACCGTGAGCATCTGGCCTGTCATATAGTCAGAAGCTTTTGATCCAAGGAACACAACGACGCCCTTGATATCCTCTGGTGTCCCGAGTCGACCCAAGAGCGTACGTTCAGCCATTTCCTCCAGACGTCCGGGCTGATCAGCTAATGGTTTTGTCATATTTGTTGGATAGAACACACCTGGTGCGATACAGTTCACTTGAACATTCTGTCTTCCCCATTCCGAAGCAAGCCCGCGTGTCAGGTTGACAATTCCGGATTTAGAAGCGTAATAGGCCGGTTCCGGCAGAGGTCCTACGATATTAGCATAAAGTGATGACACATTAATGATCTTACCCTGCTCCTGTTTAATCAATTCGCTTCCCACACGGCGCGCCATTAGCCATGTACCTGTCAGATTCACATCAATAATATGCTGCCACTCTTCAAGACTTGTTTCGATTGATGATTTTCGCAGCATGGCACCGGCTGCATTCATCAGAATATCAATCCGTCCGAACGTGTTAATAACGGCTTCAACAACACGGTCAACGTCTTTCTCCTTTGTAATATCCATTGTCACTGACAGCGTTTCGTTCGTGTATTTACGCACTTCTTGCAAGGTATCCTGCAACGCTTTCTCACGGGAGGGCAGGTCAGACACCACAATGCTGCACCCCGACTGTGCCAGGGCAATAGCTGACTGAGCGCCTAATCCGCCTATACCCGCACCAGTAACCAATGCAACGTTGCCGGTTAAATCAAATAGTGAAGACAAGCCCATTCCTCCTAACTAGCAGTAGCTTTATTCTATAGTTTCCGATCTCGATTCAGCCTTTACAACAATGCCCCTACCCTCGTGCGGATCCGGTTCAAGGCCATACATTTCCCGCAGCCTTTCCACAGCTTCTGCCGGGGGCTTTGCATGATAATAGCCACGTCGCGTCATATAAACGCCGGAATTCGTTCGCAAATCAGATAAGGATTCACACATTTTGATCCCTGTTGCAAATGAATCAACCACAGGGACATCATCAATCCTTGACACGCCATGTCTTGCTAGGAAAATATTCATCGGGCCCTCACCAGGAACAATAACATCTGCACCTTCTTCAATCGCGTCCCTTGCAGCTTCTTTAAACGATGCTATTACTGGCTCAGGATCTGTAAATCCATCGAGTACGGCATCGAAGCCAATTTCTAATGGTACAATCGGCCCAAGCTTCTCACCCAATCCGTATCTAGTAGCATTTTGACGGAGTTCATCTGCCAGTGGCTTTAGAAAATTAACAACACCGATACAGTCTCCCAGCATTGAGGCCATATGAAACGAAGCCTGTCCATATCCGATTACCGGCATATCAACAAGTGTCCGCGCTTCCATTAATCCCACATCCGGAATCGTTGCTATAAACATCGCGTCATAGCCCGCCTTTTCCGCAATAAGTGCTGCCCGGACAAACTGTTCACGATGTAAATTTTGTAGATAAGCATGTGTAATAAAATGGCCCGGATAATGCGTCGGATACGTCGATTCGTCCATCCCATGCAAGACAACTTCCACACCAGGCCGGGCAACCTGTTTAATATGGTCTTTAATCGCATCCCGATATGGCGGGACCCGGTCGATACTCGTTAAGCTTTGATGCCATATTTTCATACGATTCACTTCCTAGTTATAAATTTTAATCAGTTGCTATATACCCGCGACACTGGATTTGGCCAAGGCCGTTTGTGCCGATACCCTGCCAAAAATGGCGGCCTTGCCGAGGGAACTGCCTGTCATATAGCCCGCTCCGTGGAATCCACCTGCAATCTCACCCGCTGCATAAAGGCCCGGAATGACTTCGTCAAACGAGTTTACCACTTCAGCTGCATCATTCACAGCAAGACCTGCATACGTTGCGAGCATGGCCACTTTCGTCTCAAAAGCATAAAAAGGTGCCTCCTTGATTGGTATAGGCTTTCCATAGCGGTGTGTTAATGTATCTCTCTTAAATTCATCCGTACCGTCCTGTATATCCTGATTGTACGTGGCAATCGTGTTTTTTAGCGTTTGGGGCGATATGTGAATCTGTTCAGCTAGTGCTTCCAGTGTCTCAGCCTTATAGACAAGGCCAAGTTTGAACAGATTGTCAAAGTCATAAAGTTTATCCCCCGGAATACTAGCGTCCATCACCGACTGATCCCATATCTGATAGGTCTTATCCTCCGGCTGTTTTAATGCCGCATGGCCTAATAGTTTGTAAGAAAGGGATTCATTGACAAAGCGCTTACCCTTTTGGTTAATGATAATGCCACCTTTATAAAACGCCAGCCCCTGTGACTTCACAGGTCCATCTGCCGTTGGATGAAAGCCATACGTGCCGCTTAGGTAAGGGAGATCCTGAACCCAAGCACCATGTTCCCATGCCATTTTCAGGCCATCACCCGTGTTGCCCCTACCACCGATCCGAATCGTCCGTTTCAAGTTCGGTGCAAAGTGTCCTAACATGTCTTCACTCTGTGAAAACCCGCCAGAAGTGAGAATAATTCCGTTCACAGCTGCTACATATACGTGTTTCCTTTCCTCCTGATAAACCACCTGATTAATGCGCCCGCTGGCATCACTTAAGAGGCGTGCTGCCGGTGCAGCTAATTTCACGTCGACATTTGACAGTTCTTTGACCCGTTTGTACAACGCTTGAATCGCCTGATGTGAATCAATCGTGTGCCCTCTTGGAACGCTATGGCCACTGACAGCCTGAATGGACTGAAATTTAACACCATGATCAACCAGCCAGTTATAAGTGTCCAATTGCAGGTTCCCATAAGCCTCAACCAGCTTGCGATCATTGACACCGCCACCGACATCCAGCATGTCCTCAACAAGTTTATCGGCTGAATCATCAATCCCTTGTGCCGCTTGCATAGGCGTCTTTGCAAATGCCATATAGCGCCCGCTTAAAACGGAACTGCCGCCGATGTCATCTTCCTTTTCCAATAGCAGCACCCGCGCACCGCATTCCCCAGCTTCAACAGCCGCACATAACCCAGCCAATCCACCGCCAATAACAATTAAATCGAATTGATCCAATTTTTTCACCCCCTAATCGTTTTAAAATCGGATACATATTTAACTCGCTAAGAAAGTATAAAAAGTTGCTAGATTTATTTTGGTTACAACGTTAGCTATATCCAGCTCTAGCGCCCGGCGACTAGCACGACAACTCTCACCGTGTTATCTTTATCTCAAGCGATTAAGTCCATTCCGTACGCCGCCAATCGGGCGCACCACGCTTTTGTTAAATATTAAGCTTTAATGGTCAGTTTATTTTCTGGCTTATCTTGTACGGTATCGCCCCAGTAAGTATTGCCTGTGCTTCTCTCTTCCATTGTCCAAGCGACCGGCTCCCAGTCCGGTTCAAAAATCAGGTAGCCACCACTGAACAGTTCCAGCCGACAACCACTGCCAGGATCAATCACATACACATACATTGCCTGCGTGATACCGTGCTTTCCCGGCCCAATAAATTTGATGCCGTGTTCTGTTAAAATATCCGCTGCACGTAATAAATCCTGCGCATCGTCCAACCAATAAGATATGTGATGAAATTGATTTGGTGTTGGCGCATCTGGCCTTGATGTGAGTGCAACATCGTGTACAAGATTAGTAACACTCATCCATGCCCCCTTCATATGCTCGGCGTCATCACCTACATATTCACGCAATTTAAAACCGAGCTGTTCTGCTAGGTAGGCTTGGAGGTCTGTTACATCCATTGATGTCGCAATATTGACATGATCAATTCTTCTCGGTGAAATACCCTTGCGCCAGGACTGGTATGTCTGATTTTTCAGGATGGAACGCCTATCTGCTTCAGCTAATGGTTTTTGCATGTCAAAGTAGATTTCAAATGTATGCTCAGTCGGCAGTTTAAAACGAATTGCCTTTCCTTGCCCTACCTCCTCTTCAGCCTCCACCCACCTGACATCCGTACCTGTCTTTTCCAGTAATTGGGCAAATTCATGAACATCCTCACGTCTCTTTGCCTTCCAGCCAATATGATCAACACGCGCTTCCACACCAGATGTCAGCGATAATGTATGGTGTTCAAAATCGCCCCACGCCCGCAGATAAACCGTGTCCCCCTGCGTTTCGGTCACTTCCAGCCCAACAACGTCCCGAAAAAACCATAATGACTTTTCAAGATTGGTTGTCACCAGCGCCACATGTCCCAACTTTGCTATTTCCGGTAATGCCATTGTAATACCCCCTTATATGTCCTTTTACTATAAATCTATCGGGCACTAAAATTCCTATGTGTTTGCCAACCGGGCGCCGACATCATAGATTAAGTCTTCCTGGCCGCCGACTGCCTGCATCCTACCAAGTTCAACCAGAATATCCCGTTCATCTACCCCAAATTTGTCCGCTGCCTTCTGTGTATGAAGCAGGAAGCTTGAATAAACACCCGAGTACCCCATAATAAGACTTGCTCCGGTTACCTCCTGTGGACGTGGCATATATTCTGCAACGACGTCATTGGCAACGTCTATAATCGGATATAAATCAACACCTGTCTGGTAACCCATCCGTTCCAGTACCGCTACCATCACCTCTGTCTGTGTATTACCACTACCCGCACCAAGACAGCGCAAACTGCCATCTACATACGTTGCCCCGGCCTCCACCGCTGCGACAGTATTAGCCACTGCCATTGACAAGTTATTATGTCCGTGAAATCCAATCTCACATGAAAGACTGCGCTTCAAGGCAGCAATCCGCTCGGACACTTCATGCGGCAGGAAATTTCCAGCCGAATCCGTTACATAGACAACTTCTGCACCGGCACGCTCAAATATTTTGGCCTGCTCTACAAGTTTTTCCGTTGGTGCCATATGCGCCATCATCAGAAATCCAACTGTTTTCAGATTTAACTCCCGTCCCAGTGAAATATGCTGCTCCGCAATATCTGCTTCAGTGACATGTGTTGCGACACGAACCATGCTTGCTCCGGCTTTCACTGCATCTTCCAGATCATCTTTTGTTCCGATTCCTGGCAAAAGAAGGACCGATACCTCCGCGTTTTTACATTCATCTTTGGCCGCTTCAATTAATTTCAGTTCATTTGTTTTGGATAGACCATATTGTAAAGAGGAGCCGCCCAGACCATCACCATGCGTGACTTCAAAGTAAGGCACCCCCGACTGATCAAGACCTCTCGCCGTTTCTCTGACATGTTGTTCGGTAAACGCATGTTTCATTGCATGACTTCCATCCCGAAGTGTCACATCAACTATCTCTAAATGCCGTTTCGTCATCTTGCTCCCTCCTTACTTAATAGTTGCTGTATTCAACTGTTTTGCCAGTTCATTACCGACTTTGGCTGCAGCAGCTGTCATAATGTCCAGGTTTCCGGAATAAGGCGGAAAGTAATCGCCCGCGCCTTCCACTTCGGCAAAAACACTTATCTGATTCCCGTCAATTTGTGGTTCACCGCTTAAGCGGTAGCCTGGTACATACGTCTGGACTTCTTTAACCATGTCGTTAATCGATTCGATGATTTCAGTTTCCTTCCCTGTTTCCTCAACCATTGCATGAATGGTATCGCGCATAATAATGGGCGGCTCGGCCGGATTTAAAATGATAATAGCCTTTCCTTTATCTGCTCCACCAACATTTTCAATCCCTTTTGCTGTGGTACGGGTGAATTCATCGATATTTGCCCGTGTACCCGGACCTGCACTCTTACTTGCAATCGTTGCAACAATTTCCGCATAGGAAACAGATGAGACACGATTAATCGCATGGACGATTGGAATGGTTGCCTGGCCGCCGCACGTTACCATATTGACATCTGGTTCTTTTAAATGTTCCTGTAAATTAACCGGTGGCACAACATACGGGCCAATTGCAGCCGGTGTTAAATCAATGACCCTTTTTCCAATCGCCCCCAGGCGTTCATTGTGGATTTTATGTGCGCCAGCTGTAGTTGCATCAAATAAAATATCAGCAAGTTCAGGCTGTTCAAGATAGCCATCAATCCCATTATCTATCGTTCTATAGCCGCGTTCACTTGCGTGTTGAAGCCCCTCTGATGCCGGGTCAATCCCAATCATGACACTCATTTCCAAATACTCTGACTGCTCAATTTTATACATTAAATCGGTTCCGATATTACCAGAACCAATAATTCCAACTCGATACGTTTTCATCCTATAACTCCCTTCAAACTAAAGCGCAGACTGCGCCTTATTAACTGTTAAAATGATGCTTTAACTGTTCCGAGATTTGCAAATACGGCTTCAAACTGATCACCAGCTTCAAAGGGAACCGCCTTTGACAACGCACCTGCCAAGATTGTTTCACCTGTCTTCAGTGATATGCCATAGTTACCAACTTCATTGGCAAGCCAGGCCACCGCCTTGACGGGGTCACCCATGACAGCGGCCCCAGTTGCAGCATCCAAGAATGATCCGTTTTTATAAACCGTCATCTCCGTTCGTGGCAAATCAATATCATGAAGCTGCCGGGTACCTTTTCCAAAAACAGCTCCCGCAGATGAGCCGTTATCAGCAACCGTATCTTCAAACTGAATCTGCCAATCTCTTACGCGGCTATCAATGATTTCTATCGCCGGAATAACATAATCGGTCGCATCGCGAACATCATCAACCGTTACGCCAGGCCCTTGCAGATCTTTATTAAGCACAAATGCAATCTCGAACTCTATTTTTGGCTGTATAAATTTATTAAGAGAAATGACTGATTCCTGATCATATATCATGTCACCTAATAGATGGCCATAATCCGGCTTGTTAACTTGCAGCATTTCCTGCATCGCCTCGCTCGTGAGGCCAATCTTTTTCCCAACAATCACAGCACCATCTTCTCTTTTTCGGCGTATGATTTCCAGCTGTATCTTGTACGCCTCATCAACAGAAACAGTCTCTGTAGAGGTAAACGGTTCAATTGTTTTTTTTGACGTTTCCGCCCTTATCAGTGCGGACGCAGCGCTTTGAATATCCATCAGCATTCTCCTTGGCAATTAAATATGATTATAGTGAATAGGCGTAGGCCGCACCAGCTTGGACGCGGTAATGCCACGCAATTGTTACGTAGTTAGTGCCTAGGTGGTCCGGCCCCAGAGGCTCTCTAGGGTAAACAGCATCACGATTCTCAGATACAACAACGTTTGCCTGCACCGCTCCATATCCGGTATGGATGGTAACTGAATAGCAGCCTGCTGCCGGAACTGTATAATAAGGCAGTGGTTGTAAGGCAGCGCCATCCCATTTGCATGCCAGTTCATAAGACCTGCCCAGAATGTTCGGCAGGTCTTCTATATCACCCGATAACAGCATCTGACGGACCCACGTGGAACTGATCTTCTCACCTTGGTAATCCACCTTGGACACTTTAGTCACGTCTATACTTCCGTTCGAGTCATCCTTCAGCCGGTCAATATGGCCAGCACCAAATTTCCCATAAGAAAAGTCATACCCGGCAACAGCATGCTCCACCCCAAAGTCAATTAAATAATTAGACACATAAACTTCCGGGGATAAGGATGCAAATGTTTTATCAAATGTCACAATATAAAACGTATCAACGCCAAGGCGTTCAAGAACTTTTCCTTTCTCCTTAAGTGGCATGATATAGTCAAAGGTCGGTGCCCCTTTTGACAGTACCGTTTTAGGATGCGGAAAAAAACTCATCACCGACACGGACACACCTTTTTCCTTTGCTTTTTTCACCGCGGTACGGATGACTTTTTGATGGCCTTTATGAATACCATCAAAAAATCCAAGCGCCATAACATTTGAAGTGGCTTTATTTTTCCAGTAGTCCAGGTTTGTTGAATTTAAATAAACGGTTTCCATTTGATGATTCCCCTTTGACTCATTTGACTGAATTTATGAGACGGAATTGACCCTTTCTTCTTCCAGTGATCGGTAGCGGCCACAGTTAAAAATTAATGGGTCGCCGTCTTCAAGTTTTATATCGGTTACTTTGCCGATAAAAAGTGTGTGATCTCCTTCTACATATTCACTGGTAACGTCACACGTAATCTGTGCCAGAGCATTTGGCAACACCGGTTTCCCATCAAGATAATTAAACGTCACCGACGCATTACTATCAATCTGACCTGCAAACGTCTTGGATAAGTCTTGTTGTTCAGACGCCAGTATATTCACGGAAAAATTCTTACTCATTTTTATCTTCTCAAGCATTTGAGCATCTTCTTTTATTGAAATGAGAACCAGTTTTGGATCCATTGACACGGACATAAATGCATTCGCGGTCATCCCATGTATTTCGCCATCGACTTCTGTCGCAATCACATTAACACCTGTTGCAAATTTCCCCATCGCATATCGAAATTGACGATCCTCCATCTTAATTCCTCCTTAAAAGTATCTTACATTATAGTCAAGCGTCACTACGATTCAGAAAGCGCTAACAATTCTAGAAGTAATGAAACTTTGACTTCTTAATTACATTGTAAGGAGATAAGCTGAATCATTCTACAATAAAAATAATTCAATTTTTTGTGTTTTTAAATAATTATCACCAGTTTTATTCGCAACCCTTGTACCGTGCACCCCGAAGTTTGATGTGTAATTTAATATAAATTGATTGTAAGCCAATGTAGGCTTATATTTTTGTCAAAATTCATTTAACATTTTTGGGTACTATTCCGTACTATTTTTTATCAAATTGATTAGAGGAGGGAAAATGATAGAATTGGATGGAGAAGACTACATACCTTTATATACCTGTATCAAAAATTCCGGATTCTTTACATGATGCATTTGGCTTTAGAACCGATTTTGAAATAGTTACCCATAAAAATATAAAAAAATTCTTAAACAAACAGAGAAAGGGAAATAGTACGCTGTTTTAAGACATAAAAAAGGCGCCGAAGATACTATTATATCAGTACTTACGGCGCTTTTATGTGTTTAACTTGAGATTTTATTGTAAGGAGATAAGCTGAATCATTCTACAATAAAATTAATTCAATTTTTTATGCTTCTAAATAATTTATCACCAGTTTCATTCTCGACCCTTGTACCGTGCACCTTCTGCGGGGTTATAAGTCAATTCTTCCAGGGCAGTCAGCGAATCCAAAATAAGCAGAAGCTGATAACTTTGCGACGGGTCCCGTAAATCCTTATTAAGCAATTTTTCAATTTTATTCTTTCTGTATGTCAGACCGCTCATAGACAGGGCAAGATCCTCCATCGTTTGATGCAGATTGCCGCCATTGGACAGGAACACATGCAGCGTATTCAATAAATCATTCTGTTTTGTCCGGTCAGCCTCAAATATTGGCCCCAATTCTTTCTCCGCCATGTCTTTAATCATCTCCACATTATTGGAATTGATTAAAACACCCAGGATGCCAAGTTCACTATAATGCATAATAGCATGTTTATTTGACATTCTGATGGCAATAAGAGCTTTCTCCAGCGTTTCCCTGATGTCCTCTAATGCGTGCCCCTTCGTGCTTACACCAATTTTATAATCACATGACAGGGAGGTATTCCGAACATGGTCATACAGCTTTTGAATAAGTACTGATATGCCACTTTCATCCGCCTGCATCTCAGGAATGTACATGACAATACGGTTCTCATATTGACCAACCAGCACATTGATCCCATGTAAATCCAAGTATTTGGCAATCGTGTCCAACACCTGTTCATTCTGGTCTTGCAGGCTTTTTTCGGTCAATGACACATCACTATTTCTCATGATGGCAATATAATACGGTGCTTTAAAATCAACACCCATATAACGGCCTCGGTTAATGATTTCTTCCTCAGAATCGTAATCGCCGACAAGAATACGCTCTAACAGATTACCTTTAATCTCTTCCAGCGCCTCAAAACTGGTTTTTTCATTTAAAAGAATCAGAGACACAGCATTGGCGGCACTGTTGATCAACTGAACATCCCCGTGTTTTGATTCCACCTGGTCATGCAAATAAATAAATGTACAATAGCCGATTATCTTTCTCTGCACCATAATCGGGGTGATCAACCGTTTTTGACAAGACGCCTCTAACCTTGTGGTTTCTCCAAACAACGGTAGTCTTTTGTGCTTCCGATTATCATTGATGGTCAAATGCTCCTTGAAATCCTCATTTAGCCGCCGATGTTCTTCTTCAGCCATCCCGGCATACGCGATATTCTGGAAACCGGAATCCTCAATCGTAATTGGTATCTGCAGTGATTTATTAACATTATTGGCAATATCCTGCAGGTTGCTTCCATTCGATACACTTTGTGTTATTTCTTTATGAAAGCTGGAGACTTTTGTAATGTAGTTCCGCTCCTCCAACAGCTGTTCATATGAGTATTCAAGTTCATCAACAATACGCTCCTCATCAAAATAGGCTAAATCTTCTTCTATTGCATCGCCCCAGTCTGCCAACAGCCTAGTCTCAAATATACATTCCTCATCACCTTTGGCAATACAGCTGGTCTCCTTGACAAAAATCTTTGTATTGGTGATCACTGACATGTATCCATTTGCATAACCTGTCAATGTATGACAGGCTGGGGTATCGGCCTTGCCGTGGTGCTTCATATGCTCATGTGCCTCGAATGAATCAATCCACCTCCCTTTCCCATTAATGAACGTTATCTCACCATCATCTTCCACTTCAATCTGCCTTTCTGATTGAATATCGCCAACCTGCCCAGTGCTCAAATGCAAGACAGAGGCTTGTCTGATTAAATAATCAATCGACTTGTTCTCTGCCATGGCCGCTTTCGCATCACTCGCACCCAATCGCCAGCCATAACGGAAAAGAAACCCTCTCACCCTGTTTATACCTAAATTCTCAATTAATTCACGTCGCAACAGACCAAAAGCAGCCGTCGTCGATAAGAATTTTTTCATGTAATCATCCTTATCGCGTTGTTCTTCCGATGCATGGCTTCTCATTTAAAATCCCCTTTCCACACAAAGTCCAATGGTCAAGAAGGAACAAATCGTAAGCGCCCGATTAACAATGTACGGACTGGACTGAACCGCAGGAGATAATGAAAAAACGGTGAGCGTTAGCGAAACCGATTTTGCCTCATCCCACGGCGGATTCTTGACATAGAAAGCATAAACCTTTAAATTATTATCGTTTTCAAATACTAATTTTTTGCTTTCCCAGTCCTCTATCTCAATCTCTTTCGCAATAGTGGGCTGTTATAGCTACTCGCAACCCCTCTTTGACGGAAAGCTTCCAATTATCCAGCCCAAGTAGTATTTGCATCCTCGAATTTTTCTTCAGTCTTAGGTGGGCCAATTCATCAGTAACAGCCTACATAAACTGACCAAACCGATTTATGCTTTAATGGTTGGGTTATTTTCTGGTTTATTGTCCATTTGGTCGCCCCAATAAGTGAATCCGACCTCCATTTCATCTAAAGACCATTCGATTGGCTCCCAGTCCGGTTCAAAGATCAGATAACCACCAGTAAACAGTTCAATTCTTAAACCACTGCCAGGGTCTTGCACATAAATATACATTGCCTGCGAAATACCATGCTTGCCTGGACCTTTAAATGTCAGACCATGTTCTGTTAAAATATCAGCCGCACGCAACAAATCCTGTGCATCATCAAGCCAGTAAGCCAGGTGATGAATTTGATTCGGTGTCGGTGACGCAGGGTCATAACTGACGGCAATGTCATGAACGAGATTCGTCACACTCAACCAGCTGCCCCCATACGATTCATCTGATATTTTAATATACTCACGTAAGTTAAAGCCGAGTTTATCCATTAAATAATCGGTAATGTCTTTGGCATCCACTGACGACAGAAGATTCACATGATCAATACGCCGTGGTGACACACCTTTACGCCATGACTGATATGTCTGATTTTTTAACACAGAACGCCTTTCCTCATCCGGCGCTGTTTTGTCCATTTTGAAGTAAATTTCAAATGTGTGCTCGCTTGGCAATTGGAAGCGAATCGCTTCACCTTGTCCCTTTTCCTCACCAGCTGCTACCCATTCCACATCAGTACCGGCAAATTGCAGCAACTCAGCGAATTTTTCAACATCCTGCTCTCTTTTCGCTTTCCAGGCAATATGATCGACACGCGCCTCATCTCCTGAGCGCAGTGAAAGCGTATGATGTTCAAAATCTCCCCATGCCCGGAGATATACAGTGCCATTTTCCCGTTCTGTTTCCTCAAGTCCTACTATGTCTTTAAAGAAGACAAGCGATTTTTCCAGGTCAGTCGTTACCAAGCCAACATGACCTAACTTTGCAATCTCTGGTAAACTCATTGAAACCCTCCTATTAAAACGCTTTCATTTAATTAAATTAAATCGCTAACTTACAAGACTTACAGAAAATACGTATTCGGCTCTTGGTTACACAGCACGCGTCCGTATGTTTCCATCAGGCTTGAAGGCGTGATGAATCCATGAAGATGCAGCGCCATATAATCACGGTAAACTCTTTGAAGCGGATTTTTATAATAAGCAAAAACAGACCCTGCACCTGCCACTAATAAATCAATAGCTTCTTTACATAATTTATTGACGTACCCGAAATCAGCCTTAACTTTAACCGTATCATGCACACCCATAGATTCACCTTTCTCCGCAAATGAATCTAGTAAATCAACAGCACGATATAAATGAAGTTCAGCTGAATCAATCTTCAGTTGTGCTTCAGCAATCTGAAGGTGTGTTACAGGTGCTTCCCTTTGTTTTGTATAAAATGTATTGCCAATGCCTGCCCGGCTAACCCGCTCCATATGGATATCCATCGCAGCCTGGGCCATTCCCAATGCCGGTGCCACTATGGATAACGTCAGGGCTGGTACAAACGGTGTCTTGTAGACCGGTATATCTTTAAGCTCCTCGGCTGTATAATGTCCCTTATTTGCGAGACGGTCCAATGAAACACGGTGATCTGGCACAAAAACGTTCTCTAACCGCGCACTATTGCTGGCAGTTCCCTTCAAGCCCATGACATTCCAATCATCAAGTATAGTGGCCTCTTCACGAGGAACGATAATAATCGCCATCTCCTCTTCTTCATCTTCGCCCTGTATCGGCACCCCGAAGTATAGCCAGTCCGCATGCAACGATCCTGACACAAACGGCCACTGTGCTTCTTTAATCAGATAACCGCCATCAGAACGTTCAACGTCTATTTTAATCGGTTTAAAATTGCCAGCCAGAATCGCATCTTCCTTCGCGAAAATCTCATCTAATGCTTGCTTTCCAAATGCATAAGATGCCATATAGCCCCTGATATTAGTCAGTGATACGAACCATCCCGCAGAACCATTACCCCGTGAAATTTCGGTCACCACTTCTGTGAATGTACGCATATTTTGCTGGTAGCCACCGTACATCTCAGGCTGGAACACATTAATAATACCTTCCCTTTTCAAATCCTCAATTGTTGCATCCGGCATCCGGCCAAGTTCTTCCGTTTCTTCTGCTCGTTCCCGCAATGCCGGAATAAGACTGTTGGCCTTTTTAACCAATTCTTCACGTTTTGTCATCGTTTCTTGTGTCACAAAAAATCCTCCTTAAGTTTTATCTGGAACCACCTGCAGCAACTTCTTTTTAGAAGATTCCGCCACGCGCAGCATATGCCGTTCCATCACCGTTTTGACTGTACTGCTGTCACCATCTCGCAAGGCAAAGTAAATAATCCAATGTTCAGACTGGGATTGTTTGCGTGATTTACCTGAAAACAATTCATCCGGACTGCTTACATAGTTTAAATAGTCCCATAATTCCTGAGCGATATCGATCACATAAGTCAACCCGGAAGCATATATAATCGTCGTATGGAAGACAACATTCAATCTGGCATACTCCTCATGCGATACGGATTCATCCTCCATCTGATACAGCAGATCTTCCAAGTCATCTAACTTGTCATCACTGATATGAAAGGTTGCCTGTGATGTCATTAGTGAATCAATCGTTGCACTGACAAGCATCTTTTCATAAACTTCCTGTTCATTCGGACGCTTCACAAATACGCCGACCTGCGGGATGATATTCAGATAACCTTCATGCTCCAATTTTCTCAGAGCCTTATTAATAGGCGTGCGGCTAATATTCAGCATTGATGTAATATCGCTGACATTGATTGCTGTTTCTGTATCCCAGGTACCATTCAATATTTGTTCTTTTAAATACTTATAAGCTTGTTCTTTTTTCATCGGCTACACCTATCATTTCCGTATTTTCTATATACATCTGCCAAATAACTTTATCTTCCAGCAGCATATAATCGTTGCGTATGATCTTTAAAGGGCGTTATTCAGAAATTCCTTCGTTAATTTAATGAACCTGTTCCTTTGTTCTATTTGCGCCCAATGCCCGCAGCGTCCCAACACATGCAGTTGACCATTCGGCAGATAATCCATCATGTATAGACTGCTTTCAAGTGGAACGAACCGGTCATCTTTACCATGAATCAGCAGGAAGTCATTTTTCATGCGTCTCAAGGCAGATGGCGGCACACTTATATCTGAAATTGTCGCATTATTGAATGTTGCCTCATATGACTTGCGAACTTCTGGTTTTAAAAATAACTCAAGTCTCTCATCAACTATTTGCTTGATTTCACTTTCCAAAATGCTATCATCATACAAGAACCAGCGCAGCAAGTTCTCAAAAGAAACAGGATCCGGGTCTTTATGAAAGTTCTGAAGCTTCATCAATTCTGGTGTCGGCTCGAACTTGCCACCACCGGCTCCCATTAAAATAACCTTGTCAAACCTCTCCGGTGCCTGCATCAATAAATGCAGTGATATCACACCACCCAAGGAATTTCCCACCAAATGAGCCTTTTCAATGTTCATTTCGTCCATTAAAGCAATAATCTGATTGACCCTTGCCCGCAGCCATTTCACGCCATTTTCAGGTGGCACCTCCGGATGATTGGTACGGCCAAAACCATACATATCCGGTGCCACGACATGATATTTATTCACAAACGAAGGCAACACATGCTGCCAATTGCTCTTCGCACTTACCCCCGGACCACTTCCGTGTAAAAATATAATACTATCAGACGACGTGTTTCCGCCTTCCATAATATGTGTCTTATAATCTCCCGTCTGGATCATTCTTGTCTGAATTAATTCAGTCTCTGTAGTTGCCACAGTATGACACGCTCCTTTATCGTAATAATAAATGGGTGAAAAGCCTCTGCCTCCTCATCACTAAAATTTTAGTAACACCTTTATGAGTTTAATAAGCCAATAATTAAGTTATGTTAGCGCTTTCCTAGTACACCTAAAATTTTAGTGTGTTTATTCAAAATTGTCAATATATTTTTATACTAATTATGATATTTTTTCAAATGACAGCTTCACCTCGCTAACTTCAGGGCGCTACACCCGCCTTAATTAAAGCGTTTTGTAACATACAACCTTTTTTCCATGTACTCTCTAATCTCCTGGATAGGTATTAAATTTAATCTATTTAGCTGTAAAAATCTCGCATGTATTCTACTTGTTTCAGAAAACCCAAGCTGTTATTATGTATTGATGACTATAAAGTTACCAAAAGTAAACACAGGGTCAACGTCAGGAGGATGGTAATGGCACAACGACATGAGGAACTACTGGATGCGGCGGTACAGCTGTTTCAGAAAAACGGTTTTAATACTACCTCCGTCGCAGATATCACGAAAGCCTGTAATATATCAAAGGGCGCATTTTATAAACACTTTGATTCCAAGGAAAGTATGATCCTGGAACTGCTTAACCGTTATTATGATGACATGTTCAACGAAGCAGACCGGTTTGCTGAAGATTTTCACCGGTCACCGCTAGTGGTATTGAAGCGGAAAATCACCGTTGAACTGGAAAAATCAATTGAATACAGAGCTTTTTTCTTTGCATTAATAACGGATTTCCCTCCATATGAAGAAGGAAAAATACCTGAATTTTTGAATCGGATACGCGAGACACATCACCAATGGCATAAACAGGCACTGATCGATGCGTTCGGTCCCAAGGTCAAGGTGTATCTAAGTGATTTGGCCGTTATGATGGAAGGGATCACTCACAGTTACTTGCTGTGGATTATTTGGAAAGGGCCCGCCCTGCCACTGGACAGGCTGGGTGATTTTATAGGCGAACGTCTGAAGGCAATCGTAGAAAATGATGAAAATCTTTCGCCAATGCTGCCAAAATCTACTGACAGCAATTCGCCTGTCTCCATGATAGAAAGCATCAAGAGTGACTTAAATACATTACGGTCAGAACTGATTAAAAGTGACGCGCCGGAAAAAGATTTACAGACAATCGACTTGTTAATAGAAGAAATCACACAAGACAATCCGAGGGAATTTCTGGTCGATGCACTGCTTGGTCAACTGCACCGGCGTTCCTATTTAAAAACACGAATAACCAACATGATGACAGTTTGGGAAGTATGGAAAGGAGATTTATCATGAGCGAATCAGCAACTTCCTGGAATTTAGCGCCGAAACAAAAAGCATTGATGATTACTGCTTTGCTGATCGGCGCATTTATGGGAATTATTAATGAAACATTACTAGCAACAGCACTGCCAACCATTCAGAATGCATTTTCGATCTCCCAGGGTGAAGTGCAATGGATGACAACTGCCTTTTTAATGACAAATGGAATTATGATACCTATTTCAGCATTTCTAATTGACCGATTTACAACGAGAGGCTTATTTTTAACCGCGATTGGCTTATTCGGTGCTGGTACTGCCATCGCAGCTATAGCTACAGCTTATCCGGTACTATTACTGGGGCGTGTTGTACAGGCTTCCGGATCCGGCATTATGCTGCCACTTCTAATGACAGTATTGCTGGCGGTTATTTCCGTTGAACGCCGCGGTACCGCAATGGGAATGATCGGAATTGTTATTGCGTTCGGCCCGGCGATTGGCCCAACACTATCCGGCTGGTTGCTGGAGCATTACAGCTGGCGTTCTTTGTTCATCACCGTGCTTCCGATTGTCGCAGTCACGATGATTGTCGCAGCACTGTTTTTAAAAAATGTAACCGACCTTCGAAAGCCAAAAATTGATGTACTATCTATTATTCTATCTTCAGTCGGTTTCGGCTCATTTTTGTATGGCTTCAGTATTGCATCCGAAAGTGGCTGGGGAAGCAGTATCGTTATTGGTTCCATTGCCATCGGGGTAGTGGTGATCAGTCTATTCGTCTGGCGCCAGATTGTACTGGATACACCAATGCTGGAATTCCGGGTCTTTCAATTCCGGATTTTCACCCTGGCGATTATTATCACGATGACAGTTCTTGTCTCCCTTATCGGAGCAGAAACATTGCTGCCATTGTTTATGCAAAACGTACTGAATTTCTCACCACTTAAATCCGGATTAATGCTGCTTCCAGGGGCAATTGTCATTGGTATCTTGTCACCAATAACCGGACGGCTGTTTGATAAATTTGGTGCCAAATGGCTTGCGTTAATTGGCCTTAGTATTGTGACTGTCACGACATTTATGTTTACACAGTTATCACTTGAAACGTCATTCGCCTATTTGACCACTATCTATGCCATTCGGATGTTCGGTCTGTCCTTTGCCCTAATGCCGGTAATGACATCCGCATTGAACCAGCTTCCGCCAAAATGGTATGCACACGGATCAGCGATGGCCAATACCCTGCAGCAAATATCTGCATCAATTGGTACCGCCATATTGGTGACACTGGTTGCCATGGGGACAAAAAGCTTTGAACCAGAAGCACCCGTCTCAGCTGAGATAACCGGCCAGCAAGCACAAGTTGTCGGATTTGAATGGGCGTTTATGGGAAGCACGGTCCTTGCATTCGCCGCCTTTATATTAGCACTGTTTCTTCATCCGCCAAAAAAAGAAAAAGAGATTGTGCGGCAAATACACGGGGAAGATGCGAGTATGAGATAATAACTATTATGAAAAGTGCCTGTCGCCTGGAACGGTTTGAATCGTTTCAGCGAGAAGGCACTGTTTTTTTGGGTAAAAGAATTTTATCTAGTAAGGGGTCTGACCCCGTTTTCTCCATCTTTAAAATAAAAACTTTTAAAAATATACCTATGAGTCTATTAACTGATTAAAGCCATTAAAATGTATTACTTCTGTCATGTTTTTTACCTGCGATTGTCGCAAGAATCACCAATGGAAACGTTAAGGAAGTCTAATTTACAAAGTTAGGTAATTTGGAAGGTAATAGAAGCTAATTTTATCACTGTCTTACTGAGCAATCAGCCTTTCTCTATTCAATAATAACTGCCAGATAGCTTAACTGTTTATGGCATAATAAAAATACATAGTTTGGCGGTGTAAAAGTACATAAGCATTTTCGCTAAAAAAGCCTTGCCAGTCATCCAAAAATCTATTAACCTCTTCATGTGATCAGCTAAAAAACATGAGGAGGAAATGAAA
>JBDNGJ010000295.1:0-3073 GCA_041689365.1 Virgibacillus sp.
GATTTGATCCATTCTAACAGGAGTGGATCTTGCCTGAAATTCACTGTAAATAAATTGATAAAATGGATAATTTAGACTGGTAGGGGGTTATGTACAAATTCACCGCCATTTTGTGTACTTTTTACTTGCCAAACACAATTGCCCCTCCATTTGTATCACCTAATTTCCCAGATTCTAAATAATCCTCGCCATTTATTATCGTTTCAAGGAATTTCCTTGTACTTGGTCCAATTACAGTCGAGTTAAGCATATTATTTTTAATGGCCCATCTTCTCATATATTTAATAAAAAGCTCAGTATCAAATCCTTTTGCATCAATGAGAACATTAGAAATAATGATTGATTCCTCTGTATCATCGGTGATTTCTCCTTGTCGCAATTCTCCATGGGCCACTTGAAGAATACCAGGTTTTACAAAATCAGTTATTTTTCCATATGATTCTTTAATTTCATTCGCTGTCAGAAAAGATGCTGGCATTCCCATAGCATCTCCTACAGCGGCACCAATTAGACATCCATAAGCTTTATCTAACAATGGAGTCACCTTCCTTATTAATCAGGTTTTTAATATCCTTTAGTGTAAATGATAAATGCGGACCCATATGGGTTGTCGTTAGAGCACCACATGCTTGTGCGTACATCAAAATTTCGCGGTTACTTAATCCGTTAATTACCCCATACAATACACCACCTGCAAAGCTGTCTCCCGCCCCCGTTGTATCTATTGTATCTACAGTATAAGAACGATAATTAGTTGGTTCAGCGTATTTTGTGTATAATGAAACACCACCATCACCCTTTTTTAATACTATTTTTTCAATTGGAAAGTTTTTAAATGCCCATTTTTTAAAATCTAAGATACCTTGTCTTTTTTCCATAATAATAGCCTCTTTTTGGTTAGGAGTTATAATATTTGTTATAGATAATATTTTCTTTAGAGTTTGATTATCAACTTCACCTATAAGTGGTCCTGGATCAAATACTAGCTTCGCACCTTTATTTACTAATCTAGTTAACTTAGCACATAATAAATCAAAAACCTGATGATTAAGTAAATAATAACCAGTCAAGTAAATATATTCAATGTCATTTGTTGCTTTGTCTAATAATAAACTATCGGTAAAATCCCCTTCGCAGCCCTTTTTAGTATAAAATGTTCTCTCTCCCGCCGAATCAATGATACAAATACTAAACCCGGAGTCTTTTTCTTCATCTATTTGAATACAAGATTGACAAAAATCGTATGAATCAAGGTATTCTTTAACAAAATTTCCATTCGGTCCGCTTCCTATTTTTGATACGATTAACGGCAATACATTTAAGTTTTTTAAAGTAAAGGCCACATTCACTGCGCATCCACCAATTCTTTTAAATGATTCTTTTATAATTTGGTCTGTACCTTTATTAGCGTATTTTTCCACTAAATAATAATTATCAATAATAACCCCGCCAAGAACGAGTACTTTAGTCTTATGATTCATACGCCCTCCCCCTACTGCAAAACAACAGAATCATTAGAATTCCAATCAACAAAAACCTTTTCGCCAACTTCAAATGTTGAATCTGAAGATGAAGCGTTTTGCTGTTGCACTTTTATATCCATACCGAGTGCTTCAACCCTATAAGTAGTTGTATCTCCTGCATACGTTATAAATCGAATCTTACCTTCTATGGCATTTACATGAGGTTTGTTAGAATGTATTTTCATCTTTTCAGGTCTAACAGTTATGGTGCAATGGCCACTCTTCATTAAATTCTCATTTAGATTAAATGTAATAATTTCACTATTTTCAAGTTTCAACTTATATATATTATCATTTTTCAAAATAATATCACCCGAAAAACAATTGGATTGCCCCAAAAAATTAGCCACAAAATTATTACAAGGTTTTTCATAGACTTCTTTAGGTGAATCAATTTGCACTATTTCTCCATCTTTCATTACTGCAATTTTATCTGATAACGTTAATGCTTCTTCTTGATCGTGAGTGATAAAGACAGTTGTTATGCCTGTTCGCTTCTGGATTTCTCTTAATTCTACTTGCATCTCCACTCGTAGCTTCTTGTCAAGTGCGCTTAAACTTTCATCCAATAATAAGAGATCTGGTTTAATTACTAATGCTCTTGCTAGAGCAACACGTTGTTTCTGACCTCCTGATAGCTGTGCCGGTTTTCTATTTTCAAATCCAAGTAAATGAACAAGTTCAATAACTTTTTTTATTTCCATTTTAATAATTTCTCTAGTCATTCTTCGTTGCTTTAATCCATAAGCAATATTATCCCATACCGACATATGTGGAAATAAGGCATAGTCCTGAAAAACTATTCCGATATTCCTTTTATAGGTTGGCAGTTTATTAATCTTATCGCCACTTACGAAAATATCTCCTTCGTCTAAAGACTCAAGACCTGCAATAACTCTTAAAGTTGTTGTTTTCCCACACCCCGATGGACCTAAAATGGATAAAAAAGAGCCTTTATCAACTTCTATGTTAATGTTATTTAAAACTGTTTGCCCATCAAACTTCTTAACAATATTCTCTAAAACTAAAAATGGCAACGGGATCACTCCTTATTTTAATAGACTTTTCAATGATGACTTCATGATAAGTATGATTGTTGAAATTATAAACAAAGTCATAATTATAATTATTGAAGATATTGCGTTAATCTCAGGAGTAAAACCAAACTTAATAGATGAGTAGATTTCAACCGGTAAAACTGTACTCCCTATTGGAATTAGAAAATAAGAGATAATAAAGTTATCAAATGAAATCATAAATGCCAAAAATCCTCCAGCCAACATCGCAGGTGATATGAGTGGTAATGTAATCTCCCTAAATGTCGTCCATTCATTTGCTCCTAGACTTGCTGAAGCTTCGTTTATGGAAAAATTCATTTCTTGCATTCGAGCTTTAATGACTAGTGCTGCATAGGGAAATGATATTACTACGTGCCCTAACAATAGAACTAGAAAATTTTTATTAACACCCAGAGCATTTATGAGCAATAACAGAGCTAACCCTAAAATAATCCAAGGTATTGTTAAAGGCAAAATTACTATTGAGTCTAC
>JBDNGJ010000296.1:0-18008 GCA_041689365.1 Virgibacillus sp.
GGGCTGCTGTTGCGCGAGTTTGGGCTGCTGTTGCGCGAGTTTGGGCTGCTGTTGCGCGAGTTTGGGCTGCTGTTGCGCGAGTTTGGGCTGCTGTTGCGCGAGTTTAAGGTGCTGTCGCGCGAGTTTGGGCTGCTGTTGCGCGAGTTGGAGCTGCTGTTGCGCGAGTTCGGGCTGCTGTTGCGCGAGTTTGGGCTGCTGTTGCGCGAGTTTAAGGTGCTGTCGCGCGAGTTGGAGCTGCTGTTGCGCAAGTTTAAGGTGCTGTCGCTCGAGTTCGGGCTGGTGTTGCGCGAGTTTAAGGTGCTGTTGCGCGAGTTTGGGCTGGTGTTGCGCGAGTTTAAGGTGCTGTTGCGCGAGTTTGGGCTGCTGTCGCGCGAGTTTAAGGTGCTGTCGCGCGAGTTTGGGCTGCTGTTGCGCGAGTTTGGGCTGCTGTTGCGCGAGTTTAAGGTGCTGTTGCGCGAGTTGCGCCCCTTCGCTCGAGTTGAGGCTGTTTTGCAACTTTGTAACACTCGGTACATAAACAAAAAATAGTCGCCCCTAGACCGGAGTGACTATTTTTAATCTATAGTGATGTGTCCTGTTCGATTGCTGTTTTATCGTTAAAGGTTTTCAAGTTTAATTTTTTCATTATACGTGACGTTAGTGTTCCTGAGAGTATGGAATCATTTACGTTAAGTGCTGTACGGCCCATGTCGATTAGTGCCTCAATGGAGATCAGTAGTCCGGCTAACGCTACTGGCAGACCCATTGATGAAAGGACAATCAATGCGGCGAATGTTGCACCACCACCGACACCTGCTACCCCAAATGAACTTACACCTATGATGAGTACTAACTGTGTGATGAATCCCGGTGTAAACGGATCAATCCCAACAGATGGCGCAATCATGACAGCTAACATGGCCGGGTAAATTCCAGCACAACCATTTTGCCCGATTGTCGCACCAAATGATGCAGACATATTGGCAATCCCGGAGTCAACGCCAAGTGAATTGCGCTGCGCCTGAATATTCAGTGGAATTGTCCCCGCGCTTGATCGGGAAGTAAATGCAAAGCCAAGTACCGGCAACACTTTTCTCAGGTATGTCATTGGATTCAATCCGAATACGCCTACCATGACAAGATGGATGATAAACATGACAGCCAGTGCCACATATGAAGCAATAACAAACTTTCCCAGCTCCATAATGCCAGCAATATCTGTATTGGCTACTGTATTTGCCATTAATGCGAGAATACCAAACGGTGTTAACCGCAAAACCAGTGTTACAATTCTCATAACCACTGCATATATTGAATTAACTATTTTCGTAAACATCTCTGCCTGTTCCGGATTTTTACGTCGCAAACCGAGAACAGCGATACCAATAATTATCGAGAATATTACAACTGCAATTACAGATGTAGACCGTTGCTGCGTCATATCCAGGAATATGTTTGATGGAATAAAGCTTAGAATTTTTTCAGGTGTAGACAGACCTTCCACGTCACCTAGCCTTGATTCCAACATTGTTCCTCGATCGGTTTCTGCCTGACCTGCCTCAATTTCACTTGCATTCAAATCAAATATTGCGGCACTACCTATCCCTACAAGTGCTGCAATCATCGCAGTTCCTACCAAAATACCAATAATCCATCCTGCCATTTTTCCAAGTTCAGACCCTTTTTCCAAGTTAATAATCGATTGGATAATTGAGACCATAACCAATGGCACAACAATCATCATTAATAAGCTGATGTATCCCCTGCCAACAATGTTATACCACTCGGTCGTTTGCGATAACACTTCTGACCCTGTGCCATAGATGGATTGCAAAATAGCACCAAGAATAATACCAAGTCCCAAACCTGTAAACACGCGTTTACTAAATGAAAAATGTTTCTTTTGCATGTATATAAGAAGTCCAATGATTGCTGCTAAAGCCGCTATGTTCACTAAAATATATGCTAAGTCCACGGTAATTCCCTCCTTTTTGAAATTATTTACTTTATGCTATGGCATCATTATATGATCCAACATAAAGAAATGACACTATTTATTTATATAATTCCGATGGAAATAGTATGCTTAATAATATACAATGATAGGTAATTAATTGTAAATACATGGAAGAACAGTTTGCTAGATTTGTTGATTATAGGCTTCAAAGAACTACGACTTCATTCCCAAAACTTCAACTGCATAAAAATAACAAGGCCACAAAATGCGGCCTTGTTACGTTATATCTGCCTGTAATTCTATTTCAACATTACCTTTTAAAGCTCGTGATATCATACAGCTTGCTTCTGCTTTTTCAACTAGCTTATGCAGTTTCTTATAATCCATTTCCTCTGCATTTTCCTGTAATACAACTGTTGGCTTGTGGATGATTTTTTTATAAGTAATGACGCCATTTGTCACGTCAACAATGCCTTCTGATTCTAATCCCATTTCCTTTAACGGAAGTTGTGTCCGTTCAATCATTGCCGCTAATGTTATCAGATAGCATGTTGCAGCTGCACCTAACAGCATCTCGTCGGGGTTTGTCCCTACTCCAGGACCATCCATTTCAGGTGGAATAGATATTTTCGTTTGCAAGTTTCCTGCTTCAATTGAACCTGTGCTATTCCGTCCACCAGGCCAATCTGCTTTTAATTGAAAATGATGCTCAGCCATCGAATCACCTCAAGTTTAAAGAATATAACTTATACCAGTTCCAACTATAACACCAATAATTACGATTAGCCACGCAGGTGTTTTCCAGAAATGAAGAAGGCCGAACAAGATTGCGGCAAGTCCGAAGTCAGCTCCGTTATTAATTGAACTCGTGAAAACAGGGTCATAGAGTGCTGCAAGTAAAATCCCAACCACACTTGCATTGACACCAGTTAGAATCCCTTGAAAACTTGAACGTTTTCGTAATTCACTTAAAAAGGGAAGAGCGCCAACAATTAATAGGAATGACGGTAGAAAGATAGCAATCGTTGCAACAATAGCGCCGGTAACCCCACTAATCATCGTTCCTAAATAACTTGCGAATGTGAATAAAGGTCCTGGAACCGCTTGAGCCATACCGTACCCTGCCAAGAATTCACTACTGGATAATAGGCCATTCGGAACAACTTCTTGCTCCAGCAATGGAAGTACAACATGACCCCCACCAAAAACGATAGCTCCAACACGAAAGAATGTATCGAAAATAGAAAGATAGATGTTCGAAGTAGTTTGCGAAAGAATTGGCAGAAAGATTAATAATAAAACTAAAATAGCTATTGAAGCAATCCCTTGTTTTTTTGTAACGGAAACAGAAAAAGACTGCACCTTTGATTCAGCTTGCTTGGAAAAAAGGAAATACCCTGTTATGGCCGCTCCAATAATTACGGATACTTGTACAATTGCTGATGGGAATAACAGCATAACCATGGCTGCAATTAATGCCACTGCTATTCTTGGCTGATCGGGTGTTAACTTTTTGCCGAGGCCAATTACAGCATGGGCGACAACTGCCACCGCTACAATTTTCAAGCTTCCGATCCAGGCGGCTCCTTCCAGTGAATATGTCTGATATAAAAGTGCAAATAATACAAGGACGATAACGGATGGTATTGTAAAACCAAGCCATGACACTACGCCTCCCAGGAAGCCGCCACGCATCATACCGATGGCAATCCCTACCTGACTGCTAGCAGGACCAGGAAGAAATTGACACAAGGCGATTACATCAGCATATGTCTTGTCATCAAGCCATTTTCGCTTGTCAATGTATTCTTCTTTAAAATACCCCAGGTGTGCAACGGGGCCTCCAAAAGAAGTAAGTCCCAGCTTTAACGAAGCACTTAAAATTTCTGTTAGTTTCTTCATCACAGACCTCGTTCCCTCCTTCCCAAATTTCTTTCTATTAAAATAACATATTTACCGCATGAAGGCAGTTAAATTTACAAAAACTTAACAATAAAGAGGCTGGAAAGGAACTAAAACATTCCACTTTAAAGACGAATAATTACAGGATATGATGTTTAGAACGTTCATTTTCAATGATTGGATCTAATACGTAGTTGATATAAACTGCGCAGTAACTTTTAACAAGTTTGAGTGCTATTATACCGCTCCGGAAATACACTTCGCTTTCCGTGGACGGCTGATGAGCCTTCTTGCTCCTACGTCGCTGCGTAGTCTCATCTAGGCCTCAGCTCCCACAGGAGTCTACGTGTATTTCCTCCGCTGTTGACTGGAATAGGAATCGCTATAGAATAATAGTGTGAAAGCTAAACTAGTCCGGGTGAGCGGAGGGCGGTGACTCCTGCGGGAACAGCACGTGTCCGAAGGCCCCGCAGAGTGGTCTTCTCGAGGAGACTGAGGCCGTGCCCGCGGAAAGCATCCGCCCGTAGCGACTCCGGACAGAGGGACAAGTTTATTATTCTAGCAGTTAGTTCGAACTTTATATCTAATCTGCAACAAAAATAAATCCGAACTGATTCGAATTCTATTTAAGAATATTGAATCATAGTTCGGATTTTACTTTGACTAAAACACTTTTGTCCCGGCCTCTTCGCCTATTATCGGTCTAATATTTCTTTTAAAACGCGTGCCTGATTATATTGTTCATCTTTAGCTGCAAATAATAATGTCAGGTTTTTATTATGCTGTTTTGTTAAATCTTTTAGTTTTTGGAGTTCTTCCTGCTGATCACCATTTTCAAGCTCTTCTTTATATTTCTTTTTAAATGTGTCATATTTGTCGGGGTCATGTCCGAACCATTTACGTAAATCGTTTGATGGGCCGACTTCTTTCATCCAATGATCCAGATGAGCATCTTCTTTTGATATCCCCCGTGGCCAGACACGATCTACCAAAACACGTATACCATCAGTTGTTCCGGTTTCTTCATAAATTCGCTTCATTTGTACAGGCATTAAAAACACTCCTTTATGAAATTACTCTTTTTCTTCTACCTTTTTCTTACCTGACATAAACCACCCGGCAGCTGCAATCGCAACTAATACTGCGTAGAATATCAGTTTCCATAATGTTGAGTGCGGGAAGTCATGTGGAATCCAAGCAATATCAGGATGTGCAAGTACAATTAATCCTAGTTTCACACCTACCCAACCGACAATAACAAATGCAGCTATTTCAAGGCCAGGCCGTTTATTCAGTAGATCAACGAATACATTGGCTGCGAATCGCATAATGATTAGACCAATCATACCACCAGCAAGCACTACAGCGAACTGTCCACCGTCAAGACTACCTACACTCGGCCAATCCGTTGGTGGTAAAGCGACCGCAAGTGCCACTGCTGCCAGAATAGAGTCAACCGCAAATGCCAAGTCAGCAAATTCAACCTTTACAACCGTCATCCAAAAACCACTGCCTGACTCTTTTGGTTTCTTTTCTTCTTTATTAGACCAGAGTTTGTCATACAAATGCTTGATCGATATGAACAACAAGTATGCTGCACCTAATGCTTGTACTTGCCATACATCTACAAGGAACGAGATAATGAATAGTGAGCCAAACCGTAATACAAAAGCCCCTGCTAATCCGTAAAATAAGGCTTTCTTACGTTTTTTTGGAGGTAAGTGTTTCACCATTATTGCTAAAACTAGTGCATTATCTGCAGCTAAAAGACCTTCAAGACCGATTAATATGACTAATACCCATAAATATTCAATTAATAACTGTATATCCAATTAAATCTCTCCTTCAAAAAAATGGTCCCCACCAACAGGTAAGGACCATTAAAAAAGACCCTTACCGTTTAGTGGTAAAGGTCTCGCTAACAACGCACGTTGCCAATTACGCCGGAGATATAATCTCGAAATGACGGCTATAATTGTCCAGCTACTCCCCTTCAGGAATATTAAGTTACTTATATTTAACCCTTTTTTTCGTTAAATGTCAACTAATGAAATCAGTTCCTGGCTTTACCATTAAATGTATTGTTTGTTATACAATACCCGTTTCACCAAAAAATATTCCTACATCTGACTGATTCTATTATCCATATATGCCTTCATTGCTACCAGGCGATCACTGCTTTCCTGTTTACTAGATCCGCACACCCCAAAATAACATTTAATCTTCGGTTCGGTTCCGGATGGTCGTAAACAGACCCAGCTATCTTTTTCCAGTTTATATTTAACTACGTTTTCTTGTGGCAGATCAATTTGTTCAGTCGATTGCTCACTTCCTACTATAGTTCTCTCGCCAGAATCATAATCCTCAATCTGCTCAACCTGTATACCTGCTATTTCAGCAAGTGGCTCTTCTCGAAAGGTTTTCATAATGGCAGCGATTCTTTCAGAGCCTTCTTTACCTTTTAATGTTAAGGAAGACATCCCTTCCAGGTAATAACCATGTCTATCATAGAGTTCATTTAACGCATCATGCAGCGTTTTCCCTTGTTTTTTCCAAAAATAAGCCATTTCACTTGCGAATACCGCTGCCTGGACAGCGTCTTTATCCCGCGCAAAACTGCTAATTAAGTAGCCATAGCTTTCTTCATAACCGAATACAAACGTCTCGCCTGTTGCATCAAACTGGCGGATTTTTTCACCAATAAATTTAAAACCAGTTAATGTATCAATTGTCTTAACACCATAATAATCGGCAATTTTCCGGCCTAGCTCTGATGTTACAATTGTTTTTAACATACGGCCATTTGCCAGTAATGCCTGTTCACTATGGGACAGAATATAGTCCAATAATAATGACCCCAACTGGTTTCCAGTGAGAACATTATATTCTCCGGCATCATTTCTGACAGCAACACCTAATCGGTCCGCATCAGGATCTGTGCCAATCAGAATATCAGCATCCGACTGTTTCCCAAGCTCAATAGCCATACTAAATGCCTGGTGTTCCTCCGGGTTAGGTGACGCAACAGTTGAAAATTCCGGATCTGGATCAGCTTGTTCCTTAACAACTTCTACATTGTTAAAGTTCAATTGATGCAGTCCTTTCATCACTAAATCATAAGCTGTTCCGTGTAATGGCGTGAATACGATTTGCAGGTCTTTATCCTGCTTACGCTCATCCTCACTCAAATTGGAAATTTGCTCTAAGCGTTCCAAATAAGCATTATCAATTTCACTGCCAATCCATGTGAGTAATTCTTTTTCATCCAGATCTTTTTCTTCCATGTACGGAATTGTCAGTTCATCTCCGGCTTCCTGAATGGCGGCAGTTATATCACTTGCTTCATCTGGAGTGATCTGTCCACCATCCTCATTGTATACTTTAAACCCATTATATTCAGGCGGGTTATGGCTAGCTGTGATCATAACACCAGCAACTGTTCCAAGGTATCGCACAGCAAACGACAGCAATGGCGTCGGGTGCAATGCATTAAAGACATATGCTTTAATGCCAAAATCACCGAGCACCTTTGCTGTTTCCAGTGCAAATTCCTTCGACATATACCTGGAATCATAGGAGACTACTACACCCCGGTCCCTAACATTCACACAATTTACCTTTAAGTAATTAACAAGACCATTAACGGCTTTTCGAACTGTATAGATATTCATACGGTTAATACCAGGTCCAAGCACGCCACGCATACCACCAGTACCGAAAGTTAATTCCTTGTAAAACGCATCTTCTAACGTTTTATTATCCTTTATATTTTCCAGCTCTTTTTTTAACGATGGTTCAAGATACTGAAATGATCTCCACTTTTCATATGCTGCTTCCCAATTATCCATAAGGTGTATCCCCCTTTTCATAACGACTGCATTTGCTCAAATTCTAGCATACTTTGTGCCTATATTCTATTTCTCTATGAAAATTTACGTTTATTCGTAGCTGTTTAAGGTGAAAATAATGAAGGAAGCTTCCTATTATTGGCAAAAACAGTTAAAATAGAAAAAAATGAATTATAAAAAAGAAAGTTGTGATAATGGTGCTCGAAAAACGATGGTTTCAAACATTAACGATGCTTATACTTATCTTTCTATTAATCTTACTAATATCTGCCACTAATTTTATTTTTGATCCTATCTTTAAATATATGGGTGCTGTTGCCATACCTGTCGTCGGCGCTGGTATACTCTTTTATTTAACAAAGCCAGTCATGCATTTCTTAGAGAATTATAAAATTAATCGTGTATTTTCGATAATTATTGTATTTCTTCTCTTAATTTTACTTGGATTTTTAATTTCCACTTATATTGCACCAATTGCTCAAAAGCAATTCACAAACCTGATTGATAATATACCTAAAATGGTTTCTGGTGCAGAAGATATCATAACATATTGGCAGGCCAACCAAAATCTGATTCCGCCAGAAGTAAATACCACCATTGATAATTTTATTTCAAACATACAATCGCACATTGAATCTGCGATGTCATTTATATTTGGGTTTGTCAGTCAGCTAATTGGATTTGTCTTTGCATTAGTACTTGTACCGTTCTTCCTTTTTTTCATGTTAAAGGACGGCGAAAGATTTGCACCGTTTATGACACAAATTTTTGAAAAGAAAAAGGCTGAAAACTTACGTGCTTTAATGCACAAAATTGATGATGCATTAACTTCATACATCCAAGGTCAGTTGATTGTCAGCTTTTGTATTGGTGTCTTATTATTCATAGGGTATTTAATAATTCACCTGGAATATGCGTTAACACTAGCATTATTCGGTATGATTATGTGTGTTATCCCGTTTCTCGGGCCATTTCTTGCAGTTATTCCCGCTATCATCGTTGGCTTTTTCCAGGACCCGATGACAGGTGTATGGGTAGCAGTTGTGATGGTTATTGCACAGCAAATCGAAGGTAACTTTGTATCACCGAATGTGATGGGACGTGCATTAAAGCTTCATCCATTAACTGTTATCACCTTAATTCTTGCGGCTGGGAGCATTGCCGGTTTTCTGGGAATTCTTTTTGTAGTACCGTTCTATGCAGTGGTGAAAACAATCATCGTGCATTTTTATAAAACATACCAGGAATCAAAAACAAACCGTGATGACGCATTAATTTAATAGGGTTTGTTTATGTAAAAAGTAGCGTGGAAAAAAGTATTTAGTCTAAGTAAAATCCGAACTATGATTCAAGTTCTTGATATAGAATTTGAATTAGTTCGGATTTTTTGTTGCAGATTAATGCGACGTAACCTAGAAAAAAGCTGAGTGCTATGACACCGCTTCGGAAATACACTCGCGCACCAAGGGCGGCTGATGAGCCTCCTTGCTCCTACGTCGCTGCGTAGTCAAATCTAGGCCTCAGCTCCCACAGGAGTCTCCGTCTATTTCCTCCGCTGTTGACTGGAGTGGGAATCGCTATAGAATAAATGTGTGACAGATACACTAGTCCGGGTGAACTTTGGGTGGTGACTCCAGAGGGAATAGCACGTTCCGAAGACCCCGCAGAGCAACTAATGAGGTCATGCCCGCGGAAAGAAAGCATCCGCCCGTAGCAATCCCGGACGGCGGGACCAGAGTTTATAAAGTTTACTCCAGCAGTTAATTCGCAATTTATAGAAATTACGTATTAGATTTAACCATTGATTATGAACGTTCTAAACAACCTATCCTGTTATTATTCGTCTTTAAAGTAAAGTTTTTTTAGTTATGTCCCAGCCTCTCTTTTGTTTCTTCTAGTACTATTGTTGTTTTTGACACACGGACTATGGGTATCCAATTCATATTATTTAGCATTGCTCTCCGACCTCGTAACTGGAATATACTCGCGCACCTAAGTCTCACCACGAGCCTCCAACTCATAGGACGTGCTAGTGCAGACGTTGCCACAGGATTTGGAGCACTTAGTCTACCTCGCTCGCAAATGACGCTCGCTGTGGGGTCTCTTAGGAATCGCTGTCTCACAGGAGGCTCGCCAGCCGTTCTGAGGTGCGCGAAATGTATTTCCACAGCGGTGACATAGCACTTAAATTCTTTTCTATGCTATGTCGTACATTTTCAAGGGTTAACCAGCCACAAAAATTTACGAATGCTGCTTATTGTTAAATGTATATACAATAGAGGTGGCTACTTCGTAATAGCCTATTTTTTTATAAATACTGTTGGATGTTAAATTGGCCTGGTCCGTATATAAGCTGCAGAACTTAAAGCCATCTTTAAGAAGTTTTTCTGTTAATTTCGCTACAGCAGCTGTTGCATATCCATTTCGCTTATATTCATCCGGGGTAAAAACTGCATTGAGCGTTGCACCATTCTTGGTTTTTCGTGAGCGATTAACCATGGAAACCGGTTTACCCTCTTCCATCCAAAAATAAAGCGTTCGATTACTTATAAACGAATGAGCCATTTGATCAGCATTTTCCTCTGAAATATGCTCACTTGCTGCTACACCAAATTGCATCAGCCATTTTTTCACGAGTGGACGGTCTTTAGGTTTAGCTTCATGCAGTTCCCCTTTGGTCTCTGAAATTTTATTCACTTGTTCCAGCTGATATATTAACTGCTTCATCTCGATAGTCGCCTGGGTTTTCGTTAACTTCTCCCATTCATCCTTAAAAATCTCCGCTTTCTCAGTGGGCCCCAATACCCCAGGAACAACAACATTACTATTATATAGAAATGCTGCGACCTGACGGATAACATTATTATGTACATTACCGACGTCAGCAAGTATCCAGTTGTTCGTTGAAGTCTTCATAAATGCGTAGATTGTTTCACCATTTTGCTCGACCAGTCCTAAATGAAAGCCTTCTTTATAGGAATCACTATCATTGGCAAGCCGATTGAGTATTCCGAGCATCAGGTTATTAGATACTTCCCTTTCCATCAGCAGCGACTCAATACTTTTTTTATAATTTGCGAGAGAAACTTCGAACTTAATATCCATACAGAACCCCCCTTTTATTTACATAATAGTAACTTAATTTCTTGTTTTGTAAAGACCATTTCAGCTAAACTATTACCTAGGAGTGATATTCATGACAAAAAAAGAAATTGAAGCGGAAATTGCAGAATTGAAGTCTGACTATATTCGTATTCAAGGGGATCTGGAAAAAGCAACATCATTTAGTGTCAATACAGCAGCCGGTGAAAAGAGACTAATTCAGATTGAAAAAGAACTCGCTGAATTTAATCTTAAACTGGAAGAAATGAAGTAATTAGAAAAAATGCTTTCTTAGAACCCCTTGCATGCCTTAATGGGTCGACTGCCTATAAAAACAGGGCTGACAGAATAACTTTCTGACAGCCCTGTTTTTTAGCTAATACATTCAACATTAATCGGGAAGAGGTATCTCCTCATTTTTCACTTTCATGCCCGTTTCCATTCTCATTTCCATTGCGTTGATTTTCAATTCGTTCACGTATTTTTTTAATTTCTTTTACTGGTGGCGTGAGACTGACTACTGTGTCTCCGTTCTCTGGTGTTACTCTCATTTCTTCTGAGTAAAACTTGATTTGACCAGATGGCTTAATAATATACAGAAGAATTGATTCATCTTCTTTTTCTTCTAAATATTGTTTATACCTATATTGGTCAGTTATTGCGGTCTGACGAAATTTATAGTGACTTGAGATTTTATTCGTTAATTCTTCTTTTGATACATCCTCTTTAAACAATATTCTTCCGCCAACTTTATCAACAGTACTGTTCACATCACTATCAACCAGGTTATAGGGGCTAATTTTAAATACATTCGTCCGACCATATTCTGGGATGAACGTTGTACAGACAAGTGCATTATACGAGTGGAAGTCAGTTGCTGCAATTAAATAATCATAAGGAATTGTATCTAAGTGGTATTCCGTTTGCTCGGACAGCATTTCTCCATGATAAAAGGCTATTCCCGCTTCACGGGCCAATTTTAATCGTTCCCATGATGAATCCACAATAATGACTGGTGCTTTCTGTTTTTTAAGTGATTTAGCGAGATTTATCGTAAACTTATTACTGCCTACAATTAATGTACCAGGTCTTCCCTCCATTGAAAGGTGCAGCTTTCTTGCCGTCCAGCGTATTGTAAAGCCATGTGCTATAACGGTAAAAAATACTAATGCGAAGGTAAGTGTCGTAATAATGGATGCATCCTCATACCCTGCTTCACCCAAAATAGAAGCAAAATAGCTGGAGACAGTTAGCGCAACAATTCCCCTTGGAGCAATCCACCCAAGCAGTAATTTTTCGTTTAACGATAAGTCTGTGCCAAATGTTGATAGGAAAATGGATATCGGACGAACCACGAACATCATTAATATCACATAACCAATAATATTTGGATCAAGCACTTGCAGTAATGTTTCTACCTGTAATGAAGCCGTAAGCATGATAAATATTGCGGAAATTAATAATATCGATATGTTTTCCTTAAAGTGGCGCATGTCTGCGACTGAACTTATTCCGATATTCGCCAACGTCATACCCATAGCTGTAACAGCGAGTAACCCTGTCTCATGCATAACCTCATCTGCCAGTGTAAAACAAAATATGACAACGATGAAAATAGCCGGTGATTTTAAAAACTCCGGAATATTTCCCGTCTCGAACATCCAGCCCATTCCTCGGCCACATGCCCAGCCTAATATTGCAGCAAACACAGAAGCTGCGAAGAATAATAGCAATGCTGAACCATCCGGATTAGCAGAAGTCAGGAAGGCAATAATTTCAAAAGCAAAAACGGCGAGCAATGCACCTATTGGATCAACAATAATACCTTCCCATTTCAGGATTTTCGCAGGTCTTGGCTTCAATTTTGACTGGCGCAGCAGTGGCATAATAACGGTTGGACCTGTCACAATAAACAGCCCGCCAATAACAAATGCGACAGCCCACGACAAACCGGCTATATAGTGAGCAGTCAGCGACCCAAGAATCCAAGCAATAAATGCCCCTACTGTTGAAATCCGGAATACCGGGCGTCCCAGTCCCCGAATTTCCTTGAAACTCAAATTCAAACTTCCCTCGAAAAGGATAATTGCTACAGCTACAGAAATAATAGGTTTATATAAATTTCCAAAATCTTCTTCGGGATTCATAAATCCAAATATCGGACCTACCAATAGACCAGTAATGGACATTACAACAATTGCTGGCATTCGAAAGCGCCAAGCAACCCACTGAGAGCCAATCCCTAAAAGACCTATAAGCATAATTTCGGGTAGTAAAGTTACAACCATATCAGACCCCCTAACTTAAATTTTCGATAATAAGTCAATAATAAGTTATTTTAAATGTGTAATGATTGAATGTAAACAATTTTAATTCGAGAGCTCGCGATAGTACAATCCTCAAGTTCCTTTAGTTATGTTTCACAGAAATGTTAGAACTAACTCATATAATACATTGACAGCGGTTTCCTGGCTTGTTAGAATTATTCTGCTTTAAGCTATTTTTTGAATTTTTCACCACATTTTTTTGGGAGTTAAGAAGTCGAATTATCTGAACTATTACATAATTAAAGTAATCTTTCCGGCATGACACAACATCGTAGAAGAAGGGAACGAAACATATGAATAGAGATACATTTATCATTGGCTTTATGTTATTCGCATTATTCTTTGGAGCAGGAAACCTAATCTATCCCCCAACATTGGGAATTGATTCAGGCACCTCTTATTGGGCGGCCATTGCTGGCTTTGTTATCACTGGCGTAGGTCTGCCGATACTTGCTGTAACTGCTATTTCGTTTGTAAAAAACGATGCAAGGGAACTTGCTGATCGTGTACATCCGATGTTCGGAATTATTTTCACTTCAGTTGTTTATTTAGCAATCGGACCGTTTTTCGGAATACCTCGTGCTTCAACTGTAGCTTATGAAATGAGTGTCGAGCCTTTCGCGGATACTTCAACACTTTCTTTGTTTTTATTTACTACTATTTTCTTTCTATTAGTATATATTGTTAGCCGAAATCCATCCAAAATGGTTGATCGGATTGGGCAATATTTAACACCTGTTTTACTTATTGCTATTGTCGCCCTTTGTGTCGGAGGTTTCTTGCTATTGGATAGCCCTATGACAGGACCGACTGAAAAATATGCTGCATCACCATTCTTTACCGGCTTTGTCGAAGGTTATCTGACAATGGACGCAATCGCAGCATTAGCATTTGGTATTATCGTTGTGAATGCATTCAAAGAACGTGGCATTTCATCACAAAAAGAACTTGTAAAATCTACCTTAAAGGCAGGGATTGTAACCGGAATTGGACTTATAACGGTATATGGTTCGATTGGCTGGATCGGCGCCAAAATGGCAACTAATGGAAACTATACCAACGGTGGCGATATTTTATCAAGTGCTGCGAATCTTATGTTTGGCAGTTTTGGTGCCCTACTGCTTGGGGTTATCGTCGCTTTAGCATGCTTTACTACATCAGTTGGTCTTGTTGTAGCATGCGGGCAGTTTTTCACCAAAATAACTCGTTTTTCGTACAATTGGATTATTCTGCTTGTAACAGTTGCCAGTTACCTGACTGCAAATCAAGGATTAAACACGATTATTAGTGTCTCTGTACCAGTACTTGTATTTATTTATCCAATTGCTATTGTTCTAATTTTGCTTACTTTTACTCAAAAGTTATTTAATGGGGCTGAATCGGTATACCGCGGGGCGATTCTTTTGACGGGTGTTGTCTCATTGTATGACGGTTTGACTGCGTTTGGAATACAAATGCCAGCTGTTACATCCGCTATGGAATTCCTGCCATTTTTCGAACTGGGACTAGGATGGCTCGTTCCAGCCATAATCGGCGGGATAATCGGATACCTATTCAAAGGCAGCCTGGCACCCTCTTACTCAAGCTAAGAGGCTGGGACATAACAAAACGTTCCACTTTAAGACGAATAATAACAGGATAAGTTGTTTGGAACGTTCATTATCAATGGTTTATCTAGTACGTAATTGATATAAATTGCGAAGTAACTGCTGGAATAATCTCTAAACTTATCCCGCCGTCCGGGGTCGCTACGGGCGGATGCTTTCCGCGGGCAACGCTTCAGCTTCCTTGCCCCGGCGAGGGGTATGTCGACGTTGTCCGCAAAGGACGGTTTTAGTCGACCTTCCTTTTCCAAACGCTTCCTGCGGGGTCTTCAGCTGTTGCTTTTCCCGCAGGAGTCACCGCCCTCCGCTCACCCGGACTAGTGTAGTGCTGTCACAAAATTCATTCTATAACGATTCCTACTCCAGTCAACAGCGGAGGAAATACACGTAGACTCCTGTGGGAGCTGAGGCCTAGATGAGACTACGCAGCGACGTAGGAGCAAGGAGGCTCATCAGCCGCCCTTGGTGCGCAAAGCGTATTTCCGTAGCGGTGTTACTGCACCCAACCACTAGTTCGCATTTTATATCTAATCTGCAACAAAAAAATCCGAACTACTTCGAATTCATTTTCAAGAATTTGAATCATAGTTCGGATTTTACTTTGACTTAAATACTTTTGCCCCAGCCTCTTTTTTTGATACCTGCCACTATCCAATCTTTGTTAAATTTTGTCGGAGTGTTGTTTCTTTTTACAACTAAAAATATGTTAATATAAATTAAGCAAAGGGGAATAAACATGATGATTGAACAAGAAGAAAAAGTCCTGCAAACATATTTTGGTTATGAAACATTCCGGCCGGGACAAAAACAGACAATTGATAAGATTATTTCAAAACAAAATACATTAGCTGTTATGCCAACTGGTGGTGGTAAGTCGCTATGCTACCAGATTCCTGGTCTAACAATGGGTGGAACAGCTATTATTATTTCACCACTAATTTCACTCATGAAAGATCAGGTGGATGCACTTCAGTCACTGGGAATTGCTGCAACTTACATAAATAGTTCACTTTCAACGGGTGAACAACAGACGCGGTTAAATGATATCGAAGCAGGTCGTTATAAATTCGTTTATGTTGCACCAGAGCGTTTCGAGTCTTCATTTTTCGTATCTGTTATAAAACGAATTGAACTAGCGTTAATTGCTTTTGATGAGGCACATTGTATTTCCCAATGGGGGCATGATTTCAGACCTAGTTATCGCTCAATCGTTCCCAACTTAAAACGATTATCTAATATCCCTGTAATGGTTGGCTTAACTGCAACTGCGACCGAAGAAGTTATTTCAGATATTCAATCGTTATTAAATATAGAAGATGAACATGTTGTTAACACGGGTTTTGAACGGGAAAACCTGGCGTTCCATATCGTTAAAGGAAAGGATAAACCGACTTATATCCGGTCTTTTTTGGACGAACACCAAAATGAATCTGGAATCATTTATGCAGCTACACGAAAACAGACAGATGCCTTATATGATCAATTAACCAAAAGAGGTATTTCCGTGGCTAAATACCACGCAGGATTATCAGAAACCGAACGAAAAGAAGCGCAATTAGCATTTATTCATGATGAAAAGTCAATCATGATTGCAACAAATGCGTTTGGAATGGGAATCGACAAATCCAATGTTCGGTTTGTTATCCATTACGCGATGCCGATGACAATTGAATCGTACTACCAGGAAGCAGGAAGAGCTGGTCGTGATGGGGAGCATAGTGATTGTATCCTGCTATTCTCTCCGCAAGATATCCAGTTGCAAAAATTCCTCATTGAACAATCACTCATGGATGATGACGCAAAGCAGAGTGAATACCGCAAGCTGCAGGCAATGATCAACTATTGCCACACACATAGCTGTTTGACATCTTTTATTCTTGATTATTTCAATGATAATCCTTCGAACCAAACATGTGGCCGCTGCAGTAATTGTCTTCACCGACAGGAACGGACCGATATAACGGAAGAAGCACAAATGATCCTGTCCTGTGTAAAGCGAATGGGTGAACGTTTTGGTGTCGGAATGACTGCCAAGGTTCTAAAAGGATCGAAGGATAAAAAAATAAATGACTTTCGGTTGAATAAGATTTCCACCTATGGAATACTATCTGCCTACACAGAAAAAGCATTAACCGAATGGATTCATTTTTTAATAGCTGAACAAATACTCGCAACCGAAGAGGGCAAATTCCCAACAGTAAAATTAAATCAGAACTCGGTTGATGTCTTAAAAGGCAGCCGAACAGTGTGGATGTACACGGCGCCGATTCCTGCTGGTGAGGAAGCAGATTATCAGGAAGAATTGTTTACCTTGCTTAGAGAATTACGCAAGAAAATGGCTGATGAGAAAGGCGTTCCACCATATGTATTGTTTTCAGATGCAACGTTAAAGGAACTAAGTCGTTATTTTCCGGAAACAAAAGAAGATATGCTTTCGATTAAGGGTGTCGGTGAAAAAAAATATGACCAATTTGGTGCTGACTTTCTTGCTGTCGTTCAGGCATGGCGCCGTGACAATCCAAATGTGACAAAAGCTGTACCTATATCCGGTGGCGGATCTACTGCTCCTAAAAAGGCTAAACAGGCTGATGACCGCCCAAGTCACATTATTAGTTACACGATGTTTAAGGATGGTAAACAGATAAGGGACATCGCTGTTATCCGGGAATTATCTCAGCAAACGATTGAAGGCCACATTTTCAAGGCGTTTAAAGATGGACATCCAATCGCATGGGAGATATTTTTCACCAGTGATGAAGAAGAAACAGTCATGCAGGCCCGTAATGAATTGGAAGAGCCCAAACTGAAAGCTCTAAAAGAATCATTACCAGAAGGATATGATTATACGAAAATTAAGGCAGTACTTGTGAAAAATAACCTTGCCTGATTAGGACTTTATCCCAGTTATGATTCACTACTACAATCGAACCAATAGTATAGAATGTGGCATGTAATTTTTACATGCCACTTTTTGTGATTGATAAACGATAATTATAACTCAACTTTCGCATCTATAGAATAAGTTCAAACAGCTACCTTGATAATCTCAGAACGTTTTTAAATGTTGCCTTAGCAGTTAAGAAACTACCCTGGCTGCCGAATGGGCAACCACTATCTATCATTTTTCATATAGCAAATTTGAGATTTAGCGGACACCAGAGACCTTATTTGGCAGAAATTCACGAAAATGGTGGTGTTTGCGGCCATCAGGGACCTTATTTCACACAAATACAGTTAAATAACCATGATATATTTAAAATAAGGGCTTCTGTGTCCGGATAATATCGAA
>JBDNGJ010000297.1:0-7370 GCA_041689365.1 Virgibacillus sp.
ATATTCTGTGAACGATGGTAGGAAGAGCCGTGTGCGGTAATACTGCACGCACGGTTCTGTGAGGAGTTGAGGAGCACGCCCACCAAAACGGGGTGCGCTCCCGCTTACTCGACTGGGAGCTGAGGCCTAGATGAGACTACGTAGCGACGTAGGAGCAAGGAGGCTCATCAGCCGCCCTTGGTGCGCGAAGTGTATTTCCGCAGCGGCATAATAGCACTCAAACTTTTAAAAAATTACTTCGCATTTTATATTAACTTCGTATTAGATATAACCATTGAAAATAAACGTTCTAACTATTCTATTATTAATCGTCTAAAAGTGAAACGTGTTAGTTATGTCCCGGCCTCTTTATCCTTCATTCCAATTTTTCAATTGTAAAGTTATCCTGCAGCAGGAGCCAGTTTTGTGGAAATGCCAACCCAAGTTTCCAATAGCTTATTCCACGTAAGCTTAATTGTTTTATCAAATCAAATTTCGCCTGAATTGACCTGGCATCTTCAAACCACACCTCATGCTGATTCCCCTGTGAATCTGTATACGTATAAAATGGTGCCTGTGCTTCTGTATCGTACTCAATGGCTACGTTCTGCTCTCTGGCCCTGGCAATTGCTTGTTGCGGACTGAGTGCTTCAGCAGGTTCACCACCTTCTTCATAAGGTAGTGTCCAGTCATAGCCGTACAGATTTTGACCTAATAAAATTTTGTTTGCAGGCATTACACTTAAAGCAAAGTTAACGACTTTACGGACTTCATTTATTGGTGAAACAGCCCTTGCTGGACCACCGCTATATCCCCATTCATAGGTCATCAAGACAACAAAATCCACTATTTCACCATGTACCGCATAGTCATGGGCTTCGTACCATGCGCCCTCTTGTTCTGCACTGGTTTTTGGTGCTAATGCAGTCGACATTAGTAAGCCAGCTTCTGAAAGTCGCTGATTTGCCTTACGCAAAAAATTATTATAGGCATCTTTATCGTCTGGTGGCAAGAATTCAAAATCGAAGTGAACATCAGTAAATCCAACCTCATTTGCTACATTAACGATATTGTCCAGCAACGTGTTTTGTACTGCTTGAACAGTCAGGATAATATGACCTAGATCTCTACTGAAAGCCCCTTCCTCCAGGTTGGTTACAACAAGCATTAGTGAAACATTTTCAGCAGCTGCAATTTGTTTAAAGTTATCGAGTGGTGGTGCTGTAAGAGTTCCATCACGATTAACCCGATAGCTGAAAGGGGCAAGATACGTAAGATATGGTGCTGTTTTTTGTGCGGAATTAACTAACGTTTGTGAAACATCATCACCAGTTGGCTCAATATAAGCATTCACAGTGATTTCAGGCTGTGGTCTGGCAGGTATATACAGACGTTGACCAACTGATAAAATGTTTCCAACCTGTATGTTGTTTATTTGAGCTAATTGCTGGTATGACATATTAAATCTTTGAGCAATGGAATACAAACTATCACCAGGTTGAACAACATAAAACTCACCAGAAATTGGAATTACCAGTGATTGACCTACAACAAGGTTATTTGGTGTGTCCAGTTCATTGGCATCGATGACGTCACTAGGATTAGCTCCATATGTATTAGCGATTTCATTTAGTGTATCCCCTTGTTGAACAACATAAATTTGCAAAAAAATCCCTCCCCCGATTTCATCCTACTTACACTTTATGAGGAGGCGGGGACAGATATACCTTCAGATTGGTTTAGTGTTTGCCTTCATAACAGATTGCATTAAGTATAGTGCATACTCATTTCCCTCTTTTTCTTCAGATGCCATACAATTTTCAGGGATATGCATCGTGTATTGGTACATATAGGCGTCTTTAGCGGTAAACAAAATACAGATATCCCCAGCAATCCCTGCCATAATTAAGTTGGTTTTGCCAAGATCCGTTAATAAAGCATGAAGTGGAGTTTGGAAAAAAGCTGAATGTTGTGGTTTAATTAGAAAATAGTCATCATCATCTGGCTTTAGATCGTGAATAATATGCTGGCTGAATTTATTTTCACAATGCTTAATAATTTTGCGAAAGTCTGCCTGCCACAAGCCATAATGATCATTTACATAAATAATTGGTATCTTTCTTTTTTTTGCGAAATCCCTCAAGTTCTTTAAATGTGGTAAAATTTCATCCGTATTTTTAAGAAGTTTTTCACTACCATCGAAATTAAAATCATTAATAATATCTATAAATATAATCGCACTATTTTCAAGATGAGCGTTCATATCAAGCTCCTTTCTATTTTTATTATTACCTAACTGGATGATTTCAAACTTTGCGAGGTGTATGAATTTGGATGATGTAATATATATGCGTGATGCCATCAAACAAGCGATGAAAGCAAAAGATATTGGTGAAGTTCCAATAGGGGCTGTAATCGTATTTAAAGGTGAAATCATTGCAACTGGATACAATGTTCGTGAAACATTACAGGAAACTTTATCCCATGCTGAACTAATCGCCATAAGAAGGGCAAATGAGAAAATAGGCAGCTGGAGGCTTGAGGATTGTACGTTATATGTAACGCTTGAGCCTTGTCCGATGTGTGCCGGTGCAATCGTTCAATCACGAATCAAGCGTGTCGTATATGGTGCAGTTGACCAAAAAGCAGGCTGTGCAGGAACGCTGATGAATTTATTGGATGACGAACGTTTCAATCATCAGGCTGAGCTTTCAAGTGGCGTTTTGGAAGAGGAATGTGGACATCTATTAACTGATTTTTTTAAGGAGCTGCGAAAAAGGAAAAAGCAGTAACTTCCAAATAATCTCATTGATTTCTAATTGCATTATTACTGCAAAATAGTTATAATGGTTATTGCCGTGCTAAGTGGGGAGGTAGCGGTGCCCTGTACTCGCAATCCGCTATAGCGAGGCTGAATTCCCATTCGAGGTAAGACGACTTTAGGGTCTGCCTTAAGGGATTGGTGTTGACGCCGAGGTCCTGCGCAACAGAGACCCATGAATTCTGTCAGGTCCGGAAGGAAGCAGCAGTAAGTGGTTATCTCAGTGTGCCGCGGGGAAGCCTAGGCCGAGCCATGAACTTGAGTAACGCTTAGGGACGCCTTATCGACAATGGGTGCACGGTTACATAATTAAAGGCTGTATCAATATCCAATGTGATGTTTGATACAGCCTTTTTATTCATAACAGATTATTTTGGAAGGTCGAGTACGTATTCGTACAAAATTAAATGAATTATTCGTTAAGGTTCACATTCACCCCCATAATCGAGTATAATTTAGATAGAATTCACAAAAGGGCAGTAAAACAGATTAAACTAAATTAATTAAAAGTAACAACTTTCTTGCAGGAAAACTAACTCTCTTTGTCGAATAATGTATAAAAATCACAAAGGGAGGTTGAATAAGTGTATACAATGGAAGAAGCATCAATATACGAACAGGAATTAGTTGAAGATATGCTTTCCATTATAACCGTTTTCAGCAGTCGTTTGTACGAAAGTAGAAGTAAAAAACTACGACAGACAGTAAAACAGGCAATTGAGGAAAACGACCATGCTTACGTACAATAAAAAGGTTCGGTTGGTCGTTTCAAAAGAAGACGGACAGCTTTTAGATTCCCAATCCAGAGTATGCAATTGGCTGTATAATCAATTACTTGATGCAGTGGAGGAAGATTATCACAATGGGAAGAAGAAAAACCTGCTATACCGTAGAAACTTGCGCAATGAAGTACCAAAAATAAAAAAGGAAAACCCGTTTTTATATAAAGTTCATTCGTCTCCTTTAAAAAATGCAGCTCTACGGTTAAATGATGCATACAATCGTTATTTTGACGAAACCTTGGCCAATCAGAAACCAAAATATCGGTCATGGAAAAAGAAATGGTTTTCGCTGTATTACGATGAGCCCAAAAAAGGATTCAAATTGATGAGCTCCACTGAGCTTTCTTTAACGTTCGGAAAATTAACAGACGAGGAATTACTGGAGGCTAAGAAAGGAGATAAAAAAGCGAAAAAGTCTATTCAGATCTTTGTTGGACTGGTGGAAGAAGTTGAACTAAGTGAAACAGAAACCATAAAAACGCTTCGCATTACAAAAGATTTGGATTCCTATTATGCCATTTTCACGATAGAAGATGGCAGGGAAATCGTACAACTAGAGGAACAATCATTTATCGTGTTTGATCCTAATCATAAGAATTTGGCGGTGGGACTTGGTAGTGATGGGAAATCTTATGAATTGAAATCGACGAATACCCTACTGAAATACTGGGATAAACGAATTGATGCTATTAAATCGAAGCGGGACAAATGCGAAAAATATAACAGACTAATAAGCACCGAAAAGGCCACCTATTTTGAACCAAGCAAACGCTGGAAAAGACTCAATCATGCTTTAGTAAAAGCAGAACAGAAACGTCGAGAACAAATGAAGACGTTGTTATTTAGTTTTGCACATTACTTTTCCAAGCGTTATGACGGAATCTACATTGGTGACTACACCCCGACACCTGATGTTGCAACATACGGAACAATGCGAAGGGCCATGCTGAATCAAACACCAGTTGGTAAATTTCGCAGTATTTTAAACTGGGTACAAGCAAAGAATGGCAAGCATTACCACAAAATAGATGAACGTGATACAACGAAAACCTGTTGTGTCTGTGGTCATAAAGAAAAGAAAAAACCATCCATTCGCAGCTTTACGTGTGTAAACTGCGGCACAATGCTTTCAAGAGATATCAACAGCACCGTTAATATCGGAAGGAAAGCCAAAAAGCTATTGCCACGCGCGGGCTACATAGGTGTGGAATCCCCTATGTATACAGTTTGGTGGGATTGTAAGCAGGCTAGTGTTGCTTGTGGTTTGACCCCATCTGCTGGCCTCGGAAAGTGAGTCCGGGGGTAGAAATAACATTCTTCTTGGTAACAGAGGAGAGTGACTTGGTTAATTAAGTTTAGGTTTGATTAAATTTAGTTAATAAAAGGAGTGCGGTGATAGAGTGCTTTCAAGTGTCTTATGGGGAATATTCTTGGTTATATTTATTTTTTTCATGATTTATCTCGACAAACATAAAAAGAAAAGACATAGTAACAATCCACATCGTGAAAAGACAGAACAGGAAAAAGAAACGGAAATTGCAGTTGAAAAAGAAAGAGGGAGACGCCCATTCGGTGGTGGAGGGGCTATGTAACTCAAAATCGTCTAAGGAGAACTTATGGATATTAGACTATTAGATGCATCAGATGCAAAAAAATATTGGGATTTAAGATTAGAAGCATTAGAACAAAATCCAGAGGCATTTGCTACAAGCTATGAAGAGGCAATAAGCAGAGAAAATCCAGTCGAAGGTGTAGAAAATAACCTTTCAAAAGAGGGAAGCTTCACATTTGGAGCATTCCATCATAATGAACTAATTGGTGTGGTTACATTACTTCAGGAAGCGCCGTTAAAACTAAAACATAAAGCAAACATATTAGCAATGTATGTAGATCCTAAAATGCGTGGGTTAGGTGTTGGTAATGAACTTCTATTAGAAGCAATTAACCACGCGAAGTCAATGAAAACAATAGAAAATCTTAATTTGTCGGTTGTAACAACGAACGAAAGTGCTAAGAAACTTTATAGCAAACTAGGTTTTAAAGTCTTCGGCACGGAAAAATACGCACTCATTATCAATGGTCAGTATTATGATGAGGAGTATAGGGTATTGTATCTTAAATAATAAAGCAGGTGCAGCAAGTATGGTAACCGAAAACCTTCCTAATAAAATACATATTATAGGGTCGGTCAGTTGGAAGTGGAAAGACGACATTAGCAAAAATATTAGCAGCTAAATTAGAATTTCCTTTTTACGGCAGTTAAGAAAGTATAACTACTTTCTTACTGCATAAGTGCAACTATGGCATTCACCAATAGGCTTGCACTCCAGAGTATAAGGGGTTCTAAGAAAGCAAAATACGCTTTCATAAGAATCTCTTTAACGAATGCCAAGTTTTCTAAAATTGGATAATGTTGTATGGAAAAGACACAAAGCTGGAGACATAAGACGATCTGAAAAAGAAAGAGAAGAATATTTAAATGCTCTTGTTGATTCTAAGGTTGGATAATTGAAGGTGTTCATAACGAAGAGTGGGTATCGAAAAGTTTTCAAAAAGCAGACATGATTATTTTTTTAGATATAAATTATTCAGTCAGGAGTTATCAAATTATGAAGCGTTTTATTTTACAGAAAATTGGTTTAGAAAGATCAAATTATACGCCCACACTTAAAATATTTTTCAAAATGTTTAAATGGAACAGGCGGTTTGAAGAAGAAGGAAAGCCCAACTTCTTTGAAAAGTATGGAATGTATTGTAATAAGACAATCGTTGTTACTAATAAAAAGCAGCTTGAAGATATATTTTTATAGGAGGATCTGATAATGGGCTTTATAATAGCAGTTTTAGCTATTCTTTCATCAGCAGGTTTTCTATACTTTCTGGGCAAATCAGATGATAGTCGAGGTTCCAAGGACAAAGATAATTAATCTGCTTCTATTCGCTGAATTATGGATAAAATAAATAGTAGTTAGATAAAAAATAACTGGAGGTAATGACTTTGGCAACAATTGAAGATTTTATGGAACTGGATATTCGCATTGGAACTGTAGTGACAGCATCCCCCTTCCCTGAAGCACGAAAACCGGCAATTAAGTTGGAGGTTGATTTTGGCGAAATAGGCATAAAGCAATCTTCTGCTCAAATCACACATCGTTATGAACCTGAACAGCTAGTTGGACGTCAAGTAACAGGAGTAGTGAACTTTCCTCCAATGCGGGTGGCTGGTTTTAAGTCTGAGGTCCTGGTGATAGGCGGTGTGCCGGGTAAAGATGATGTGGTCCTTCTGAGGCCGGACGAACCTGTCGAGAATGGCACTCGTGTATCTTAATGAGGAAGGTAGAAGTCACACCATATAATGATCAGTGGCCATTAATGTTTAAAGAAGAAGCGGAAAAATTAAGCACAATTTTTGGCCAAGAGGTTTTAGAAATCCATCATATTGGCAGCACGTCAATACAAGGACTCGAAGCAAAACCAGTGATTGATATCATGCCAGTTGTTAAAAATATCAGTGTGGTTGATTCCTGCAACAGCTCAATGGAAAGCATCGGATATGAGGCAAAGGGTGAGTATGGAATAGCAGGTCGCCGTTATTTTCAGAAGGGTGGAGATAATCGAACACACCATATTCATGTATTTGAATCAGGGAGTCCACACATTAACCGACATCTGGCATTTAGGGATTACCTACGTGCTCACCAAGACGTGGCAAAAGAGTACGGTACCTTAAAGCGTAATCTTATGGAAAAGCATCCTTTTGATATGGAGTCTTACATAAATGGAAAAGC
>JBDNGJ010000298.1:0-2569 GCA_041689365.1 Virgibacillus sp.
AATTATTGGGATGCAGATACAGTTAAGATGGATAAATTGACGTTCAAAGTAGTAAAGGATCCGCAGACTGCTGTTGATTTATACGAATCAGGCGCAATGGACCGGATTGACCTATCATCTGACCTTGTTGATAAATATAGTACACACGAAGATTATGTCGTATCACCGGACACTTTTGTTTACTTTATAAAATTCAACCAGACAACATCTGAAGCACTTGCCAACAGAAATATTCGGGCTGCAATCAGCAGAGCCTTTAATAAACAAGCATTAGTGGATGAAATTCTTAATAATGGATCCATCGTTGCTAACGGGCTGGTACCTAAAAACTTCACACCGCTTCCAGAATCCGGAGAGGATTTCCGTGAAGTAAGTGGTGACCTTGTAACCTATGATTTGGAAAAGGCAAAAAAATTGTGGGAAAAAGGGTTAGAAGAGCTTGGCACAGATACACTAGAGTTAGAACTATTAACTGGGGATGATAAGACAACAAAAACAATGGTAGAATATCTTGCAAATCAGCTATCTACAAATCTGCCAGGATTAGAAATTAATTTAAAACAAGTACCTAAAGAACAACGTCTTGATTTGGATACAAAGATGGATTATCAACTTCAAGTATCCAGATGGGGTCCAGACTTCCTTGACCCATTCACATTTATGAACCTTTGGACAACTAAAAGCGGAAATAATATGATGGGCTATTCCAATCCGGAATATGATAGTTTAGTCAAAGAAACAGCAACAACATTAGCTACTGATAATGTTGCACGCTACGAAAACTTCTTAGAGGCTGAAAAAATTCTCTTTGAGGATGCCGCAATTGCACCAATTTATCAAAGCTCAAGAGCCCAACTAATTTCACCGAAAGTAAAAGGTATTCACGTCAACCCATTCGGAGCAACATACGAATATAAATGGGCAGACGTCGCAGAGTAATCCAATAAAGAAGCAGGATCCAGTAATATTGGATCCTGCTTCTTTACTATTTATAGCTTACTATTTTTGTGGGACATTTAGGGACAGCTTCCTTGTCCCGCTTAGGTAGACAAGTTTTATCACTACAAAAAAGGTGACCATCAATACAGCAAGAATCAGAAAAACGGTAAGTGCCTGCTTCATTGATGACATCCTCTTTAACAGTACTTGTTAATTTGTGGTACCCACTTTCCATTTCGTTCAATCTTAGAACCTTTTACATCCGTCCTGATCGGATAATCGTTATCACCATAAGTACAAACATGAGAGCGGCGATGACTGCACCAATTTCAATGATTGGCAGGTTCCAGATGATGGTGTCCTGTCCGACAATTGCTAGGCCGATGATTAGGCTACCCATCAAAATACTGAAGGCAAGCATCAGAACGCTAAACGACAGCCGATTACTGATCTTGTCCACCCTGCGCATGATTTGGTCGCCGCGTTTCACGTTAATATCCAGCCCGATTTTGCCCTTTTTAACAACGTCCATTACTTCCTTCAAATCACTTGGCAATTCGGAAATAATACCGATGTCATCACCAATCTCTTCCAATGAATTTCGGATGATTTCGCTAGGGCGGTATCGCTGCCACATCAGTTTTTGTGCAAAGGGTTCCGCTGACCGCATAAGGCTGAATTCCGGATCCAGCCGTTGAAGAACTCCCTCAAGCGTCAAAATCACCTTGCTCACCAGCGCCAGTTCTGTTGGTATTTTTATGTAATTATGATATGACACGTTCAATATTTCCAGAATAATCTTGCCAAGGCTCAGCTCTTTCATTTTGATATTTTCATAGCGTACATGCAAGTCGTCCAAGTCACGCTGTAATGCCTCAGTGTCTGTATCCTCTCCGATAATGTCCATCTTAGAAAATGTTTTGATCATCGACTTCGTATTACCCTGATGAAGGTTCACGAGAATTGAAGCAAAATATTGTCGTGTCTTTTTATTAATCATTCCGGTTTGCCCGAAATCCAGTAAGGCAATCGAGTTCTTTGGCAACACATTAATATTACCGGCGTGTGGATCGGCATGAAAAAAACCATTCTCAAAAAGCTGCCGGAGTATTGTATCCGCAAGCCGCCGGGCAATTTTAACTCGGTCATACCCATTAGCATCCAGTTCCTCAATTTTGGAGATCTTAATGCCCTCGATTTTTTCCATCGTCAATACCCGTTTAGTTGAAAAATCCCAGTAAACATCCGGGACCTTTATAAACGCATCATCCTCAAACTGCTTGGAAATCCGTCCAGCACCAAGACCTTCCATTAAGTAATCAAGTTCATTTCTTAGCGAATTGGACAGTTCATCAATAATGTCACTGATACGGTATCGCTTTGCCCAGGCAGTTCGTTCCTCCAGTATACGCCCAAATCCCTGTAAAATTTCCAAATCCGTTTCAATCTTGAACTTTAGACCCGGTCGCTGCACCTTTATAACGACATCCTCGCCACTAAAAAGCCTGGCAGTGTGTACTTGTCCGATTGACGCTGTCGCAAGCGGGTCGGCATCCACGTGTGCAAACAGATTGCCGAGTTCATCCTCAAGCTCTGACTCTATTGTAGAACGCACATGTTCGAACGGAAT
>JBDNGJ010000299.1:0-2853 GCA_041689365.1 Virgibacillus sp.
AGCATCAGTATCTCTTTGATGTTTTTTCTGAATAACCTGAAGCTCTTCTTTATTGACTATGAGTTCACTTTTTAAATTCTTAAGAATATCTTGTTCTGAAGCTTTTCTAATTCGGTCTTCATTCCAGTTGTTTACCTGAAGCGCCAGCAGGATACCAATCATTACCAAAGCAATTTCTCCAACGGCATAGAGAAGATAGGTGCGAATTTTATTCTGTTCCATGAGTGTTTTTCTGATATTTCGGAAGATGTGGAGCATCAATTTTTAGTTCTATTGATTAATCGAATGAGTTCAACTGTTCTTGTTCGGTCTTCAATAAGGAAATCTATTGATGCCTGTGCAATTAACCATCTTATTTTTAAAATATTCATTAACTCCAATAGCTTTGATTCATCTTCATTAATTCTTTGTGCAGCCTCACTCATTGACGGAGATATAAATACATCTTCTGTGATTGCAGATGAACTATTCATTCCATTATCGCTTGGCGTATACAGTACCTGACCTGTCGGAAAGTCAATTAAACCTATGGCTGAAGATTGAATCAAATTATCTTTTAAGTCATTATTTTTGAGAATAACTAACTCTGTTAAATCCATTCTTTGATAGTATTCAACGATGGAATTTCTTAACACTTCATCTCTAATCAGTTCTAGATTACCTGTAGATAGCAATTCAGTAAATGTTGGCTTATTTATTACATACGTAGCACGATCTGAAAGAGCAAAAAACTTAGTCCCATTCTTTTCAGTAAACATTATTCGATTAGTAGTCCGATATTCGTTCATTAGGCTTTCCATATGACCTCTGGCTAGTTCTTCTCTTTCAATTTTAAGGTCAAGAAATTGAATCTGAGCTTCTAAATCCCGAGTCATACTTGTTAAGTATCTGCTTTCTTTCTCATAATTAATCCGACTTTCATTCCAATTATTCACTTGCAGTGCTAATAGAATCCCAATCATCACAAGAGCGATCTCCCCAACGGCATAAAGGAGGTATGTTCGAACTTTATTCTGTTCCATAAGTTTTTTTCGGATTTGTCTGAAGAATTTAAGCATTGGTGTTGAACCGCAGATTTTTGGGATTAAGGGATTGCACAGATGGTTTCGCTGGGTTTTGAATCCGTGCTAATCCTATAATCGGATTAATCCAAAACTGAGCCAAGGCTACGTAGTGCAGGCGTGTTTCAAATGGTATTTGACGAAAAAAGCGAAGCATTACTCTATAATCGTTTTGTATTTAATGTCATTGTTCACGAAATACTCTTCCAATAAGCTTATAGTTGCATTTGCCTTAGTACGAGCCTCTTCTATTCCAAACTGCTGTATTCCCCAATTGTATTCCATATTTTTCAAGATCCCCCAAAACTCTTGCTCCTTGGTAATATCTCTAAACACTTTATTTTCAATAGGGCTTTGTTCAATAACCAGTGTTAGTGATAGTGGAAACCCGTAAGGAATCAAAAATTCCCGAAATAGATTTAAACTGTAAGTAGATAAAAACTCTGAATTAGTATTATTAACTGAGTTACTACCAAAATTGGTGTAATAGTCAGAAATAGTGGCTACTAAATCGGATGGCACGAATCCAGTATTTGGGTTAGTATTTAACTTTGCATAGCCAAATTGAATCGGCCTATAAGACGTAACTTTATGTAGATTTGAAATTCTCAAAGCAAGGGAGTCGTCACTTAAACTAGCGTGTCTTTCCTGTAAGATGTGAATGTTTTCTATAAAATTTTCGTATGCAATTGTTCTGCCTTGCAGTTCTAAGAGATCACTATTTAAATCATTATATACTTCAATTAAAATAGAATTTAGCTCCTCTTTAGCTTTTTGCCTTTCATTCCAATTATTAATCTGTAGAGCAATTAAAATCCCAATCACAACAAGGAGAATTTCACCAATGGCATATAGGATGTATTTTTGGACATTGTTCTGAAGGATGAGTTTGCGGCGAATGGTTCTAAAAAACTTAATCATAAATATATCCCTCCAATTCTTTTATAAGTTCTTCCCCTGTATCTATCATGGAATAATAAAACCAAGTAGGCTGTTGGGATGTTCTTAGTAACCCAGCCTGGAATTCATTGCTTTTAAAATACAGAAGAAGTTCTGCCTCCTCCTTTTCAGATAATGATCTATTTTGCATCAAGTAATGATATCTGACAGCCGGATACATAGTTCTAAACTGAAATTCTACATTTTCAATTACGGTATTATAACTGACCTCCCTCTCATGAATATCATCCAAACCTACATAATAATCATTCAGTAAGGAGTCGATACGGGTATTAGAAAACTTTCCGATAAAACCTGAATTGGTTAAGGCCTCATATCCACTTCTATTTGGTGTAAAGTAAAACTCATAAAAAAACTGTTCGGCAATTTTCAACTCTTCTATATTGTAGACTCCGTTCTGAAAATTTATCCTTGCCCTTCTGTTGGTAGCACGTAATGTGTCTCTACGAGTGGCGTCCTCCCTCAACTTTATAATATCACTCTGCACATTCCCGATAATGGATCCTATATATTCGTTTAATTGTTGTTTTTGAACTTGTTTTTCATTCCAGTTGTTGATCTGAAGGGCAATCAAAATCCCTATCACAACCAAGAAGATTTCGCCAAGTGCATAAAATAAATAAGTATGAACCTTATTCTGTTCCATAAGTTTTTTTCGTATTTGACGGAAAAATCGGAGCATAGGTTTGTTGGCTTATTTTATGTCCCACAGGGACAGCATAGTGGTAAAAAAAGGATAGCACAGATAAACAGTGTGCCGTAGGTACGTCATATGATTATTCGATGGAGTCAAAAATATATCGTTCGTCATAATCTACCTCCCATTTGTCTA
>JBDNGJ010000300.1:0-18104 GCA_041689365.1 Virgibacillus sp.
AACCGCTTCCTGCGGGATCTTCAGCTGTTGCTATTCCCGCAGGAGTCACCGCCCTCCGCTCACCCGGACTAGTGTAGCTGTCACACATTTATTCTATAGCGGTTCCTACTCCAGTCAACAGCGGAGGAAATACACGTAGACTCCTGTGGGAGCTGAGGCCTAGATGAGACTACGCAGCGACGTAGGAGCAAGGAGGCTCATCAGCCGCCCACGGAAAGCGAAGTGTATTTCCGGAGCGGCCTAATAGCACTAAAACTTCTCAAATTTACTACGCATTTTATATAAACTACGTAATCGATCCAACATTGAAAAGTTCTAAACATCCTATCCTGTTATTATTCGTCTTTTTAAAGTAGAGATTTTTAGTTATGTTCCGGGTTCTTTTAATACTTTCATACCCGCCAGGTAAAAGAAGCTATTTATTTTCAATGACTCTTTTCATTGCGTGAATTTGCCCTAGATGATTGGCCTCGTGAGATGTTGTCATAACTGCTAATTCACCATATGTTTCATTGCCCATCATTGGTTTTGGCAGTGTTTCATTGAATTTTTCCGGTGGAATTTCTTTAATGCGAACGAGCTGATCCGCTAATTGACTTATTAGCTCCTCGATTGATGGCACATCATCTGCCCAATCGGCAGGCTTTGTTCCATAAGCAAATAGTTCCTTATAATGGGACGGAAGATGCTGGGATTTGCTTGGGAAACCAAATAGGACCTGCTCTGTTACAGTTAGTACGTGACCAATATGCCAATGAATCGTATTATTGAAACCAGCAGGCTGAATATCGGTAAGGCCCTTATCCATTCCTTCTATATTCTTTAGAAAAGTATTTCTGGTTTTAGTGAACTGTGTATACATTAAATCATTCATGTACGTATCCTCCTCTGTTTTTGTTAATCCAACTATACCAATTTGTTAACCATTTCTAAAATCTGAAACATTGCGGGGATGAATCCGTAATAAATAAAGAAGAGGTGACTTATGGGGTTTAACTATGATAATCAGGAAAAATGGATGAAGAACGGCTTAGCTTCATTTGGTGGTGCTATTCTATTTTTACTTATAATAATTTTTGAAATTTATATGAAAGGGTACATTGACAGGGTAATGCTTATGATTAAATTTGCGCCTGTCATCGCAGGGGTAGTTCAAGGTTTTTTATATATGACCAGGTCTGAGAAGGATTACATTCGAATTGAAGATGATGTGATATCTATTCATCGAGGGACGTTCTTACCAAGGAAAAAGGTATTTTTTGCTGAAATCAGAGGGTATATGCAACATGATACACTTTTCATACTTAAATTAGAGGATGATAGAGAAGCACAGTTTAATATGGACTGGCTCTCAAAAGCAGATGTAGGTGAAATCAGGGACCTGCTTAGCGAAAAGATCAGTCCCCACCTAACCAAGCGGGGATAAATTTAGCAGTTAAGAAACCACCATGGCTGCTGAATGCGCAGCCACCATCTATTATGAAAAATATCTTTTACATAGCAAATTTGAGGTTAGCGGACTCCAGAGACCTTACTTGGCAGAAATCCGTAAAAATGGTGTTGTTTGCGGACACCAGGGACCTTATTTCACATAAACACAGTAAAATACCATGATATATGTGAAATAAGGGCTTCTGTGTCCGGGTAACTTCGAGAAGGTTACTTTTATATAGAAATAGCGTCTCCTGTGTCCGCTAAAATCAAGTTAGAGGGGTATTTTCATACACAACTAGGGCTTCCGCCATTAAAGCTTGGCGATAAGCCAAGTTTTCTAATATTTAAGCAGCTTTTGATCGTTTATATTTCCACATCATGTAGCGATAACGAATCGTGCAGCCGATACAATACCCCATTAATGCAACTCCTGAAGCAGCTAAAACCATCAGACTAAACACGAATCCAAGTACAGTTAGATTAACATAAAAGAATATAATTGAGAGACCTAAGCAAACTGTTGCAATCCATTGGTTGAAAAGCTGCTGATCCTTATCTTCTTGTCTATATTTTTCAAAAGGCTTGTGTAAAAACTGCTTACTAAATGAAATAATTGGATTTTGCTTTGTAAGCAACGTGTAAACACCAATAGCAAATGGTATGAATAAAATCGCTGGGTGAAAAAGAAGCCCTGATAAAACAGAAATTACAATAAATGACTGATTAACTTGAACAAGTGGTTTTGGAATAGACATGTTCATCCCTTCTTTCTTAAAGTACATTATACACATTTGTTTACTTGGGATAAAGTGTTTTTGCGTAAATTGGTGTATCGCCTATTGATAATTCTTTAGATAATAAGATTTTAAAAAGTGGGTAGCATATAAATAAAATAATCGATATTAGTTTGGACCGGCTTGAAAGGTAGGGATGAAATTGACCGAAGAACATGCGCCATTAGCATCCTCTGAGCTCGCAACTCTTTGGGTTATTTACCAAAAGAAAACGATGCTAGTAAGAGTTAGTGACCATTTTTTAATAACAACTAAAGATCCAGAAGCATTAGAAATATTAAGGAACTTTCACGAAAAAGAACAGGATTTAGTCAATGAAATAAAGGGGATTTTTAAACGGGAGGGGGTTGCAGTTCCTGTTGCTTTTACAGAGAACGATGTGAACTATAATGCCCCACAGTTGTATGATGATATTTTTGCTATTATGTATTTGCGCATGATGATGAAAGTTGCTACTGGTCTTCATGCATTACATATGACGATGGCCTATCGGAAAGATATTATTGATCTATACAAAAGGTGTTCTGCATTCTCAGAAGATTATTATGAAAAAACGACAATGTATTTATTGGAGAAAGGCGTTCTTCCTAAATCGCCGGCTGTTACATTACCAAATCATATAGCTTTTGCAACTGATAAGGATTACCGTGCAGGATTTAAGCTTGCTGGTAATAGGAGAGTATTAAACACTGTTGAGGTTTCCTACATTTATCAAGGTATTGAATCTAATGTTGTAGGTATGAAATTAATGACAGGATTCGCTCAAGTGGCTCAGGAAAAAGAGGTTATAAAGTACTTTTTCCGAGGAAAAGAGTTGGCGAAAAAAATTATATCAAGATTTGGTGATATATTAATGGATAGCGATATCAATATTCCATCGACATCGTCTGGAAGGGTTACAAACTCAACTATATCACCTTTCTCAGATAAACTTATGATGTATAACACGTCACTATTAAGTACTTTTGGTTTAGGAAGTAACGCGCTAGGAACCTCCTTTAGCCTAAGAAATGACTTGCCGCTTAAGATGGCGATGTCCGCTAAAGATATATTCAACTTTGCAAGTGATGGAGGTAATCTTATGATTACGCATGGCTGGACAGAGGAGCCTCCTCAAATGGAGGATAGAGGTAAGCTTTCAAATAAATAGCAATCAACGGGTTCACTTTAAAGGCACAAACATTAATAAATACACACGAGATTTCGTTTGTGAAATCCCGTGTGTATTTTTATTGGCAGATAAGAAAGCATTCCTTTCTTACTGCATAAGTGCAACTAAGGCTTAGCGATAAGCTAAGCTTTCTATGATGTCCTCTACTTGACTAACGGTAAATCAAGGTATACACTATAAACAAATGTTTAATAAATAAACAAGTGTTTAAGGAGGTGAATTCGTAGTATGAATGAAAATGAACAAAAGATTATTGATTTAATTAAGAAAAATGCGTACATATCTCAACAGGAACTGGCAGACTCCCTTGGACTTTCACGCCCATCTGTGGCTAATCTCATTTCAGGTTTAGTTAAAACAGGGTATATCCGGGGTAAAGCATATGTACTGAATGATTTAAAACAGGTTGTCTGTATTGGCGGTGCAAACTTGGACCGAAAAGTATATGTCAAAGATAAAATGCAATTGGGGACATCCAATCCAATTAGGACAACAAAAAATGCAGGTGGTGTTGCGCGTAATATCGCTGAAAACCTGGGAAGATTAGGTTTGGATACTACATTACTTACTGTCAGCGGCTCGGATTCGGAGTGGGACGACATTGCAGAGCAATCACTTCCATATATGAACATGGAAGATGTAACTCATTTTTCAAATGCAACAACAGGGTCGTACACTGCTGTTCTAGATGAGGGTGGTGACCTTGTTGTGGGTCTTGCTGATATGGAAGTATTCGATTTAATGATTCCTGAATGGATACAACAGCATGTTTCACTATTGCAGCAGGCAAAATGCATTCTTGCTGATCTAAACTGCCCTAAGGAAACACTTCAGTTTTTATGCAATTTTACCAAAAGCCAGGATATAGCACTTATATTAGTTGCAGTTTCAGCCCCCAAAATGAAGCATATTCCAGATAAGCTTGATGGGCTGAGCTGGATGATCACAAATCTTGATGAGTCAGAGGCATATTTCCATTGTGACCTTACACCGGCAGAGGCTGTTGAAAAATGGCTGGATTTAGGTATAGAAAATGTAGTAATTACAAAAGGAAAAGAAGGTGCTGTAGTTGGAAATAAAACCGAGGGTATTTCCCATGTAGCAGCAATTGAAACAAGCGAAATTATTGATGTGACCGGGGCAGGTGATGCCTTCTCATCAGCTGTTACATATGCATGGCTAGAAGGAAAAAGCCTAATTGATACGACAAAGGCTGGAATTGTCAATGCAACGAAAACATTACAGACAGCCTATACGGTTCGGAGTGATTTAACGGAGATACAACTACAAGAAGACATGGAGGAGTTATTATGAAAAATTATATTGTATTATCGGAAGAGGTTCGCACAGCAAAGGAACAGGGAAAACCTGTCGTAGCACTGGAGTCGACAATTATTTCACATGGAATGCCATATCCGCAAAATGTCCGGACGGCTCGTGAAGTGGAACAAATTATTCGTGACCATGGAGCAGCGCCTGCGACTATCGCAATCATGGATGGGAAAATCAAAATAGGCTTAAGTGATGAAGAACTGGAGAACTTCGGTAGTAGTAAAGATATTGCAAAGACTTCCAGACGTGACTTGCCTTATTTATTAGCTACTGGCAAAAAGGGTGCAACGACTGTGGCGGCAACAATGATTTGCGCTGAAGCAGCTGATATCAAAACGTTTGTTACAGGTGGTATTGGCGGCGTACATCGCGGGGCGGAAACGTCAATGGATATCTCAGCAGACCTTGAGGAACTCGCAAAAACAAATGTTGCTGTTATTTGTGCAGGAGCAAAATCAATCCTGGATCTTGGCTTAACGATGGAGTACCTTGAAACAAAAGGGGTTCCTGTAATGGGGTATCAGACAGATGTACTTCCGGCTTTTTACACACGTACAAGCCCATTTCCGGTTAACTTTCGAACAGATGATGCGGATACAGTTGCTGCCACATTAAAAGCGAAGTGGGATATGAATCTGTCAGGTGGAGCTGTAATTGCTAATCCGATTCCAGAAGAATATGCGATAGCTGAAAAAGATATCACTTCGGTAATTGAAACAGCATTGGAGGAAGCCCGGGAAAATAATGTTTCCGGCAGAGATGTAACACCATTTTTGTTAGCTAAAGTGAAAGAATTAACTGATGGGAAGAGCTTGGATGCTAATATTGCGCTGGTAAAACATAATGCACATGTTGGAGCGGAAATAGCTGTAAAATTAGCGGCAATGGAATAGTCATTTAAATATGTTGTCATAACCTTCTGTTCACAATCGTTAAATCCAAAAAAGTTTCATATTTAATACTGTTTTAGTAAATGGTATTAATGAGGTGAAGATATGAATAAGAAAAAACTAAAACTTACATCCTCCGAAATAGGATCATTGTGGGGACAGTATATGAACGGAACAATGACAGACATCATAAATCGTTATATGTTCTCGATTATTGAGGATAAGGAAATAAAATCCATTTTTCAGGATGCTATTAATACGTTTGCTAACCAAAAGAAACAAGTAGTATCTTTTCTTGAGAACGAGGGGTTTCCGGTGCCAATTGGATTTAATGAATCTGACCTTAGTAAAGGTACGAAGAGATTGTTTAGTGATATTTTTTGCCTAAATTATTTACATATCATGGCGATACACGGTTTAGTTGGTCACACAACTTCATTAGGAATCGCTGTTAGAGAAGATTTACGGTATTTTTATGATGCTTGTGATGCTGATGGAAAAAAGATGTATCATCAAACAATTGATTTATTACTTGAAAAAGGAGACTTTCAGAGAGATCCCTACTGTTATCCTGGAGAATCACCGGAGTTTATTACGACCAAAGATTTTACGGATGGTTTTTTTGGAAAAGGAAGACGTTTAGCTTCAACAGAAATCATAAGTATTTCACTTAATCTTAAAAAAAGTATTTTAGCCAAAACACTTTGTGTAGCATTCAGTCAGGTTGCTCAATCAAAAGATGTAAGAAAGTTTATGACTGATTCCCAGAAAGTTGCCGAGGCTAACATAAAATCCTTTTCAAAAATATTGGATGAAGACAACTTATCGGTTCCTAAGTCGTGGGAGACTGAGGTAACAACATCAACCGAATCTCCTTTTTCCGATAAATTATTGATGTATCATATTGGCTTTTTGTCTCAAGTTGCACAGGCTTATTATGGGAAAGGTTTAGCCTCAGCCATGCGAATAGACATTTTAACCGCATATGAACGTGTTATTTTAAGAAATCTGAGGGTAACTCAAAAATGGTATAACATTATGGTGGAAAATAAGTGGCTGGAGCAACAGCCGCTTGTACCGAATAGACAAGAGCTTGCGAAAGAAAAGTAATGAGGAAATTATTATATGGCTGATAAATCTTATAGGATTTATCGGCCATTTTTGTAGTTTACATCGTATTCTGAATATTTGTGTTAAACTTAATGTAAAGACTGTGCGAGATGCCAACTAAGGTGGTGGAATTCCATGAGAAGTAAGATTTTCATTAGTATTATAGTAGTTCTTTTATTTGTTATTGTTGTAAGTTTCAGTACCAAAGGGCCAATTTCCGAATCACAGGAGGTAATGACAAGCAGGGCAATAGATGTAGCTAGAGAGTTTAAGACGGAGCAACTTACGATTGATTACGATGAAAGTTCTGATTACCTTGGTTACGAAAGTCTGCCCGATAGACGGAAACAAGCGGAAGAAAAGTATAGTGAGTATGTTACAGAATCTCATATGACAAAAATCTTGATGACGGCATTAGACATCATTGGCCCCAATCTAGCTCAGGATTCAAAAAGTAATTTATCAGTTAAGGATATTTCATTTGAAATTGGCAATATGGAAACTGAATCAGAAGTTAGCCTTGACTATGATATTGAAATTGAATTTGAACGAATTGAACAGGGTAGTAAAAATAAAATTATATCGAATTTTGGACAGTTACGTGTCATTAAAACAGATGACGGCTGGAAAGTGAGTAAAGATATACAACGAATGGAAGGCTTGCATGAGGTGAGATAAGAAAGAAATTTAAGGAGTCAATGTATGAGAGCTAGTAATCCCGCTCATCAATCATCAATTCATAACGGGAACCGTACGTGACAGACTACCTTCCAGAAAAATCATAATCAAATAATTTACAGTAAATAGCTCAGTTGGTGCTGGGTTATTTTTTAGTGAACTGAGTTGCGGATTTTCATAGTTGACATTATCAGTAATTCAAGATAATATAGTTACATAAAGTAAGTAAATAATTAATTATTACTTTACATACTCTTTAAGCAGTTAAGAAATCCTTTCTTACTGCATAAGTGCAACTAAGGCATTCGCCATTAAGGCTTGCACTCCAGAGTATAAGGGGTTCTAAGAAAGTAAATGACGCTTTCATAAGAAATCCTTTAGCGAATGCCAAGTTTTCTAATAATAAAGGAGTGTTTGAGACAGAATATATAAGTGAGAGGATTGGGAACAAATGGGCTTCTTAGAAAAAATATTTGGTAAGTCAACTACAACTACAAAGGAGACAAAAAACATGACAAACGTAAACTTGGCAGTTATTTATTACAGCTCTACAGGAACAAACTATCAAATGGCTCAATGGGCGGAAGCGGCAGCAGCAGAAGCAGGTGCTGAAGTAAAACTAGTTAAAGTACCCGAGCTTGCGCCAGAAGAAGCAATCGCTTCTAATCCAGCATGGAAAGCTCATGCTGATGCAACCAAGGACGTACCGGAAGCAACTTCAGAAGATGTTGAGTGGGCAGATGCAATTATATTTAGTGTTCCAACTCGTTTTGGAAACCTTCCAGCTCAAATGAAACAATTCATTGACTCACAGGGTGGGCTTTGGGCTTCTGGTAAGACAGTTAACAAAGTAGTAAGTGGAATGACTTCTGCACAAAACCCTCATGGGGGACAAGAGGCAACAATGCTTAATTTATATACTTCCATGATGCACTGGGGTATGATTATCGCTACGCCAGGGTACACTGACCCAGTATTATTTGGTGCTGGTGGAAACCCATACGGAACAAGCGTATCTGTCGACCAGGATGGCAACATGGTGGAAGATGTAGAAGGCGCAGTCAAGCATCAGGCAAAACGTACTGTAGATATTGCAACACGCATTAAATCAGGCAGCTAATTTCAATTTTAAAAAAGCACTCACTCGTAGTTAAGTACGAGTGAGTGCTTTTTAATTGAGAGACAAAAGGAACCTACAAATCTATTTTGAAGCCGAACTCTGGGTGTTTATATATTTGTCTGAAGCGGCTGTCGTTTTGAAGGGTTGTAGCGAGGTCCTCTGGTGCAAAAAGGAAGAAATCATTATCAAATGTTATATTAGCCCCTTGGTAGTAACTATGCCAGACAAGTTTTGAACAGTAGAGACCTGTCTCCAGGTCATCCAAGGGGATTTGGCTGCTGAAAGTGAAGGGTGGAACAGCCAATCCATTATCTAATTTATCATTATAGCTCTGCAGGAAATCTTCAGCAAAATTTGCTGCTTTATTTCCTGAATCCGGGTCTTTACTTCGATAATGAACATGGATTGGATGGATAGCTAGAAACTCGTCAATTGGACTTTTTTTAACCTGAGGATGGGAGGTTACAGCTTCAATAATAGAGTCTTGATCAACTACTATAGCGGAGTGCCCCATATATCCTGGCGGCAGGAAGTCCCCGTAATTATCACTGGCACATAAGATGTCACCAGGTTTAAATGCCCTACCAGCTGAATCGACTTCAGGCTGTCTGAAATCAGGGGCGAAGACTGTAGAATGCTTATATCCACTGGAAAATATACAAACAATTGTTAGAAGAAGTGGTTCATTCTTGCTTTGCAATTGAATCACAGGGGTGGGCGGATATGTTCCAACTAAATGGCTGCCACGATACACCTGAATATATTGAATTGAATAACTTAAATCTATATAAATGTCGATCTTATTACCATTAGTGAATCCTGTTACAACAAGATTATTCATAGAAAACACCTCTATTTGCTTTTAATACAACATATAGGTGTTTGATTGTATTTGTGCTTAATTTAATGAATTTTTGCAGGTAGGAAACCACATGGCTTCCGATTGCACAGCCGCCACCTATCATGAAATGAATTTGGATTCAAATTAGCGAGGTGATTTCAGATAGCGGGTTTGGGGTTTTGCGGACACCAGAGATCTTATTTGGGAGAAATGACCTCCACTAAACATGATATAGGTAAAATAAGGGCTTCTATGTCCTTTCGTTAAGTTTTTATAGAAGTTAAAGAATATCCCGTGCCACTGCCATCTATTACAAAAATGAATTTATAATAGCTAGTGAGGCAATTTATGGTGGATGGACAGTTAAATAAAATATTAAAATGCCCCCTCAATGTGATGTGAAGGGGCATTTTATCGTTCTAGTCCATCAATTCCCCAATGATCTCGTAAGAACGTTTCCGGGCTTCTTGATCAAAAATTTGTGAGTTAATAATCATTTCATCAGCTTGGGTTTCTTCCAGGAACTTTTCGAGTCCTTGTTTTACCGTTTCCTTGCTTCCGACAATGGTTGAACGGGAATTAATTGATTGTTCGACTGCGGCCTTTTCCATTTCAGTCCAAACGCTGTCAATATCATCAATTGGACGCTGCAGTTTTGTAGGATTTCCCTGTCTTATACTTAGGAATTGTTGTTGCTGTGATGTTGCTAAGTACTCTGCCTGTTCATCTGTGTCGGCTGCTATTACATTTACACCGACCATTGCATAAGGTTTAGTTAGTGTGTCGGATGGTTTGAAATTATCACGGTAAAGATTCAATGCTGGAATCGTGTAATCTGGGGCAAAGTGACTTGCAAATGAAAATGACAAGCCTTTTTTAGCAGCTAACTGTGCACTGAATCCACTTGAGCCTAATAACCAAATTGGAATAGTTAATCCTTCTCCTGGAACAGATCTGACTCTGGCAGTCCCCTCGAAATATGCTTCAAGTTCATCAACTTGCAACGGAAAATCCTCTACTCGCTGATTCAACGTACGACGCAAGGCATATGCTGTAGCTTGATCACTTCCGGGTGCACGCCCTAGTCCTAGATCAATTCGCCCGGGGAACATGGATTCCAGTGTACCGAATTGTTCTGCAATAACTAATGTTGCGTGGTTTGGCAGCATAACACCACCTGCGCCTACACGCATGTGGTTGGTTGCGCCAGCAATGTGCCCTATTATTACGGATGTTGCTGAACTTGCAATCCCAGGCATATTGTGATGTTCTGCAAGCCAAAAACGGTTAAAACCGTCTTTTTCAACACTTTGAGCTAGGTCGACACTATTTTTAAATGATTCCGATGGATTGCTACCTTCCAGTACAGGGGCAAGGTCCAATACGGATAGTGGTATATTGTTAAATGTTTTTTTAGTCATGTTATTCACTCCTTATTGAGAAATGATACGACGATATAAAAAGAACGTCCAATTATTAGCTTACACTTAGGCTTTATTTTTAGCAGTAAAAAGTATACATGCATTCTTAATAAGTGCAACTAAGGCAATTCGCCTAAAAGCTTGGCGAAATGTCAGTTTTTCTAATAAAATCCTAAACTTTTTTAAAAAAATTTCAGTACTTAACAACGTTTACCCTTAATCGCTTGTCAGTAATGCATTAAAGATGCATAAAACATTCTATAGATACTAAAATGACAGCGTTTTCAACTGCCCATTTTGTATACTTATGTATGTAAATAACTTATCTGAATTTTGAGTTAAAATTGGATTTATGATATACTGGAGTACACCGTTTTAAAAGAAACATGAACAAAGCTCGGTAAATATTGAACAGAAACCGGGTGGAAAAGGCACTGCAAAAGAGAGGAGTTGTTGTGATGACAAGAACTAAAAATGGATTTCCTGAAGCACAGGGACTGTATCATCCTGATATGGAACACGAAGCTTGTGGTATTGGGATGATTGCGAATATAAATGGCGAAAAGACACATAACATCGTACAAAATGCGATAAATATTCTGTGTAACTTAGAGCATCGGGGTGGTCAGTCAGCTGATACAAGTACAGGCGATGGCGCTGGTATACTTACACAGATTCCACATCGATTTTTCCAAAAGCAATGCGAAAAAGAAAATATTACGTTACCTGAAGCTGGTGAATACGGCATTGGGATGACTTTTCTCCCGCAGGATCGTGATACAAGATTAAGGAGTAAAGAAATATTCGAAAATATCATCCGTGAAGAGGGGCAAACCTTTCTAGGCTGGAGGCCAGTGCCAATAAACGAATCTTTTATTGGAAAGGTAGCGGCAAAGCGGAAGCCATTTATTCGGCAGGTGTTTATTCAGAAATCGGATGACCTGGCAGATCAAATGGCGTTTGAGCGTAAACTGTATGTAATTCGTAAACGGGTGGAAAAGGAACTTGCCAGCCTAACAGGATTTGAGGACGTTTACGTTAGTAGCTTGTCAACCCGCACAATTGTGTATAAGGGCATGCTAATTCCTGAGCAGTTGGATTCCTTCTATATTGATTTAAACCATCCGAATTTTAAGTCCGCGTTAGCATTAGTACACTCTCGCTTTAGTACGAACACCTTCCCAAGCTGGAAACGGTCACATCCAAACCGATATACGATTCATAATGGTGAGTTTAATACATTACGAGGAAACGTAAATTGGATGCATGCACGTGAAAAGCTTTGTTCGTCAACGTATTTTAGTGATGAGGATATAGAAAAGATATTGCCCGTTATTGATGACGATGGAAGTGACTCATCCATTTTTGATAATACATTTGAATACTTACATTTATCAGGTCGTTCACTTGCTCATACTGCAATGATGATGGTGCCTGAGCCATGGGCGAATGATGAAGCAATGAATCAGGAAAAACGTGACTTTTATGAGTATCACAGTACATTAATGGAACCATGGGATGGGCCTGCAGCACTTGTGTATACGGATGGTAATCAGATTGGTGCATGTTTGGACCGAAACGGGTTAAGACCGGCCCGCTACTATGTTACAAAAGGTGGCATGATTGTACTTGGATCAGAAGTAGGTGCTTTGGACATTTTTTCTGACGAGGTCTTGTATAAAGAACGACTGCATCCAGGGAAAATGCTGCTTGTTGATCTGGAAAAAGGAACTATTGTTCCAGATGAACAAATAAAAATGGAAATTGCAGCTGAAGAGCCATATAAAGATTGGCTTACAAATATGAAAAATCTTGAGGATATTCCTGAAACTAAGGTGCAGCAGCCAGCCTACCGTAATGATTCCCTATTGGAACAACAGCTTGCGTTTGGCTATACACGTGAAGAGCTCAATAAAATTATCAAGCCACTTGTCAGCGATGGCAAGGATCCGATCGGGTCAATGGGCTATGATTCGCCGCTTGCAGTTCTTTCACAAAAACCACAGCTCTTGTATAACTATTTCAAGCAGCTTTTTGCCCAAGTAACAAATCCGCCAATCGATGCAATCCGCGAAAAGATTGTAACGATGGCACAAACGACGATTGGTGCTGAAGGGGACCTTGTTAATCCAGGGCCGGAGAGCTGTAAGCATATTAGGTTAAAAACACCTATTGTAACGAATGCCCAGTTGGAGAAGCTCCGTGCAGAACATTTGCCAGGATTTAAGGCAGCAACGCTATCGACGCTTTTTGATGCAAAAGAAGGCAGTTTGGAAACTTCACTTGATCTTCTTTTCGACAAGGCAGATGAAGCAATAGCTGATGGTACGACCCTGCTCATTTTATCTGACCGTGGCGTGCAGAATGATAAAGCAGCTATACCAGCATTATTGGCAGTTTCCGGATTGCATCACCATCTGATTCGTAAAGGCATCAGAACGAAAGTTAGTCTGTTGTTAGAGTCAGGTGAACCGAGAGAGGTACATCACTTTGCTACATTAATAGGTTATGGAGCAGAAGTGATAAATCCTTATTTGGCATTTGACACAATTAGTGATCTTGTTGAAAAAAATGATATGGAAACAGTTTCATCTAAGCATAAAGCAATTGAACAATATATTTCCTCTGTTACGGACGGCATTATTAAAGTTTTATCCAAGATGGGAATCTCTACAATTCAAAGTTATCGTGGTGCCCAGATTTTTGAAGCGGTTGGTATCAGAAACGATGTAATAGATAAGTACTTCACTCGGACAGCATCAAGACTTGGTGGTATCGGGTTGAGTACAATTGAACAAGAAGTCTTGCTCCGTCATCAGATAGCTTATACCGAGAATCGTGGCGGTAACAAGGCATTAGCTGCAGGAGATGAATTTCAGTTTCGAGGCGACGGGGAGGATCATCAATATAACCCTAGCACCATTCATATGCTGCAGCATGCATGCCGGACGAACAGCTATGATGTTTTCAAGAAATATTCCAAGCTGCTGACTGATGAACGAAACAATTTGCAGTCACTTCGCGGATTAATGCAATATAAAAAACAATCATCAATCCCGATTGAAGAAGTTGAATCAGTTGAAGCGATTTGCGCAAGGTTTAAAACTGGTGCAATGTCATACGGGGCAATAAGTCAGGAAGCCCATGAAGCACTGGCCGTTGCCATGAACCGGATTGGCGGAAAAAGTAATTCCGGTGAAGGTGGGGAAGATCCGAATCGTTTTACACCTGATGCTAACGGCGATACAAGACGGAGTGCAATTAAACAGGTAGCATCCGGCCGGTTTGGTGTGAATAGTCATTACCTTGTCAATGCAGATGAAATTCAAATCAAGGTAGCTCAAGGTGCGAAGCCCGGTGAAGGTGGACATCTTCCAGGTAAAAAAGTTTATCCGTGGATTGCCGAAGTTCGTGGGTCGACACCTGGCGTTGAATTAATTTCGCCGCCACCGCATCACGATATTTATTCAATTGAGGATTTGGCCGAGTTAATTCATAATTTGAAAAATACGAATCCGGATGCACGGATTAGTGTAAAACTTGTATCGGCAGTTGGTGTTGGCACGATCGCAGCTGGTGTAGCAAAAGGCCGTGCAGATCATGTGTTAATTAGTGGATATGATGGTGGAACCGGTGCAGCACCGAGAACCAGCCTAAAGCATACAGGGCTGCCATGGGAAATCGGACTTGCTGAAACCCATCAGACTCTTTTATTGAACGGTTTACGTGACCGTATTGCTGTAGAAGCTGACGGAAAAATGATGACCGGTCATGATGTTGTTTATGCAACATTACTTGGAGCAGAAGAGTATGGATTTTCAACAGCACCACTCGTTGTACTAGGCTGTGTAATGATGCGGGTTTGCCATTTGGATACGTGTCCAGTTGGCGTGGCAACACAAAATCCCGAATTACGTAAAAAGTTCACAGGCGAAGCAGAGCATGTTGCTAACTTCATGCGGTTTATCGCACAGGAAACACGTGAGGTTATGGCAGAATTAGGGTTTAGAACTATAAATGAAATGGTTGGTAATACCGATTCACTGGAGAGAAATGAAAACATTGATCACTGGAAAGCCAAGGATGTTGATTTATCTGCGCTTTTATACCAGCCAGACCTTCCAGCCAAGGTCGGTAGATATAACAAGATCAAGCAAGATCATGGAATCGAGAAAACCCTTGATTATCAAGAACTGATTCCAAGCTGTCAGCGGGCAATAGATAAGAAGGAGCCTGTGCAGTTCACAACAGCGATTCGTAATATTAACCGGGTAACAGGAACGCTACTGGGAAGTGAAATCACTCGTCGCTACGGTGAGGAAGGCCTGCCTGAAGACACGATTGATCTAACCCTAAAAGGATCTGCCGGACAAAGCTTTGGAGGATTTATTCCACGGGGGATGACGTTACGCCTTGTTGGAGATGCCAATGACTTTGTTGGAAAAGGGTTATCAGGCGGAAAAATTATCGTACACCCTGATACAGTTGCAACCTTCCAGCCAAAAGATAATATCATTGTTGGAAATGTTGCTTTTTATGGGGCATCAGCCGGTGAAGCATATATTGAAGGAATTGCTGGAGAACGCTTTTGTGTTCGGAATAGTGGTGCTGACGTTGTTGTAGAAGGAGTCGGAGGACATGGTTGTGAGTATATGACTGGTGGGAAAGTAGTCGTATTAGGCCAAACTGGTCGTAACTTTGCAGCAGGTATGTCAGGTGGGGTTGCCTACATCTTTGACGAGGAAGGTGCGTTTCATGACAACGTGAATCCTGAGCTTGTAAGCGTAGATCCACTAACAAATCAGTCAGAAATAAATGATGTTCGGGAAATGATTGAACGGCATGTCCTTTATACTGGGAGTAAACATGCTAAACGAATACTTGCATACTGGGAGACATACGCAGCGTGTTTTGTCCGTGTTATCCCTAAATCATACGTTAAGATACAGAATCGCATTCAGGAACTTAAAAATAGCGGGTTAACAAAATTTGATGCCGAAATGAAGGCATTTGAAGAAAGTAAAAATGGTGTAAGTATAGTGAAAACAGAAATAGAAAAACTGGAACCTGTCATGAAGTGATTCTGGTTAAAGACACTTCGAATAATGGTACTCCATAGAGGTTGTTTTCTGGAAGATAGTTTTAATTGTCACAAAGGATATAAACTGTGACACAGACTAAGGTGAACCGATTTGCCTCGCTTTCCGAAAGCGTAGTGTATTTCCGTAGCGGGATCATAGCACTTAAATTACTTTTCAAGGTCGTGTCGCAGTTTATATCAACTGCGAGGTATAAATAGCAATAAAATTTACAGAGAGAGTCTAATATAAAAGAATCTTCACAAAAGAAGGAGGAGTCTAATGGGGAAACAAACGGGATTTATGGAATATAGCCGTCAAGCACAAAAAGAACGCGACCCAGCCGAACGTACGAAAGACTGGGTCGACTATACAGAACCATTGTCAGAACAAGAAGTCCAAGAGCAAGGAGCACGCTGTATGGATTGTGGCGTTCCAACATGCCATACCGGGATGGAAATCAATGGCGTAACAACCGGTTGCCCTGTTTACCACCTTATTCCTGAATGGAATCATCTTGTTTATGAGGGTAAATGGAAAGAAGCATTAGAACGTGAACATGAAATGAATAATTTCCCTGAATTCACAGGAATCGCTTGTCCTGCTCCATGCGAAGGAGCATGTGTGTTAGGTATAAATGAACCACCTGTGGCAATTAAAACGATTGAACGCTCGATTATAGAAAAAGGTTTTGACGAAGGATGGGTACTGCCAAATCCTCCCGAGAAACGTACAGGGAAAAAGGTGGCTGTTGTTGGATCTGGCCCGGCTGGACTTGCAGCTGCTGCACAGTTGAATAAAGCAGGACATACCGTTACGGTATTTGAACGTAGTGACCGTGTAGGCGGATTACTAACATACGGAATTCCTGAGATGAAACTATCATACGAGATTGTAAAGCGCCGTGTGGATATTTTGGAACAAGAAGGTATAACATTTATAACAAATACCGACGTTGGTAAAGATATAACCGCTTCAGAACTTGAATCAGATTATGATTCTACTATTCTATGCGGTGGCGCTGCTGTGCACCGTGATATCGAGCTAGAGGGCAGTAAACTAAAAGGTGTCCATCACGCGATGGATTTTCTGCACGCAAATTCAAAAAGCTTGCTCGACTCAAACTTGACGGATGGTAACTATATCTCTGCAGCTGATAAAGACGTTATTGTCATAGGTGGCGGTGATACTGGAACTGATTGTCTTGCAACATCAGTTCGTCACAACTGTAAGAGTCTTACTCAATTTGATATTTACGACAAAAAAGGCTCCACACGCGATGTGGAAACAAACCCATGGCCGCAATATCCAGTTATTCACCGAGTTGAGTACGGGCATAAGGAAGCAGCAAGTACACTTGGGGAGGATCCTCGTGCATATGCTGTTATGACTAAGAAGTTTGTTGGCGATGATAATGGCCATATTAAAGAAGTTCATACGGTTAACGTAAAACTTCGCTATGAAGGCGGGAAAAAGATTCGTGACGAAATACCAGGTACCGAAAAAGTATGGCCAGCAGATCTTGTTTTGATTGCAATCGGTTTTACCGGCCCAGAACAAGACTTGTTGGATCAGCTTGATGTTGAGCGTAGCCCAGATTCAACCATCAAAGCTGAGTATGGCGAATACACAACTAATGTTGATGGCGTATTCGCTGCGGGTGACATGCGCCGTGGCCAGAGCCTGATTGTATGGGCTATTAATGAGGGCCGTGAAGCTGCACGTGAATGTGATCGATATTTAATGGGCGAAACTGTATTACCTTAGAAATATAAGAGGCTGGAACAATAGTGTACTAGTCAACGTAAAATCCGAGCTATGGTTCAAATTCTTGAGAAAGAATTCGAATCAGTTCGGATTTTTTGTTGCAGTAAAGAAGGTATTACAACTTTTTTACTGCATAAGTGCAACTAAGCATTCACCAAAAGGCTTGGTGAATGTCTAGTTTTCTAATGTTGCAGATTAATATGCGAAGTACTTTTTAAAAAGTTTGAGTGCTATTATGCCGCTACAGAAATACACTTCGCTTTCCGTGGGCGGCTGATGAGCCTCCTTGCTCCTACGTCGCTGCGTAGTCTCATCTAGGCCTCAGCTTCCCACAGGAGCATTCCTATTGGGGAGACGTCCCCCCTCTTGAAACATAAAAAGGTCCTCCGTTAAGATGCAGATATACACAAAAACAAACATCTAAGGAGGACCTTACAAATGCATGATAATGTGAATGACAAAATTAAT
>JBDNGJ010000301.1:0-6069 GCA_041689365.1 Virgibacillus sp.
CCCTTCATTTACTAGACTTTGAACTGCTTCTTTATCAATATCATAAATTAGTACCCGATAACTATTTTTCATTAAATTTTTTACAATACCGCGCCCCATCAGGCCACAGCCAATGACACCAATCGTTTCCAATTATTGAACAACTCCCCTCTTTGCTGTCTGGTATTTATGGGTTTATATAAACAGTCTTATAATCGGTCCAAAAATCCAGTGCAGTTGAACCTTGCTCGCGGGGTCCCATACTGGATGCTTTCTTTCCGCCAAATGGAAACTGATTTTCGAAATACGTCGATGGCATATTAACATGTGTTACACCCGATTCAATATTCCGTACAAAATGAAATGCTTTCTTTAAGTCATTTGTGTAAACCGTGGATGATAACCCGAAGTCACTATCGTTCGCTAACTCTAAAGCCTCTTCATATGTGTCGACGGCGATGATTCCAATAACCGGACCGAATATTTCTTCATGGAAGATTGTCGTATCCTTGGTAACATTGCTGAATACAGTCGGAGCGACGAAATAGCCATTTTCTTTTCCATTGTCCAGTAATCTCTGACCACCACACTCCAATGTTGCCCCTTCTTCAAGCGATACATCTACATAATGTAAATACGTGTTCAGTTGGTGTTCATCAATAACTGGTCCACTATCAACATTATCACCAAATCCTTCTCCAACAACAAGACGATTTGCTCGTTCAACAAGCTTCTCTGTTACTTCCTTCAAAATTGTTCTGGGTACAATCAGGCGGCTTGTTCCAGTACACCGCTGGCCATTATCCAGAAATCCACTGACAACGATACTTTCTATCGCTTTATCAATATCAGCATCTTCCAGTATAATTGCTGGGTTTTTACCACCCATTTCAGCTTGTATGCGTCCGCCACGACTTGTTACCTCTTTTCCCAATGCGAGTCCAACATCAGTTGACCCCGTAAACGAGACTGCCTTTATTTTCGGGTTGCTTCCGATTGCGCCTCCAATCACGCCACCAGGACCTGTTACCATATTAACCACTCCGGCTGGCAGACCAGACGCTTCTAACAGCTCGATAATTTTTACACCAATTAATGACGTATTACTTGCCGGTTTAAAAACGACCGTATTCCCGGCAATAATAGCAGGGGCTATTTTCCAAATCCCAATCCCTAATGGAAAATTAAACGGAGCAATAACACCGACAACTCCAAGTGGCTCCCTAATCGTATATCCTAATATATTATCCATTTGCGTAGGAGCAGTTTCTCCGTTCAAACGTGTCGCCTCTCCACTAAATTGCTTCATTGCTTCTATTGTTTTACGTACCTCACCTTTTGCTTCACGGAATGATTTGCCTACTTCTTTTGTAATTAATGCAGCTAATTCCTCTTTCTGTTCTTCCAATAGCTTTATTAAATTAAATAAGACATCTCCCCGTTTTGGTGCTGGTGTGCTCGCCCATTCATGGAAGGCGTTTTCAGACGCAGTTATAGCTAATTCAACATCCTCACCATTGGAACGCTGAAAATATCCAAGCTCCTCATGTACATTTGCAGGATTAATACTTGAAAACTGTTCTCCTGTTTTTGATGCCACCCATTTCCCATTAATGTAGTTATAGTATGTTTGTGTCACGATTTAGCCTCCTTAATAGGTTAATAATAATTATAATACTCCAAATTGTTAAAATAAATATGGCAGACAACAAAATTTTAACCTAATTTTTGTTGCCCGCCATATATAAACGCATTGCAATCACTAAATCCACCCAATCCTTTTCATTACTTAAATCAATTCGGAGAACTTCTTCTATTTTCTTCAGCCGGTAATACAATGTATTTGGATGGATGTGTAACGCATTAGCGACCTCTTTATGATTTTTATTTTGGTTAATAAAGCATTCCAATGTATCAATAAAACTTCTATTTAAACTAAGTACGCTACTAAGTTTGTCATACATAAACATTTGAATTGTATCCTGATCAACCTCATGGAGTAATCGCTCAATACCCAATTTAGCGTACTCCACAACTTTCGCTGTTGGATTTGACTTTGCATAACTAATAGACTGTACAGCCTCTTTATACGAATGTGCTAAATGATGAATCGTTGTTTCCCGACCAATACCATAGATAAGCTGCTTCTTACCATCCCACTGTGCATCAATATTTTTGACAACAGAATCGACTACATTATCACTTATCATTGGAACAACCAGAATTAATTGATACGCCTTTGTTAAAATAAAACTGTTTCTGCTTATCGAAGCTATCACCTGTTCAATTGTCCGGACAAACCACTCTTTATCCGTTAACTTCTCCTGATTCCACAGTGGTCCTGCTTTCCCTTCAATAATAATGCATTGGAGATTCCACTTTTCGTTCCATTCATTATACTGTAAAGCTCTCTGTAAATCTTCACTTGATAAACCTTCCAGCAATTGATTAAATACTTCTTCTCGGAAATGAAGTTCTTTTTCAAACAATGCATTGTTCTTCACTAATTCCAATGCTATTGTTAAGCTGGCATGCTCAATAGCTACCTGATCCATTCTTGAAAATTGATGGAACGGCTGTTCAAGTTCCAGAATTCCTAACACTTCATTTCCCCTAACAATGGGGTACGCCGTCTCTTTCTTTTCATAAAAAATAGTCGCCTGATGTGTTACCTTAGAATTTATAATAGACTCCAGCAGATTCAACACCTGATCAATTCCGTCTCCCCGAATAATTAATTTATAGAACTGATTATGAATTAGGGTTGATTGTGATAATAAATCATTTTTTTCCTTTAATCGGCGGTAAACATTGGAGTTATCAATGGCAATCGCACTTTGATCAGCAACAACTTCGATCACTTTCATATCTGTCTCTGTAAAAGCATGATCCTCTTCGAAATTATCAACAACCAGGACACCAAGGCAATGATCTTTATTTAGAATAGGAACACAAAACGCATTCTTAATTTTCCTGTTTTGCACACCTTTATAGTAGTATATATAGTTCTCTTCACTCATATCTTGCATATAAGAATCAATTTCTTCTTCTGATTTAAATAGCTTCGACTTTCTTTCTTCAAAAACTTTTCCTGTTATAGATTCACCAGGTGCAAAGGCAACCTTACTCAAATTTTCCTTATCAATACCTTCACCCTCAGCCAAATATAATTTATCAGTGTTTTCATCATATAAATATATAATCAACGTATCTGACACTTCTATAAGTTCCTTTGCAGCCTCAATTACATTTCGCAGTACCTCGTCCAGTTTTAAAGACTTTGTCAGCATTTTATTAATTTCCAGCAGCTTCTTTGCCTTTTGAATATTTATAAATTGATTATTATCCATGATAACCACCTCTTCTTAGGGACAGAGGGGACAGGTTCATTGTCCCACTTCTGGCGCAGGAATTTAAAAAACAGCATCTGTTGATAATCCTATTTTATTCCATTCAACACTAACATCACATAGTCCTGCAAATTAAACAGTAATTTAACAACATGCTCAAACAAAACTACCAGATCCATGGAATATAAATCCCATAAACCTGGCAGTTCCAATACATAAAATCATTCTATCAAAGTTTAACCATTATCAGACTCTACAACAAGCACCATACCATTTTCAATTTGAATACTAGTACCGATAGTGGCGTTGTCCCTTAACCAGTCGTTTGCGTGGATACTCAATACATAGCCGTTATCAGGGATTAGGGAATTGTTTCCGCCCCTTTTGGTGACTGTTCCGTCGACGACAGTTACTTCATATCCCCACTGATTTGTTCCTGTAGCGTCTCCGTGTTCAGGGGTATATTGAATAAGTTCCCCTCCCCCACGGAATGTGTTGACGCCATCCAGTTTGCGGTAATCAACAACGTCTAGATCCTTCCACATACTATCTATTAGGAATGGTCTGATGATTTTTTGACCAATTTTTTGTGGCATCTGGTTTATCTGTACCATTAAGGTTCTTAGCTCTTCTTCATATTGACTTGCTTTATCTGACTTACCTTCTTTTTGTGCCATTAAATAATTTACAGCTGTTTCGCCTGCATCACCGTATACTTCGAGATTCTGCAGGTATGGTTCAATTGCTTTTAAGAAATCTTCATTGTCCACGTTTTGCTTAAAGTTCTCGGAAATTTGCTTTAGTTCTTCAAACTCAGCAGCCAGCTTGTCCGCTGCTTGCCCAGAATCTTTCGTGTCATAGGCTTTCCAAAACGCATCAATTGTTGGCTGTAGCGTTAAATCCAAGGATGGTAATGTTAAAGCACTCTTGACCAGGAAAGGTTTGATAACGCCTTGTCCAATTTTTTGCGGAATTTGTTCCGATTGATTGAACAACGTCATTAGCTTCTCCCTGTACTCGTTTGCTTTATCTGTCTGGCCATCTTTCTGTGCCATTAAGTAGTTAACGGCAACTTCACCGGCTTCACCATATAGTTCCAGTTTCTTCATATATGGTTTTACTTCCTCTAGAAACTTTTCGTTTTCCATTTGCTGCTGAAGCTTTTGGGGAACCTGCTGCAGTTTTACAAATTCAGCAATTAACTTATCTGCAGCCTGATCAGCATCATTTGATACATAGGATTCCCAGAACGATTTGATTAATGGTGTTAGCGTTAGCGACTCTGTATCATTAATCGGTGATGAATAGGAATTCTCAGCAAACGTTCTTAATACATCAGCTGCATCTCCACCAAATGATTGAATACTTTGCTCCCATGAGTTTCTCGGTTCATAATCAGCTGGATTCCATGAATAATCAGCAATTGTATACAGCGGAATTTTCGAAGCCTCCGCTTCATTCATTGGATTCGAAGTTAGACCTGTAACCCCACTTCCCGTTATATCAGCATCGCGTTTAACGAGTGGACCAAGAAAAAGACTGCTCCGATCATAATCGTTTACCGGGTAATTGTCCCATAGTAACAGGTCGTGCTGAAAAATGTCCCGAACCTTTTGTGCACCTTCTGATGTAATTTGTTCAGAGACTACTTTCGGACCAGTCCACATGACAATCGTGTCCTTATGAAGCAATTCAGCAAACTGCTCTCGATATTCAGTCGTACCATTTCCGGAATAATCTGTTGGAACGGTAATCAATGGCTTTGCACCTTCATGTTGCTGAATAAATTCTTCGGAAAAACGGTTCAATAAATATGCGTGCGCCGCAGCGATTGGATTTGGAGCGTCACCGAACTTAGCTTGGTCCTGTTCACAGTGTAAACTTTTACTAATATCGTCTAGAAAAATGGCATAGGAACGTACACCTAAATCCCACATCGTCTCCATTTTCTGCTTCAATAAGGCAAAGTCCTCATTACCCGAATAGCAAATGGATTGACCAGGAGATAAGGAAAAAGTAAAGTCCACATGATTCTCTTTCGATTTATCGATCAGTTCTTTAACTTTTGCCAATTCTTCTTCAGGATATGGCTCACGCCAATTTTCTCTATGATATGGATCATCTTTAGGTGCGTAGATATACGTATTCAGTTTATTCTCACCGTAGAATTCCAATTGACTTAGCCTGTTTTCATGTGTCCATGGCGGTCCATAAAACCCTTCAATTGATCCACGGATTGGCATTTCTGGCCAATCACGGATTTCTACTGCCGGAATCCAGTCCCGTCCTTCACGCTTCTTAATTAACTGCTCAAATGTTTCAGCAGCATAATATGTTCCTGTAGCATCTTTTCCGGCAAGCACAACCTGCTTTTGCCCCTCTTCGTTCATCCCAGTGGCAAGCACATAGCCTTCCTCATCAAGTTCAGCTGGTCCTTGGGTATTCAAACCTTCCAGAATCTCTCCAGATGCACTATTTTGGGAAGGACCACCAAGCCAAATGGTTACAGGCGTTTTCGGCTTTGGCTCGTCAGCGTTTTTCCTGACAACCTTCTTGACACCGGCCTTTTCAAGTGATTCCTCTACTTCCCTAATCGCAGAATCATCTGTGTTTTCCCCAACAACTAACCCAACTTTCGGGTTCAGTGGAAAACCATCGCCCTTTTTAATAAGTTCCTGTGGCGTCGGATTGATGGTAATTTCCCCTTTTTCCTTGGCAAAAATAGTTTTCCCCTGCTGGA
>JBDNGJ010000302.1:0-15264 GCA_041689365.1 Virgibacillus sp.
CCACTACAACAAAGCAATGGTAAGCGTTCTCAAAAACCGTTTCAAAAATCTCTTCTTTATATTTATCTGCTAAATGATGCAAATGTAACACCCCTCCATACGTCATTTTTATTATAACAAAAGAATAAGGAAGTAAGTAGGCTCTTATTGAGATAAATTCTTGAGTGCTATGAGACCACTCAAGAAATACACCTTGCTCACCTCAGGGGGTGGCGGGCCTCATGTGTGAAGCGAAGAAGGGCACTGAAAAAGTAGCGATAATTCAGCTTTTTGGAAGAAAACAACAAGAGGATGAAGTACTGCCACTCGAAATGAACCTCCACCAAACAATCGAAGTGGATCCTCATTCCGTTAGAAAATGGGTTCTTAAACAATAAGGGAGAAATGGATGCTAACTATAATGTGATTTCTAATGTTATTAGTATTTATATCTCCCAAGGCAGAATAAGTATGCCTCGCCATTTGCTTCGGAGGACCGTGGTGAGCCCCAGGTGCCGAGTATATTCCAGCTGCATGGAAAAGGAGCCAGGTCAGATTTTGCATTCCAAATCAGTTATCCCTAGCCCCTTAGATTGTGTCACAGCTTACATCAACAGCATAAATTTTTCAGAATTGAACCACTAGAAAAGTTACTCAAATCAATTTCAATCCGCTGTCATTTCGGTTAGTAACTGTGTTTCGTAATTTCTGAAAGTAATACCCCTCCTATCCAGCTCATTCATTAATAACTCAAGAAAATCTTTTTCCAGCTTTAGCCTTAACGCCTTCTTATATGCGTTTAATAGCGCTTCGTCACTTAAATACATCATCATTTTAATACCCCTATTTTTAATTATATTTTTTCTATCAAATATAAAATCAGAATTTTCATGGTATAATATAACTTAGTAAATATCTATCTTTTTAATCTAGCGATCTCTGTCTCTTTATTTAACATAATAAATGTTACCTACAGGATGCTTTCAAATCAAGGTAAAAAGCGAAATGTGTCGAATTGCCACAAATAAAGGCATATTAATCAAAATGGTTATAGTATTAAAAACTTGAACATTAAGACTGGAGGGGGAGTTATGAGGAGAGAATGGTTAATCCGGCTTCGGAAGTCAAAACAATTCACGCAGGAAAAAGTGGCTTTGGATGCTTATATTGATAGGGCATTTTATTCGCAAATTGAAACTGGAAAGCGTAATCCAAGTTTTGACATAGCCCATAACATCGCAAAAGTTTTAAATTTTGATCCCATGATATTCTTTCAGGATACGCTTAACATTGAACAGGATTCCCCTTCTTATCGTCATATACCTGAATATTTCAGGAGCTTGAATAGAGGAGATATACTGTACCTCTTTACTAATTTCGATGACTACCTTGAACATGTAATAACATTCCTTATTACGGGTGTTCAAAAAGACAATTATTGTATTATCATCGAACAAAACAGGAATTACATACAGATCCAGCAACGACTGGAAGATTTCTTAACGAAGAGCGAAATAGAGAATTATGTTTATTTTATCGACCAGGAAGAAATACTTCAGCGTGAACCTAAAGATATTGTGGATAAATTTCATAAATTACAGGATATGTTTGAAGAAAAAAATCCTGTACGTATATGGATGGTTGAAGAGCAATACGCCGAAAATGATTGGATTGCGGAATTAGGCAGGTACCTTAATCTAGCAGAAGATCATAATTTGAAAGTAACTTACAGAAATATATTGTTTTTACGTGCTTATGATGCTTCGCTGATCTCAGCAGGTCTGCATATCAGGAAGATGCAATGCTATTCCTATCTAATGACAGATTCTGAAATAGTAAATTCCCCATTTTATCGTTCGTGTAATAAATCGTTTGTCTTCCCTTCCCTGTTCATCCAAGAGAGTTAGCAGAATATTAATATGGGAGTAATTTGAAGTTGCCCGTTAGGCGTTTGGTTCCAGATTACTCAAAAGTCAGCTACTATAATATATCAAATGGAAGACCTCCAATCCTTTTTATGCATAGAGGATAAGAGGTCTTTTAAAATTGTCAATTATTCAGTTGCTGTATCGAATTCATAGGGGATTGTTTAGCAACCGATGTCATGTTCTTTCACATGTTTAGCTATAACCCAAATCATACCACCGCACACAGCGATTTCCTGCCTTCTAAAACCTTCATCACTTCTTTGGCAACCAGCATAGCTGTACGGGATTGTGATTCATCTGTTAAACCGGCAATATGCGGAGACAGGTGGATGGATTCAACCTTGGAAAGTGGAGAACCCTTCTGAACAGGCTCTGTTTCAAGTACATCAAGGTATGCCCCGGCAATTTCTCCGGATTGCACAGCCTCCACTAAATCCTGTTCGTGTACGATTCCGCCTCTTGCCGAATTAATCACATAAGCATGGTGTTTCATGCGCTTAAAATTAGCTTTGTTAATCATATGTCGGGTTGCTTTTGTCAGTGGGACGTGAATTGAAACAAAGTCTGAGTTAGTGAGCAGTTCATCAAGCGTACCCACCGGACGAACTCCGGTTTCTGCGAGTATATGATCAAATGGTTTCACAAATGGGTCATAGCCGATGACATCCATTCCAAAAGCATTGGCCCGTTTGGCAACACGGTGGGCAATTTCACCCATTCCGACAAGTCCGAGCGTTTTCCCGTTTAATTCATATCCGGTAAAAAATTTTCGATCCCAATTACCCTGTCGAACATCTGCATCTGCTTCAGCCAAAGGACGATAAGCATCCAGCATCGACGCCATCACATATTCTGCAACAGACGTGGCATTCGCATGTACGGCTGGAATGACCGGCAAGTTTCTGGCTTTTGCCGCCTCCAAATCAATGTTATCCAATCCGACACCAAGACGTCCGATGACTTTTGTGTTTCTAGCTGCATCAAGCAATTCTTCATCGACCTTTGTTTCATTCCTGACAATAAGTGCATCATAAGCTGGTGCCAATTCAAGCAGTTCACTTCTTTTCCGTCCCAATTCCATATCATAATCCACGGAATAGCCATTGCGCTTGAGTTCTTCAATTCCATCATCCCACATTAACTCGGTTACGAGTACCTTCATCAGTTTTCACTCCCTATGCGAGTAATTTATTTATCTATGTATCTGTTCCTGACTTTTGCCTGAAATAAACTGTTCTGAAGTTGTTAATTGATTATATGCAGGTTAAAAGATAAATAATCTCAACATACGAAATTAAAAACAGAGCAGCATCATTAATGATACTACTCTGCTTCTTTTATAAAAATCGCCTATTTTGCCTTTTGCATATCCATCCGGTTATTTTTCAGGAACATATAGAACGATGAACCGAAGATGATGATATAGCCAATAACACTAAGTATCGTCGGAATTTGTCCGAATAGAACAATGCTTAATAATGCTGAATAAACGACTGTTGAATAAAAGAAAATCGATATCTCATTGGCTGGTGCAAATTTATAAGCAAGCGTCACTCCAAATTGACCGACAGTGGCACAACAACCAGCCAGGATAAGGAACGTCCATTGCTGCATACTCATTGGTTCGTAAAAAAGAATGGTGAATGGCAGCAAAACTACTGTTGCGAAAAAAGAAAAGTAAAAAACGACGGTATAGTATTTTTCTTTATTTCCCAAAACCCGAAGAAATGTATAAGCACCAGCTGCGAATACCGCTCCGAGTACACCAATGATATACGGGAAAATATCGACGGAAAATTCGGGCTGAATGATAAATAATGCACCAATAAACGCTGCGATAATGGCAAAGACCTGGAATCGGCGAGCAATTTCTTTCAGGAAAATCGCCGAGAATATAATAAGAATGAACGGACTAAGTTTATTCAGCATCTCGGCATCAGATAAAACCAGACGATCAATGGCATAAAAATTCAAAACAATTCCAACCGTCCCAAGTGCAGAGCGGGAAAGCAGAAGCTTCTGATGCTCTTTTTTTCCGAACAATCTTTCTTTATGACGCAGTACAAAGCCTAACGTAATAATAGCAGCTACAATATTTCGAAAAAATGCTTTTTGTGCTGTTGGCAAATCACCGGATAGCTTCACGAAAGCCCCCATAAGTGAGAAACCTAAAGCAGATACCAATAATAATATAATGCCTTTGTTGCGATCAGACATCAGTAGTTCCTCCATTTGCTAATTTCTTTCTTAATCACTTGAACTATGCTATTACAAAATCGGAAGAATAGAAAGAAATCTGTTTAATGAGCGAGAAAGGTTTCTTGTTGTGGATGCTACGCTTGGTCGGGCTTGGAGCAGATGGATTTTGACATAGAGGTAAAAAATATATTGACAGAATTTATCACTCTACTATATAGTTATAGTTGTCCGATATTTTACTATTTATACGATTCCGTAGCTCAGCTGGGAGAGCGCATGCTTGACAGGCATGAGGTCGTTGGTTCGAGCCCAATCGGAATCATTAAAGTTATTCAGCTGTGATCCCTTGTATATAAAGGTTTCACAGCTTTTTTCTGTTAATAGAAATGTTTTACTTCCAGTCGACTAAGTACGGTAAATAATGCGCTCACCCGCTCCAAGTATTAGCACCTCAATTTATTCAGTTTTCGTCGCGATTATTCAGTTTTCAGCGCCTGTCATTCAGGATTCGCGGCTCAACATTCAGGACTCACCCGGGTTTATCAGTATTCGCGCCACCCCCACTCCGCCCAAGACGACAGCCGCACTGGATTGAATACAGAAAACACTGCCCCCGCTCGCTCCAAGTATTAGCACCTCAATTTATTCAGTTTTCGTCGCGATTATTCAGTCTTCATACGGTAATCCTGCGTTTATTCAGTTTTCAGCGCCTGTCATTCAGGATTCGCGGCTCAACATTCAGGACTCACCCGGGTTTATCAGTATTCGCGACCCCTCCCCCCCCTGCCAAAAAGGCGCAAAAAATACTTCCACACTCGAAATAAAAACGTTTTCCTACTATAATAGATTTTACACATATATCGCCTTTCAATATGGGCGATATTGCATCGGAGGTTCAACACGTGAAGAATATTTTTTCTTTTTTGAAGCCGTATAAAATTCCTATTTCTGTAGCCTATAGCTTGACGATGATTGAGCTTATGGTTGAGCTGCTTCTACCCTTCTTTCTAGGAAAGATGATTAATGATGGGGTTATGAATGAGGATCTGGACACTATTATGATGTGGGGCTTTATTATGATTGGCCTTGCGTTTACTGCGTTTATCGCAGGGATTTTTAATTCCTTTTATGCGTCGCATACGAGTTTGGGATTTGCTTATGATATTCGTGAGAAGCTGTTTCATAAAATTCAGTCGTTCTCGTTTGCAAATTTGAATCAATATCCGACATCCGGTCTTGTGACGCGGTTTACGAATGATGTCCGCCAGCTTCAAAATACGATTTTTATGGCATTACGAATTATGACAAAGGCACCATTGATTGTTATTGGTGGTGTAGTGATGGCGTTTATTGTGAATACCAGGCTAGCACTGATTTTCCTAATTACGGTGCCACTTCTTGTTGTTTTTATAGTATGGGTGCTTAAGGTTGCGAGCAGGATGTTTGATAAAGTGCAGAGTCGTGTCGATAATGTGAACCGTGTGATGCAGGAAAACCTTGCTGGGATGCGATTGATCAAGGCGTTCTTGCGTCGTAATCATGAGGAAGAGCGATTTACCAAAGCAAATAGCGATTTGGTGACAATGACGCGGTCAACATTCCGCTTTATTGAAGCATCAATGCCGATTCTTCTTTTTGTTATGAACTTAAGTTTAATTTTCATTTTATGGTATGGGAACTCACTGGCGGTATCCGGACAAACATCAGTCGGGGATGTTGTTGCAATAGTGAACTATGCGTTACGCGTTGCAATGGCAATTTCGATGTTCACATTTATTATCCTGGCATTTTCACGTGCAAAAGCGTCTGCTGAGCGTTTGGATCAGGTGCTCCGCGTTAATGTCGACCTCTTTGATTATCAGGATGCGCGGGATGAGGCTGCAGTACCCAGTGGAAAAATTGAGTTTGATGACGTTTCGTTTAAGTACCCAAACCAAAGAGAACCAGTACTTGAGGACATTTCATTCCAGGTGAATCCAGGTGAAAAACTTGCGATAATTGGCGCAACTGGCTCTGGTAAAACATCATTATTCCAGCTGATTCCCCGGCTGTACAATGTAAAAAACGGTACAATCTATATTGACGATGAGCCGATAACGTCCTATACATTGGAACAGCTTAGGCGGAGCATTGGCTATGTTCCTCAGAACCCGCTCCTGTTTACTGGTTCTGTCACGGATAATATTGCATGGGGAAAAGAACAAGCATCACAGGAAGATGTTTTTCAAGCTGCACGAGATGCGCAAATTCATGACACGATTATGGACTTGCCTGACCAGTACGATACAAAAATTGGCCAAAAAGGTGTCAATCTATCTGGTGGTCAGAAACAGCGGATTTCAATTGCGCGTGCATTGATTCGACGCCCAAAAATACTTATGCTTGACGACAGTACAAGTGCTTTAGACCTTGCAACTGAATCCAGGTTGCTCGATGCCATTCAGCATGATGATTGTACAACATTAATCATCACCCAGAAAATCTCTACTGCCATGAGTGCAGATCGTATTTTACTGCTGAATTATGGTGAAGTACTTGCCCTTGGTACACATGATGAACTACTTGAACAGTCCAGCCTATATCGCAGAATCGTAGAATCACAGTTTGGAAAGGAGCTTCCTGATGCAACTTAAAGCTATTAAACGCCCTTTTCAATATAAAAAAATTCCGCTCGATAATATACAACATGATAAAAAGGATAAAGCCCGCAACACATCTGGTACGATCAAGCGAATCTGGCTATATCTTGCTCGTGAAAAAGCGATGCTCGCACTTGTGATTTTCATGGTGCTCATCAGTTCCGGGCTGAGTCTGCTTGGTCCCTTTATGGTTGGAATGGCAATTGATGATTACATCGTGACACAGGAAGCGTCAGGACTTGGCATGCTGTTAATCTGGCTTGTGCTTATCTACCTATTCCATTCGTTATCGATTTTTTTACAAAATTACTGGATGGTAGGCATTGCACAGAATACGGTTTATTCGCTGCGTTCAAACCTGTTCCATCAGTTCCACCGCCTTCCGATATCCTATTTTGATAAACGGCAGCATGGCGAGTTAATGAGCAGGATTACCAATGATATTGATAATGTAAATAACACACTGAACCAGTCCGTTATTCAGATTTTTGCGAGTATCCTAACCCTTGTTGGCACTTTTGTTGTCATGCTTATCTTAAGCCCACTACTGACAGCTGTGACGATGACGATTATCCCAGTTATGTTTCTCGGGATACGCTGGATTACTAAGCGTACTGGTCCATTGTATAAACTGCAGCAAAATCATTTGGGCGAGCTGAATGGGTATGTTGAAGAAACCGTTTCAGGACAGCATGTTATTAAAACTTTTTCCCAGGAAAAGCGTGTGATTAATGAGTTTAAGGATCGGAACAAAGATTTGCAGCACTCCGGCTTTTGGGCGATGACAATTTCCGGATTTATTCCAAAGGTTATGAACATGCTGAACTTTTTAAGCTTTGGTCTGATAGCATTGGTCGGTGGCTTTCTTGCAATTGAAGAGATTATCACAGTTGGGGTTATCGTGATTTTCACCGAATATGCGCGTCAATTTACCCGCCCGTTAAATGAGCTGTCGAACCAGTTTAATATTTTACTGTCAGCTGTTGCTGGTGCAGAGCGGGTTTTCAATGTTTTCGACGAAGAACAGGAAGAAACCGATGAGCAAACGGCAAAAGAACTTATGCATACGGATGGAAATGTACGGTTTCAGAAAGTCTCATTTGCCTATGAAGATACACCTATATTAAAGGATGTCACGTTTGAAGCGAATTCTGGTCAAACGGTAGCATTCGTTGGTCATACTGGTGCCGGGAAAACAACAATCATCAACTTAATTTCCCGTTTCTACAATTATGATTCCGGCAAAATAATGCTTGACGGTATTGATATAAAAGATGTAAAGCGTTCAAGTCTAAGACAGCATATGGCGTTTGTGCTGCAGGATGCATTTCTTTTTAATGGGACCATCCTTGAAAATATCCGTTACGGACGCCTGGATGCCACGGACGATGAAATAATTTCGGCTTCGAAAAGTGCGAATGCACATGACTTTATTGAACGGCTTCCTAATGGATATAATACCATTCTGGATCAGGATGGTAGTGGCATCAGCCAAGGGCAGAAACAGCTTATCACGATAGCTAGGGCGATTTTAGCCGATCCATCAATCCTTATTTTGGATGAAGCAACAAGTAACATTGATACCGTAACCGAATTAAAAATTCAAGATGCGTTAAAAGGACTGATGCATTACCGGACCAGCTTTGTAATTGCCCATCGCTTAAATACAATTCAGGAAGCAGATAAAATAATTATGCTTGAGCATGGTGAAATAATCGAGCAAGGTTCACATGAGTCACTGATCGAGCAAAAAGGAAATTACTATGACCTGTACAAAGGTCAACTGAATCAGCACAAATAGAATATCCATTCCAAACATGATAGACTGTTTGTGAACTGCATTTTTTAAAAAGACACATTCAAATGAGGTGGATACCATCGGACGAAAAGGAACAATGGTCGAAAAAGAAATTGAAAGCAACTATTTAAATGAAACAATGACACTAAAACTTTATCAGCCAGAATCGTTTTCACCTCTTTACAAATATCACATTTGTATCATGCAGGATGGAGATGATTACTATCAGCTTGGTCGTGTTGCTACATTGAGTGATAAGCTGCATGCCAGTGAAGAAATTAATAATACGGTTTTTGTTGGGATTCATTATCAGGATAAATATGACCGCAGAAAAAAATATCACCCAATAGGTGAACAGCAGCAGGCTTATATCAAATTTCTAGTACATGAAACAGTACCATTCCTTGATGATCTGCTCCCTACTTATCATATGGGCCAGTCCCGTGCATTAATGGGAGATTCGCTAGCTGGAACGTTAGCTCTGATGACAGCATTGAAGTATCCAAACACATTTGGCAAAGTGATCATGCAATCGCCATATGTTGATGAAACTGTTACAGAAGCCGTTACAAACGCAAAAAACTCGCACTCCATCGATATTTATCATACGATTGGAACAGCTGAAACAGCGGTAGATACAACAGACGGAAAACAAGCTAATTTTATAACACCAAACCGTGAGCTAAACGAACTACTTCAGAACAAAGGCATGAGCTATACGTACCATGAATTAGAGGCTGGTGAACACACGTGGAAATTTTGGCAAAAAGATTTGAAACGAGCACTATCAACGCTTTTCGGCTAAATATTTACTAATTTTTGAAAATCTTTTCCCTACACGAAGTAATTTTTTGTTATAATAGAAGATAGACCAAAATACAAAAAAACACTTTATGCAGTTTAGCTTGTAGTTACTTTTCAACTGCATAAGTGTAGCGAAGGCTTTCACCTGTAAGGAAAAGTGACAAGCCAAGTTATCTAAAAATTATAAAGGAGGATTCATTGTATGACAAAATATGGTATTGCAATTTTTCCATCAAAGCCAATCCAAGATGATATCAATTCTTACAGAAAACGTTATGATCCGCATTACGCTCTTGTACCACCACATCTAACACTTAAAGAAGCGTTTGAAGCAGATGATGAAACAATCGATGAACTTGTAACCGAATTAAAGTACATCGCAAACGACGCAGAACCGTTTAACCTGCAAATTAACAAAGTAAGTACGTTTGCGCCGGTGACAAACACAATTTACTTGAAGGTTGAGCCAACGCAGCAGCTGCTTGATTTATTCGAAAAAATGCAAACAGGCAAGTTTCCTAAAAATATGGAGTACAACTTCGTACCGCATATCACGATTGCTCAGAAGCTTTCTCAAGATGAGTATTCAGATGTGTTTGGCAGCATGCAAATGAAAGATATCCAATTTGAGGACACTGTAGACCGCTTCCAGCTTCTCTATCAGCTTGAGAACGGAACATGGACAGTATATGAATCGTTTGTTTTTGGGAAGGAAAAAGTGTGAGAATAGAAGTTGTTGCGACAAATGACCAGAGGCAACAGGCATATAATGTACGAACAGTAGTCTTTGTTGATGAACAAAACGTACCACCCGAAGAAGAGCTGGATTCGTTTGACGAGCAAGCCATTCATTTGGTTGGCTACGATGATGACAAGCCTATCGCAGCAAGTCGGGTGCGTTTTGTAGATAATTACGGCAAGTTAGAACGCATTTGCGTGCTTAAGGATCAGCGCGGTAAATCCAATGGCGCACAAATGATTGAGTCAATGGAAGCTATCATCAAAAATGAAGGCTACGCTAAGGCTAAATTGAATGCTCAGACCCATGCAATTGATTTCTACCAGCGTCTTGGATACAAGGTAATTTCTGGTGAATTCATGGATGCTGGTATTCCTCATGTAGCAATGATAAAAGAATTAAGTTGAAAAGCGACAGTTTGTTTAAAACCAGACTGTCGCTTTTTAATGTATGCTAACTCCCTTTTCGGATATCCTAAATGGTGAATGTGCTGTTAGGGGGAGCTTTAATGGAAAATTTATTACCGATACTTATCGAAACATTGTTTGGCTTTTTTGCCCTGTTTTTATTAACTAAAGTCCTAGGTAAAACACAAATAATACAACTGACTGCATTTGACTTTATTGCAGCATTGGTCCTGGGTGAACTTGTTGGTAATGCAATTTTTGATGACCAGGCAGGGATAACTGAAATCGCCTTTGCAGTATTAGTAGCCGGAATTGTTTTGTATGTGACGGAAATTATCACGCAAAAATATAAAGGCTCCCGTTCCCTGCTTGAGGGAAATCCTGCAATTGTTATTCATAAAGGAAAGTTAATAAAGGAAGAAATGAAGAAAAATAAGCTGGATATCAACCAGCTACAGCATCTATTAAGGGCTAAAGATGCATTTTCCATCTCGGAAGTGGAATACGCAATCCTGGAAACAGATGGTACGGTTTCCGTAATGAAAAAACCCATTCACCAAACTACGACTAAACAGGACTTTAATATTGCTCCTAAACCTGTCAGGCTGCCAACTACTCTAATTAATGATGGAGAAATCCTGTGGGATAATTTGAGGGAGTCGAATTTATCGGAAAAATGGCTGGAAGAAGAATTAATCAAGCAGAATTTCAATTCGGTAAAGGAAGTCTTTTACGCAGAGTGGAATGAAGGGAACGATGAATTGTTTGTACTCCCATTTACCGAAAAAGAAACATAGCTTATTTCAGTCATAAAATTGAGCCCTGCCACCATTGGCAAGGCTCTTTGCTTTCATATATTCTCACTAAAATAACGGCCTTTTCCGGTTACATCTGCATGTATTTTCTCGGCTGATGGCGTTTTTACAGCGGATAATTTATAACTGGATTCTCTGGTTGCTTCAACTCGCCCTTCCTGTCTGGCTAAATCCTGGTGTTTTGCTTCTAAAATTGCTTTGTATGGTTTCTCGATGTAATAAGGATCCTGTTTATCTTCTGTTACACGCTGCTGGTAATCTTTATACTGATAATGATTTATCGGCAAAATATAACCCACCGTGAACATCCCCCTCCACCTGCTATTATAATTATTCTTAAAGAAATTATTATGAAAGCGTCTTTTACTTTCTCAACTGCCAGGAAAGCTACTTACTTCATATATTCGGCACCTATCTAACAATACCCTTTATTAGTGGAAATTATTCCATTCTTTTTTCAAATTCATGCATTATTTTTTCAAAATCAGCTACTCCTTGCAAAAACTCCTTATTCCAGGTGTCCATCTCCTTTTCCAAAACATGCATTTTCTTCTCCGGATATTGGAACCATTTTTCGTTTTTAGCTAAATGCTTTTCGATTATCTTCAATTGTTTAAGCAATCGAACATCCTGTCTCTTTCGCATTCACTCACTCCTTAAAGAAAAAAGACAGCTAACCAAAGCTGTCTGCATTCTTCTGCTTATTATATCCAGGAAAATGGTCCACGATTTTGGTTATCATCGGAATCGGAACTTGAGCTTTCATCATCATCACGATCGTCGTGTCCTGTATATTCTACACCTTCTACACGCTCTTTATCATCTTCTCTACCCCCGAAAAAAGGATCCCTTCGACGGCGATCAGGTCGATCAAAGTACACATTATCTGCTTTAATTACTAAATCCCTGACATGAATGACTTTTCTATTATCAGACATTTCATTAACACTCCTTTTGAGAATCATGGTCGCTATTATTCTATGTATCTTTTTTCAATGGGTATAGACAAATGCCCTAAGTTAAAAAGAATTTCTGTTATAAATATCTCGATAATGCTGACGAATGCCCACACCATATACCTATTAACACATATCCTATTAAAGACAACAAGTCAATAACATTTAGGAAGGAGATATAATTCATGGGTTGTGGAAAAGACTTTGATACAGGTAGCTGTGTATGCGATATTTTAAGAGAAATAGTTGATGCACAAAATGATGTTGTAGAGAATTGCTGTGACACGAGTTGCGAACGGTCTATCAGTGATTTGCTAGGAGAAACTGACAATGGCAATGGATTAGACACAGTACCGGTAATATTATACTGTAAAGATGGTTGTAGTCCTTTTAAAGGCTTTGGTGCAGATCCGGATAACGTCGGAGATATGCAAGCAAGTTTTTACTTCCGTGTAAAACGTGTAATGGATGATTGCTGTGCTGTAGTTGAGTTATTAAGAGACCCAAATGATAATGAAGACAATCCAGATAATCCAGTAGAACAGGACACTGATCCTTTACGTGCTACAGGAATCTGCATGACGGTAGACTTAAATTGCTTCTGTCATATAACATGTCTTCCTGCAGTCTCAGCTTTTAACTAATCAAAAAAATTAAAAGTGCGCCAGCATTAATGTGGCGCACTTTCTTTTTTTTAGAAACCAATAAGACGAATATCATTAATCGAATCAAAAGGAATTGCTGTTGTAGAATTTCTTCTGCCGACACGCATGATAACATTTTCTTCCTTGAAATCAACAATGGTACCGCGATAATTTCGTTCTTCTGTTTTAACCTCACATTTCATTGCAGGAACATGCTTCGGTGGATTAACAAAATAGTCAACACGCTCATGCAATGTCATGTCCTTAAATTTTTTTCGCTCCTGGTCCGAACTTTCATCATTCTCATCACTCTCATCTGTTTCTTCGCTCGGATCTTCTGCTTGACTATCACTTTTCTTACTAAAATTATCTCGCCTTATAGGTCGTGTCTGCACACTTTTCGTTTCCTGTGTCACCGTCTGTTCAGCAGGTGCTTTTTTCGGTGTTGTGTATTGATGTTGCATTGGAGCTTTTGGGGTTCCTATTGATGGTTGATGAATATAGAGTAATGGGCTTTTGGCAAACTTTTTTTCTCCCATCATGCATTCTCTCCTTTGTATTCCATTAGTCAGACCATTATATGAACCCAGTTTCGAATATGTGTATTTCGCCTATATTAGAAAGCTCATAAATGCTGTCGCCATCCCAAAATAGATAAGGATTGAAATAATATCATTTATGGTTGTAATAAATGGCCCAGATGCAACAGCCGGGTCAATATTCAGCCGGTCCATCAAAATTGGGACAAGTGATCCTGCCAGCGTCGCAACAATTAACGTTGCCATAATCGATAAGCCCACCAATAGTCCAAGGAAAAATTGACCTTGCCACAGGAAAATCATAATGGTAATCACTATACCGCAGACAGTTCCGGTAATTAAACCTGTTCCTGCTTCACGTAAGACAAGCTTCATCTTTCCCTGTTTGCCATAATCACCATTCGCCAATCCACGAACGGCAACAGCAAGCGCCTGTGTTCCCGTATTCCCTGCCATTCCAGCAATTAATGGGATGAAAATTGCCAGAACTGCCACTTCATCAAGTGTACTTTCAAACTGGCCAATCAAACTTGCTGTCAACATTCCCAAAAACGATAAAATGACAAGCCATGGCAGACGTTTTTTTGCTGAGACAAACGCGGTATCATTTGGCCGGTCGATATCAGATACGCCAGCCAGTTTAGAGTAGTCATCACTTGCTTCCTCATCCATTACATCCAAAATGTCATCCACAGTAATAATCCCTAATAAATGATTTTGAAAATCAACTACAGGTAGAGCGAGGAAATCATAATCACGCATCATTTGGGCAACTTCTTCCTGATCTTTGGCAACTGATACGGAGACAATCTTTTCACTCATCAAATCAGAAATCAGCATATCATCATCTGCTATAATCAAATCGCGTAACGATAGCACCCCAACAAGCTTCTTGTCTTCATCAAGTACATACAAGTAATAAATTGTTTCTGCCTCTGGTGCTTCAGCCTTTAAATACATCATGGTCTCTTTCGCGGTCTTGGTTTGATAGATCGCCACAAACTCAGTTGTCATAATACTGCCAGCAGTTTTCTCTTCGTAATGCAGGAGCTGTTTAATTTCATCCGAAGCTTTTTTGTCCATTATGGTGAGAAAACTGACAACAGCATCTTTCTCCAGTTCATTTAAAATATCAACCGCGTCATCTGTTGACATGTCAGCAAATACCATCGCTGCAAAACGTGGATCCATTTCCATGAAAAATGGTTCAATATCCTCAAGGTCAATGTTTTCCATAAATTCTGCTGTTTCTTCAGGAGATAGGTACATATATATACGTAATCGGATATCTTCTGGCTGTTCCATAAAAAACACGGCTTGATCATATGGATGTAAATCAAGAAATTCATCTCGGAATGCTTCTGTTTGCTCATTTTTTATAAAGGTTTGCAATTGGCTATCTATGTTTTCCATATGATCACTTCCTTTTACTAACTTTGTTCTGCAATAATTATAGCATGGAAAAAGACATTCTGAAATTAACTCCTCATACACGTCGTTTTGAAAGGCGCTTGTAATTTTGTTAGATGCGTGGTTGAAATAAACTGGGTAACAGTTATTATAAAGTGTTCAGTTTTAGGAGTGAAAAATGCTACTAACATTAGGATCAATTAGCATAAATTTAGCCCCTGCTTTGAAGAATCTATTTTTAATGGAATGAGGATCCGGATTACCGCTTTGGCGGATCCTCATTCCGTTATTTCCTTGAAAACACTTGTTTTAAGCATCGGGATGAATCCTCGTTCCGCTATTTGTCATTTTTACCTCAAATTTGGCTGATTTTTTGCTATTAGCGGAAGAACGAAATCGCTAAGCGC
>JBDNGJ010000303.1:0-10355 GCA_041689365.1 Virgibacillus sp.
CTGCCTGGGACATCATCTGGAGAAACCTATCAACAAATTCATAGGTTTCTCTTTTATTATCTTAAAGGTTTATTTTTCAATAAATAGGGTATGTATATTTATTATGGGAAAAACTAAACTAAAACCAGAAGGGAGTGAATAGAAAAAGATGAATAGCAATAAGGAAAATGTAATTCTTTTTCCCAAGTGGCGAACAGCTTTAGAAGAAGAAAGTTTGAACGCAATTAAGGAGAAGAGATATGAGGAAGCATTAACAAAGCTTGACCAATTATTAAGTTATCATGTTGATAATCATGAAATAGTCATAGGCAAACTGATTTGTCTGATGGAAATGGATCGTTATGAAGAAGCACAGGAATTATGTGAGGCATTATTAAAACATAAAGATGAAAATTATTATCATTACTTACATATTTACTTAACAATATTGTTCCAGACCAGTCAGTATGAATTATTAATGGAACAAGTAGAATTTGAATTTGAGTCAGAAACGGTTCCGGAAGTGGTTTACGAACAATTCCAGCAACTTTATGATATGAGTAAGAACATGAAGAATGAAATACGAAATGAAAAGTCTTCCGAATACATAGGTGAATTATTAAAGGCTGTTGAACAAGAAAATCATGTCCAGCAGTGGCGTTTAGTTGAACAAATGCGTAAAATAAATGCTAATCCGACAGACTCAATCAGAACGTTATTGATAGAAAATTATGTACACCCGGTTACCAAAACAGCGATTTTTAAGTGGCTACAGGAAAAAAGTATTTCAGACGAAGTTACCATAAACAAACTTAATAAACAATTGACTATAACACCGGTAAATGTACCTGACATCAACTCACATAAAACAATGAAGCAGACACTTTTATTAATTAATGAGCTGGAACAAAAGAATCCATCATTGTTTCAATTAGTTGAAAGACTTTTATACCGGTATGTATATGTAAGGTATCCGATTATGCCAAATGATAGGGATATCATTCATATAGCTGAAGCATTATCGAAGATTGGTGAAGAGTATTTGGATATACATACAAGAGATAATAAGCAATTGGATGAACAGGTTGAAAGATATATAGAAGAAATTAAAATGTGTGAAGCTTTATACTTAACAATCATTGAAGCATAGTCTTTCAAGTAGCCCTAATGCTTGAAAGCACTGGTAATTATGTTATAATGAGATGGTTGTAAACTTGATCATTATATATATTTATTTATATTGATGAACGTGAAATTAAAAGGAATATTAGATTTTGGAGGGAATTTTTATGTCAGCAAAATGGGAAAAACAGGAAGGTAATCAAGGAGTACTAACAATAGAAGTAAGTCCTGAGGAATTTAATCGCGGATTGGATCAAGCATTCAAAAAAGTTGTAAAGGATGTTCAGATTCCAGGCTTCCGTAAAGGAAAAGTACCACGTAAAATATTTGAAAATCGCTTCGGTGTAGAATCATTATACCAGGATGCGGTTGATATTATTTTACCAGACGCCTATTCGAAGGCTGTTGAAGAGACTGGTATTGAACCAATCGAGCAACCTGAAGTTGATATCGAGGAAATTGAACAAGGAAAAGACCTTATTTTCACTGCAAAAGTTACAGTTAAGCCAGAAGCAACTTTAGGTGAATATAAAGGACTTGAAGTTGAAGAACAATCAGTTGATGTTACAGATGAAGATGTAGATCATGAAATCGAACATCAGCGTGGACATCAAGCAGAACTTATTATTAAAGAAGAAGGTACAGTAGAAGAAGGCGACACGGTAGTTATGGACTTTGAAGGCTTCTTGGATGGGGAAGCATTTGAAGGTGGAAAAGGTGAAGATCATTCATTAGAAATAGGATCCGGCCAATTCATACCTGGGTTTGAGGAACAATTAGTTGGTAAAAAATCAGGAGAAGAGACAGAGATTGAAATAACATTCCCTGAAGATTATCATGCAGAACAATTAGCTGGTCAAAAAGCTGTATTTGAAGTGAAAATTCATGACGTTAAAACAAAAGAATTACCAGAACTTGATGATGAATTTGCTAAAGATGTTGACGAAGAAGTAGAAACACTTGAAGAGTTGAAAACAAAGAAAAAAGAAGAATTAGAAGCACAAAAGAAACAAGATGCTGACAATCAGATGCGTGAATCATTAATTGAACAAGCTTCAGAAAACACAGAAGTAGAGATTCCAGAATCAATGGTAAATACAGAACTTGATCGTATGCTCAAAGAGTTTGAACAACGTTTGCAGCAGCAAGGTATGACAATGGATATGTATTTCCAATTTTCTGGACAAGATGAAGATGCATTGAAAGAGCAAATGAAAGAAGATGCTCAAAAACGTGTCAAAACTAATTTGACATTAGAAGCTATTTTTAATGCCGAAAACCTTGAAGTAACAGAGGAAGATGTGGATGCTGAATTGACCAATATGGCTTCCATGTATGGCGCTGAGGTTGAGCAGTTGAAGCAAATGTTAGGCGGAAATGCTGATGCTATTAAAGAGGATCTGAAGTTTAAAAAAGCGCTTGATTTCTTAGTTGAAAATAGTAAAACTGTATAATCACTTTGCTTGAGAATTAAATTAAAAGAAGAAGATAAATGAACAAGGTGCGAACAAATCGCACCTTGTTTTAACTTTACAATCATCACAATTTTCTTCTGACGACTGCATTGCTTCGAGACTGTAACAGAGTATAGAAGTTTCTTACTGTACTAGTGTAAAAAAGGACTTAGCGATAAACCAGGTTCTCTAAACTTTATCGAAAATGATAATATTTGTTATCTATCGTATTTAACTAACATACGATAAATAAGGACTGGATAATATAGTTATTTTTAAATTTCGATTTTAGCTAACAATGTAATATATAGCATAAGTAGTTTGATTTGACTTTTTAAAAAAATTCTCCATAATAAGATGATAAATAAAGAAGACAGTTATCGTTTTGTTTTCTTATTTTGATTTGATATGATGACAGTGAAAGTTAAATTATAAAAAGACGAAACTGAGAAAAGATTTAAACTTTTAGGAGTGAAATGCATGTTTAAATTTAATGAAGAAAAAGGACAATTAAAATGTTCATTTTGTGGGAAAGGTCAAGATCAGGTTCGTAAATTAGTTGCTGGACCTGGTGTTTATATATGTGACGAATGTATTGAACTTTGCACAGAAATAGTTGAGGAAGAACTTGGTACGGAAGAAGAAACCGAGTTTAAAGAAGTACCTAAACCAAAAGAAATCTGTGAAATTCTAAATGATTATGTAATCGGGCAGGAAAAAGCGAAGAAGAATCTGTCTGTCGCAGTATATAACCACTACAAACGAATTAACACACCTAAAAATTCAGATGATGTAGAACTTGCTAAAAGTAATATCGCTATGCTGGGACCAACAGGAAGCGGTAAAACATTACTTGCACAGACACTGGCAAGAATTTTAAATGTTCCATTTGCTATGGCTGATGCAACGTCACTGACTGAAGCAGGGTATGTTGGTGAAGATGTTGAAAATATCTTATTGAAGCTAATTCAGTCCGCAGACTATGATGTGGAGAAAGCAGAGAAGGGTATCATTTACATCGATGAAATTGATAAGGTTGCACGTAAATCAGAAAACCCGTCAATCACGCGTGACGTATCTGGTGAAGGTGTACAACAAGCACTATTAAAAATTCTTGAAGGAACTGTTGCAAGTGTTCCGCCACAAGGCGGACGTAAACATCCTCATCAGGAATTCATTCAAATCGATACGACTAACGTGCTGTTTATAGTTGGTGGCGCCTTTGATGGTATCGATCAAATAATTAAACGTCGTCTTGGTAAGACAGTAATTGGATTCGGGTCTAACGAAGAACAGAAAGATTTGGATATGGGTGAGCTTCTACAAAAAGTATTACCAGAAGATCTGTTGCGTTATGGTCTTATTCCAGAGTTTATTGGTAGAATTCCAGTTGTAGGAAGTCTTGAACCATTGGATGAAAAAGCACTAGTCGAAATATTAACAAAACCTAAAAACGCACTTGTAAAACAGTATGTAAAACTATTTCAGATAGATGACGTTGAACTTGAGTTTGAAGAAGACGCTCTTGTTGAAATAGCCAAAAGAGCAATTGAACGGAAAACCGGTGCCAGAGGTCTACGCTCCATCATTGAAAGCATTATGCTGGATGTTATGTTTGAACTTCCATCCCGTGAGGACATTGAGAAGTGTATTATTACAAAGGATACTGTTCTTCAGGAAAATGGAAGTCCTAAGCTAGTGCTTGTTGATGGTACTGTAAAAGAGGGAAATGAAAAGCTTCCTAAAGAAAGTGCATAATCCATTTGGGTAAGTAAATAATATGAGACTGACTTGGCTTATGATCATCTTCAATAATCATTTATTGAGGTTCCAAATCGTTAGCCAATTGTCAGTCTCTTTCTTATTGTATAAAGTGATTAGTATTTTAACATCGGGTAATACTAATCACAGTTATATTAAGGGTTTTTTTCATTTACAAATGAGAAAGTTTTCTATAAACTTTAAGCAATAACCTAAAATACATAATCATTAACAGTACATATTACGGAGGTACAAACTATGACAAAAGATACAATTCAGCTCCCCCTCCTGCCATTACGCGGATTACTCGTTTTTCCATCGATGGTATTGCATTTGGATGTCGGACGTGATAAATCCGTTACAGCATTGGAAAAAGCAATGATGGGTGACCAAACCATCTTTCTGGCTGCCCAGAAAAAGGTGAGTTTAGACGATCCTGAGCCAAAGGACATTTATAGAATTGGTACAGTAGCAAAAGTAAATCAAATGTTGAAACTGCCAAATGGAACAATGCGCGTGTTAGTTGAGGGACTTCATCGTGGAGAAATTATTCAATTTAATGAGGAAAGCGAAGAGTTTAATGTTGAAATTAAAGAGATTGAAGAACAACATGTTGAGAAGAATGAAGAAGAAGCACTTATGCGCTCACTACTCGGCCAATTTGAGCAATACATAAAGGTATCACAGAAAATTACAAAAGAAACATTAGAAACGGTATCTGATATTGATGAACCAAGCCGATTCGCAGATATTGTTACATCACACTTATCCTTGAAAATTAAGGATAAACAGGACCTATTAGAAACAATAAATGTAAAAGAAAGACTGCAACAATTAATTAAATTAATAACGAATGAAAAAAAGGTACTTGATTTGGAAAAGAAAATCGGCCAACGTGTTAAAACATCAATGGAGAAAACACAAAAGGAATATTATTTGCGGGAGCAATTAAAGGCTATACAAAAAGAACTTGGCGAAAAAGACGGTAAGTCTGGTGAGGTTGGCCAGTTACGCGAAAAAGTTGAGGAATCAGATATGCCTGACCGCATCGTAGAGGTTGCAATGAAAGAATTAGACCGCTTCGAAAAAGTACCGCAAAGTTCTGCCGAAAGTTCAGTCATCCGAAACTATGTCGAATGGCTATTGGCATTACCATGGACGGAAAAAACGAAAGATACAATTGAGATAGACAATGCCCAGAAAATATTGGATAGGGATCATTATGGATTGGAAAAGGTAAAAGAACGCATTCTTGAATATTTAGCTGTACAAAAACTGACTCAGTCTATCAAAGGGCCAATTCTTTGTCTTGTGGGTCCTCCAGGGGTTGGGAAAACGTCACTAGCCAAGTCGATTGCACGATCGATAAATCGAAATTTTGTCCGTGCCTCACTTGGTGGCATAAGAGATGATGCTGAGATTCGTGGTCATCGCCGTACCTATATTGGTGCTATGCCAGGAAGAATTATACAAGGAATGAAAAAAGCTAAAACCGTCAATCCAGTATTTCTTCTAGATGAAATTGACAAAATGTCCAATGATTTCCGTGGCGACCCATCTGCAGCGATGCTGGAAGTGCTGGATCCAGAACAAAACAGTAATTTCAGTGATCATTTTATTGAAGAAACATACGACTTGTCGAATGTACTTTTTGTTGCAACTGCGAACTATGTAAATAATATCCCAGGGCCATTGTTGGATCGTATGGAACTTATTTCTATTTCTGGATACACTGAAGTTGAAAAACTGCATATTGCTAAAGAACATTTATTGTCCAAGCAGCTTAAAGAAAATGGACTGACGAAAAATAACTTGCAAATTCGAGATGACGCATTATTGAAATTAATCCGTACGTATACACGAGAAGCAGGTGTGCGAGGATTGGAACGTCAGCTTGCCACCCTATGCAGGAAAGCAGCAAAAATTATTATTTCGAAAGAGAAAAAACGAGTAATTGTTACGGAAAAAAGTATCGAGGAATTACTTGGGAAACCTCTTTTCCGCTATGGTGTAATGGAACAGGAAAATCAGGTAGGTGCAGCTACGGGTCTTGCATATACAGCAGCTGGTGGGGACACTCTGTCAATTGAAGTTTCCCATTATCCAGGTAAAGGAAAACTTACACTTACAGGCAAACTTGGTGATGTTATGCAGGAATCAGCACAAGCAGCTTTCAGTTACATTCGGTCACGCGCTAAAGAGTTAAGTATTGATCCTGATTTTTATGAAACGTATGATATTCATATCCATGTCCCTGAAGGTGCTACACCAAAGGATGGCCCTTCTGCAGGAATCACTATGGCAACTGCCCTTGTCTCCGCATTAACCGGAAGAGCAGTTAAAAAGGAAGTTGGAATGACCGGAGAAATAACGTTACGCGGGCGTGTTTTACCAATCGGTGGATTAAAGGAAAAATCCTTAAGTGCTCATAGAGCAGGGATAACAACAATTATTATTCCTGAGGAAAACGAAAAGGACATAGAGGAAATTCCAGACAGTGTTCGAGGTGGTCTTACATTTATTCCGGTAAGCCATCTGGATCAAGTATTAAAACATGCGCTTACGGAGGAGAAAAATGAAAGTAACTAATGCAGAAATTGTAATTAGTGCAGTTAGTCAAAAACAATATCCAAACGACCAGCTTCCGGAGGTTGCACTGGCTGGTCGTTCAAATGTTGGAAAGTCATCATTTGTTAATAAGCTAATTCATCGCAAGAATTTGGCACGCACTTCTTCAAAGCCGGGAAAAACACAAACATTGAATTTTTATAAAATAAATGAAGCATTTTATTTTGTTGATGTACCTGGCTATGGTTATGCCAAAGTCTCCAAGAAGGAACGAGAAAAATGGGGAGGCATGATGGAGGAGTATCTTGAAACAAGGGATACGTTAAAGGCTGTTTTACTAATTACAGATATCCGTCATGAGCCAACTAAAGACGACGTGCAAATGTATGCTTTTTTGAAACACTTTGAATTACCAGTAATTGTAATTGCCACCAAGTTGGACAAGGTTCCTAAAGGTAAACATGCTAAGCATTTAAAGCGAACAAAACAAACGTTACAGGTGGACCCCCAAGATACCGTGATTCCGTTCTCTACAGAAACCGGTCAAGGAAAAGATGAATCATGGAGTGCGATAAGAAGCTATATAAACATTTAATTTAATAAACAGCAGCAAAGAAAACTCTTTCCTTCAGTTAGAAGGGAAGAGTTTTTAAGTATTTTCAGAAAATTTTTAAGATTGGAAGAGTATTTAAAAGGATTATACCGTATAGATAAGTATAAAAGAGATATAATTCCTATAGTATTTTAAATGTAATTATGCTTGTCTATATGAAGTTATTTGCCATTCGTTCATTTATCACAATGTTGATATAATTTATATATCAGTATGCTGCTAATATTGGCATGGGTTAATTAGCGGGAATAAAAATAGAGATGGAAGGATGATTCGTTCATGAAAAAACTGAAAATTACGGTACTTTTCGCTTTAACGCTTATATTTTTAGTCGCATGTGGCGGAGGGGATGATGCAACCAATAATGGTGATTCTTCTTCAGGTGAAGGCAGTGAATATAATTTGATTGAAGAAGGAAAACTTAATTTTGCTTCATCAGGTGAATTTAAACCTTTCAGTTATATGGAAGATGGAGAAATGACAGGTTATGACGTTGCAGTTGCTAATGCGATTGCTGAAAAATTAGGATTAGAAGCAGTACCGAATAAATCAAAATTTGCGGGTATTGTAACAGGTGTTAAACAAGGACGTCACGACATTGCTGTTGCAAGTCATACAATTACCGAAGATCGATTGAAAGAGGTTGATTTTTCAGAGGCTTATTATTACTCTGGTCCAGTCATTTATACTAGACCTGATAGTGATATACAGTCGGCTGATGATCTTGATGGAAAAGAAATTTCCGTATCCAGAGGCTCTACTTACGTTGAAATGGCACAGAAATATACTGATAATATTCCACAAGTTGATAGTGACGTTGTAGCTCTTCAATCACTAGCTAAAGGACATCACGATGCTGTGATAACTGATGCTATTACGGGAAGTACAGCAATTGAAAATAGCTTAGAAATAGAGGCGAAAGAACAATTAGGTGTAAGCAAGCAAGCCGTAGCGGTGGCGAAAGATAATAACAAATTACTGAAAGATATAAATCAAGCATTGAAAGAATTGAAAGAAAGCGGAAAACTTGCAGAATTATCCAAAGAGTATATTGGAGCAGATATAACACAGGAACCAGATAGTGCAAGTGAATAACAGAATGCAAATGTGCGCATAATTTTGCGCACATTTGTGCTTAGAAGGAGTTGACACATTTGTCTGCAATTACGCATTTTATTGAAGTTTTTACAGGTAGTTTTGATTTATTCTTAAAGGGACTTTGGCTGACATTTGAATTATCTGCAGCTTCATTACTGATTGCATTTGTGATTGGGTTATTTTTTGCTATACTTAAAATTTCCAATATAAAGATTCTTCAATGGATAGCTGATGCTTATATTTGGGTTGTTCGAGGAACTCCTCTTATTGTACAAATTTTTGTTCTTTATTATGGCTTGGCAGAAATTTTCCTTATTCCAATGTTCTGGGCTGGTGCAGCGGGACTTGCTTTTCATAGTGGTGCATATATTGCCGAAATTATTCGTGGTGCGATTCAGTCTATTGATAAAGGGCAGAGGGAAGCTGGAAGAACGCTTGGGATGACTAGTGGTCTTACAATGCGAAGAATCATTTTACCCCAGGCTTTCCGTCGTGCTGTACCGTCACTTGGGAATCAATTTATTATTGGTATTAAAGATTCCTCACTTGTCTCATTTATTGGTATGCAGGAGTTATTCGGGGTTGCCAGTACAATGGGGGCGAATAACTTTGATTACCTTCCGTATTATCTAACCGTAGCAATATATTATTTATTTATTGTACTAATTCTGACGTTACTAGTGAATATGTTAGAAAAGAAGCTATCTCAAAGTGATTAAGCAGGAGGGGTAATATGAGTGAAAAACAGGAAATGATCAGAGTTGAAAAATTGAACAAATCTTTCGGTAATTTACACGTTTTAAAGGATATTGATTTAACTGTTAAAGAAAGTGATGTTGTCGTCCTAATAGGTGCAAGTGGTTCCGGAAAAAGTACTTTACTGCGTTGTTTAAACTTTTTAGAAATGAAAAATAACGGAATAATAACAATTGAAGGTGAGCGGATAGAAGAGAGCACACATGATTTAAACAATGTACGTGAACGGGTTGGTATGGTATTCCAGCATTTTAATCTTTTCCCTCACAAGACAGTGATTGGAAATGTTATTGAAGCTCCTATTCACGTGAAAGGAATGAAGAAGGAGCAAGCCATTAAGGAAGGAAAAAAGATGTTGGACAAGGTAGGATTAGGTGACAAATACAGTGTATACCCCTCAACACTATCAGGGGGCCAGAAACAGCGTGTCGCAATCGCACGGGCATTGGCAATGAAACCGGATGTTATGCTGTTTGATGAACCAACATCAGCATTGGATCCAGAATTAGTTGGTGAGGTGTTATCGACAATTAAGGAGCTTGCTGAAGAAGGAATGACCATGGTTGTTGTTACACACGAAATGGGTTTTGCGCGTGAAGTTGGTGATTGGGTGTTCTATATGCATGATGGCAAGATTGTAGAATTTGGTCCGCCAATTGAATTATTCGACAACCCAAAAGAAGAACGAACTCAAGCTTTTTTGAGTTCAATATTATAAGTGAAAAGAAATGAGGTAGGAGATGACTAATACTACCCACTTTAAAGACGAATAATATGGTTGGATCTAATACGCAGTTGATATAAAATGCGAACTAACACGCTGAGTGCCTTGACACCGCTGCGGAAATACACTTCGCGCACCAAGGGCGGCTGATGAGCCTCCTTGCTCCTACGTCGCTGCGTAGTCTCATCTAGGCCTCAGCTCCCACAGGAGTCTCCGTGTATTTCCTACGCTTGGTTTTGCTCACAAGAACTTTAAAAAAAGATTTTATACCACTAAACTA
>JBDNGJ010000304.1:0-3157 GCA_041689365.1 Virgibacillus sp.
CATTTCTATTAAAGTAAAACCTTTTTGATTTTTGAACAAAATTTCCAACTCCTTATATTGTTTTAATTAACTGAAACATCGGCCACATCAGGGTGACGTATATAAAAATAATGAAGCTTGCTAATATGATAAAAAAAGCAGGCTGTATATAGGTAATAACTTTCATGGTTTTCCGATGTATTTCTTCCGTTTGTAACTCTGCATAAATTGATAGGTCTTTCTCAAGTGCATTCACATCTGCGTTTTTTTGGAAAATTATTGACAGCTGTTTATCGAGTAATGGCAAGTTCGCCAATAGGCTTGTGATATAAATTCCACTTGATAACTCTTTGGTCATTAATGAAGCAAAATGTGCAAGGACCGGCTGTTTATTTTGCAGTGAAATATTGGATAGTATTTCTCTGATTGACATCCCTGTTTTTAATAATGAACTAACATGTGTTGCAAATAAAAATGAGATTTGCATTCTTTTGTATTGATAATAAATAGGAATAACTTGATAAAATTTGATTTGTTTTTCAATACTGAATTTGTGCTTAATGACCTGCCAGGTAACAAGAAACAGAACTGTCATTAATGCTAAAACAGTTAAAAATCTTCCTAATAAATCAATCAATATCACAGAGAACATGACAGTTGAGGTTGTTTCGGTACTGTTATTAAATAGATCCATAAAGGAGGGGAGAACGGATTGTTTAACAAAATAAAGCAGTAATGCAAATATAAACAGCAAAATTAACGGATAGCGTGCTGCTTCCTGAAATTTTTTTATATAATGGACGCGTTGTTCATACATAGATATACATTTCTCAATATTTGCCTGTAGATTGCCATTAGCCCGAACAAAGTATAAGTAGGATGTGATAATTGAGTTGAAGTTCTCTTTCTCTAATGCTTGATCAAGTGTATTGCCAGACTTCAGGGAATTAATGACGGAAGTGGAAATGGGTTTCAGTTGTTTGTCCCAACTGATGATTTCAAGGGAAGATATTAATGGATAGCCGTTTGTCAACAATCTTTCCAAGCGTTTTAAAAAACGTAATTGTATTTCCTTTTTGGGTGCTTTACTTCCCAGTTGAGAAATACGTTTCATCAGAGATAAATCCATAAGCAAATGCCTTCTTTCGTAAGTGATGAAATGTATGAAATTGTTCTAAGGAACTAATATCAATACCGTTCAACGTCTTTTCAAGCAGACTTCCATCCAACAACTCGATTACTGCTGCTCGCCTAGTAGTAGTTTTATTGACTTGAACTGGAAGCAACTGTAATGCTGCAACCGAAATAAGCGATTGTTTTAAATCAGAGCGTTTTAAACCCATCTCCAATAAACGGTAAATTGTTCCCAATGCGTTATTGGCGTGTAAAGTACTGAGGACTAAATGACCAGTTAAGGAAGCGTCGAAAGCAAACTGTGCAGTAAAAGTGTCTCTAATTTCACCAACCATTATGATATCGGGGTCATGCCTTAAAGCAGCTTTTAAGCCAGTCTGATAAGTAATTCCTGCTTTTTCATTTACTTGGACCTGTAGAATATCATTTATATCCTTTTCAATTGGATCTTCCAAAGTAATAGTCTGATAAGATTTCTCGGTTAAAATGGTTTGAAGTAAGGCGTATAGTGTTGTTGTTTTACCGCTTCCTGTTGGACCTGTAAACAGAATAATGCCAGAGCGATTTGCAATCCACTCTTTAAGTTTCTTTAGTTGGTTTGGAAAAAGAAAGAGCTGTTCTAGGGTAAGGTTTTCTTCCTGCGGGAGAACACGGATGGCAAGGCTTTCTAAATGGTTAACGGGAAGCGTGGATAATCGTAAGGAATAACGATTAGTAATTGTATCATGTTCAATTGTTCCATTCTGTGGTTTACGAACTTCACCTATATCCATTCCTGATGTAAACTTATAATATGTTAGCAACAATTGGTACTGATTGATGGGTATCGTTTTATGCAGGATTCTTTTTCCAAATATACGGAAATAGATGTCTGCTTGATCATGAAAAGGGTAGAAATGAATATCCGAAGCGTTGGCAGTAATAGCAGAATGAAGAAGCTTTTCTGAGAGTTTTGAAGCTGTGCTCAATAATATGTCACCTCCTAATAGTAGACTATATTCGACACAGTTTGCGAAAGTCCTTCTTTTTTAAAAAAATAATTTTTAAGGCGGGTTATAAATATGAAAACAGTTTACTTAATAGGGTTTATGGGGAGTGGAAAAAGTACAATCGGCGAGATGTTAAGTAATATGCTATGTTTGCCACACATCGATACTGACCATATGGTAGAGGAAGTATATGAACAAACAATTGCTTCTATTTTTCAAAACTATGGTGAAGAAACGTTTCGATTATATGAGTCTGAAGTTCTGAAAAAAACGTCTCAACAGAACCACATCATATCAACAGGTGGAGGAATTGTGGAAAAGAAAGAAAATACTCATTATATGAAGGATACTGGATGTGTCATTTACTTGAAAACTTCTTTTGAGGAAATCGCTAAGCGGTTAGAAGATGATCAATCAAGGCCATTATGGAGTCAGAATTTACAGGGTAAGAAAATCCTATTTAATAATCGAGAAAATTTATATGAGGGAAGCGCAGACAAAATAATTTATACGGATAATAAATCAACTAAAGAAATTGTTGAAGAAATTAAGGCGTTGTTCGAATAAATGATAAAAGAATCATCTTATAAATACTTCAACATTCACAGCGTAAAAAACCATAAACTTTGAAGGAATAAGAAAGGCTGAAGATACACTACTTGAGTTGACTTTGGATCAACGGTACGTATTTGATATAAAATGCGAAGTAACATGCTGAGTGCTATGACACCGCTCCGGAAATACACTACGCTTTCCGTGGGCGGCTGTTGAGCCCTCTTCGTACTAACGCACTCAGTGGTCTCACCTAGGCCTTTGCTCCCACAGGAGTCTCCGTATATTTCCTCCGCTGGGTTTTGCACACTTTACCTTGTAAATTAAGCTTATTTGACATTGCTTCTAAGCCATAGGTAACACTCTAGCCTCTATTCAGAATAGCCTTTTCCAGTTGAGGCTTTCAGATCTATGCGTAGTTATAGTCTATGAGTTCGTAGAGTTATTCTAAGCTGCGGAAAAATGCGAGACTCCTATGGAAACGGAACAGTCTGAAGACCCCG
>JBDNGJ010000305.1:0-4831 GCA_041689365.1 Virgibacillus sp.
ATATTATTCAACTTCCAATTCATCTATCAATTTTTTATTTAACTCTTTATATTCTTCATCTGTTAATTTCCGTCTTTCTTGTTCAACATATTTCCCCATACCCCAGCTGTACATAAGAGCATAAATATACTCAATTGTATCCTCTTCCTTGTACTTGTCCAATTCTCCTTCGTCAAATAACTTAGAAGCCACTTTAAAGACTCCAGAGAACACAATAAGCCTTTTACCTTTTAAAGCCTTATAAAACGTCTCAAATACGTTCTCATTGATTAAATAGTCGCTATCCTTAGCTGAATACTTCGCAATCTCTGAAACCTCTTTATTTTTGTTCTCTCTAACTTTCTGAACATGTACTTGTGTAATATTAGGGTTGTCCGTTACCTGTTGCCATAAATCTAGCCATCTATCATGTTTTATGTATTGATCAGGTTTATTAAAATAGCTTTTATTTACTGCTATAAGCACATGGGAATGAGGATTATATGTATCATAATTCGGGTTATTATCAAAAGCTTTTAAACCTCGTTTATCGTAATATGCTTTTCGTCGTTTATACATTTTTTTCGTAATAAACCGTTCATTGTCATATGTCACTTCTAATTTACGAATATAGCCTTTAACTATATTTTTAACTTCTTTTCGTTGCATTAATTTTTGAAAGGCATGATTATATTTTTTAATTTCACTTTCTAGATCTTTTGCTTCAACATTTGGAGTAGTTAACGTTAAAAAAATAAATTCTTTGTTTTGTTCAGCTTGTAAATATTTCATGATAATTGATAGTTTCAAAGCATCTTTCCTCGCTTTTCGCCATGCACAAATAGGACAGAATCTATTTTTACAGGAATTACCCTTTGTTTGCTTCACATGTTCCATGCTTTCATCACTCGCCAACATCATAAATGTATTGCATTCAGCAATCAGTTCTAAACTATTTCCAGTAATAAACTGTTTAATAAATTCTATTAACACTAGATTTTTTTTCTTTTTTGGTGTATATTTGTCCTTAACGATAGATAAACTATTAGACATAAAAACTTGCTCCTTTTTTAGGGAAATGTATTTGTTTTGACTTCGACACTTAAAACACTACATTAGTATCCTAAAAATAGCAAGTTTTTTTTATTGGAATCCTTGTGGCTCTAAGATTGAAAGACCGAAAGGGTAAATCAGAGATGTTACCCTTGTATCAAGATAAGAAAAAACTAGTTCAAAACCTTTTAAAAAACAAAAGAAAAAATACCAAAAAACCACCCCATATTTCGGGTGGTTTTTTTACGTTTACCTGTGATTCTTTTCCGTTCATTTTTTATTTCACGACTGATTGACTTCGGGGCCCTGCACCCTTTGGAAACCCAATCCTTGAAAGGTCGAAAAAGGCACTCGACCTTCCACCGCTGCGCTAGGATACCAAAGGGTACTTCCCAAAGTAAATCAGCTTTCGCGACATAAATCATTCACTAGCATAACTATTCTCCCAATTCATGCTCTAGTTCAGGATTTAATTCTTTTTGCAGATCCTTTTCAATGTTTTGTTCTGCTGATTCAACTATTCCTTTTTTTGCTTCATCAAATTCTTTTCCAACCTCATATTTTAATTCATAAGGAACTTTAATTGCTATCCAGGAACTCACTTTTGTCATTACTTTATCTTTAAATTTATCCATATATTTCGTAAGATGTTGCAACTGATAACTTAATTTTTGAACACTATCTTGAAGAAGTGAATTATCATGTTTCAAAGTCCGATTAATTTCCCTTTCTTCCGTAAGAGCATTATCCAATGACTTTATATCAACTTTTAATTCCTCTTTATCTATCGATAAATTTCTAAGTGATGATTTCAATTCTTTATTTTCTGCTTTAAGTCCCTTATTCTCTGCTATTTTCTCATTCCATTTTGGCTCAAACGCTTTAACATATTTTTCTTCAGCAACTTTCTCACCTTGTAAACGAGCATCATATATTTTCGATTGATCAAGACCAGTTCGCATTTCCTTCGCTTTCTCTGTTGCTAAATCGTTCATATTAGCCTTTATATGCTTATTTTCTTGTTTCAGGGTGTCATTCTCCTGTTTAACCTCCTGAACGTCTCTCTGAGCTTCCTGAACAGTTTTTTTAGCATGTTCACGTACTTCTTGTTGAGATTCACTCACACCATGCTTAAAATCCTTATATTCATCTTTCACGACCTCTAACTCTTGTTGCGTATTAGAAAGGTCATAACGTAGCTTCACATTCTCTTTTGCTGTATCTTTCAAAAATTCATAATCGGCTTTTGATAAAACCGTTGTATTAAAAGCTGTTTTCCCTTTAATTTCATCAATCTTTTCAATTTCAGCATTAATGGGCTTAATCTGTTCCAGTTTACCTTCCAACTTTTCTAATTCTTTTTCTTGCGTCATAGCTTTATATTTATTCATTTCAATATGCTTTCGATCACTACTCACTCCACGTTCTAAATCAAAGCCATTTTCTTTCACATGTTTGTGAAATTCATCTTGCAACTGGTGAAGTTGGCTCTTTCTACCAAAGAAATCTTTAGCAGACAACCGATTATCTTCTGTTATCGGCACAAAACCAACGTGCATATGTGGAGTTTTTTCGTCTTTATGTACTGTTGCGTAAGCAATTTTTTCTTCTCCGTATTTTTCTTTAAAAAACTCTAATGATTTTTCAAAGAACTCTTTTTCCTGTTCAGGAGAAATTTTATCAAAGAACTCTTTATCAGAAGTTACTAAAAACCCTGCTACTTTCACAGCATCTTTTCTAATAGCCCGATTCGTTTCTACCTGTTCTTGAATCATTTGATTGATTTTCTGATTATAATCAACTGGTTCAGGATTTACTAAATCATAATTCAGATGTGACCGTTCTTCATCAATTTCTTTATTCGTTTGACTGTCACGTTCTCTTTGATTATGAAATTGTATTCCCTTTATGGCTTGTCCTTTCAATTTTTGCATATGTACCACAGCGTAACTCATAGTGACAGCCCCCTCATTTAGCGATAGCATATATGCAAAGTGTAGCACATTACACTTTGCAAGCAAAGTTCCATGCGCTCTGCGAGGCAAATTCAAAACCAAAGTACAAGTTCAAGGTCAAGATCAGTCGCCGGTTACCGGCGAGAAAAGATATCATCCAGGAGCACAAACAAGTTTGCGCTGCAGGATGAATTTTTCCCATATCAAAAAAGCCATACAAAATATTGTATGGCCATTTAATATAAAATAATTTATCAAATTATTTACGTAATAAAAAAAGGTTTTTTTACTTTTTAACCGAATGTAATAATATACCAATAATAAGGAGGCGCTTGAATGTTAAAAGAAAGAAACAAACTATTTTTTATAATAGTTGCCACACTAGCAATGGTTATATCTTTTGGTTTTTCTAGTCACGCAGCATCATCTTCATCTCCTAAAGATACATTAGAAAATGCTTTGCAAAAAGTTGTAGAAAGAGATATTGATTCATATGTTAATTATGTGATTGATGATAGTTTCAATACTCTTGAACAACAAAAAATTGAATATGCCAAAGAATTCTCTAAAAACCCATTAGATAAATTTAATATTTTAAAATCAAATGCAATAACAAAAAACAAATCTAAAGTTACAGTAAAATTCTTTTTTGAAAACGGTGAAATCACTGAAACTCAACTTCTTATGAAAAAAGTTAACAATGAATGGAAACTCTTAATTAAAGATTTAAAACCAAAAGAAAATAAAACTATAAAAAAAGGTAAAAAGGATTTAAATCCAAAAGAGAACGGTGGAGAATTTTCAACTCAAGGAGTTAGTATATGTAACTGGTATTTCTCAGATCGCCTTGATGGAAGCACATTTTATTCTAATAGCACATTTACCCCTCCTTCATCAGCTTTAATAATAGGTATATCACATCAAGTAGTAAGTTCAGGTCCACCTTCAGTATCCAGTCCAAGAATTCAATACGCAGTTGTAAATAAAAATTGGTATGGAGACACCGTTTACGGAACACGCACAGTCTATGGAGATTCTGTATATAACTCAAGGTATTCAATCTCTATAGATTCTAGTGCCGTTGGAGATTCAGGTTTACAAGTAAGATTTAAGCCTGATTCAAGTAGTTCATATGTTAAATGGGATGGTAATGGTAGCCTAGAATACTAAAACCAATAAGTCACTCAATCATATTTGATTGAGTGACTTTTATATATATCAAAAAAACTATGTAACCTTCTTGAACTAAAGCAAATGAATCAATAATTTAAATAAAAACATAAAAATAAAATACATTGAGAATCAACCTCCTGATTCTCCTTTTTCAAAAAATAAATAATAACCCTTTTTTAAATTACAAAAAAAATAAGCCATCAATCGTGGCTATTAATTTTATGCCTTGCTATAAGGTTTTCTCTTGTCATTTCTCCACTAGCAACTGCTTTGATAATTTTTTCACTTTCTTTGGTGATGAAAAAACCTTCAATTTCCGTTGTTGCTTTTGCTTGTCGAAAAATATTTTCTAATCGTTCAGGATCTGTTATCGGTTCACCTCTTACCAATCAAACCACTCCTATTTATCTTGGTCTTTTAACATTTTCCTAGTCTGATATACAAAAGTAAGAGTAATTATATTAAGACCTACCGAAATCCCCATAATCATTGCAATAGTAGTATCCATTTGAAAACTCCCTTTTTAATTTATATTATTCAACTTCCAATTCATCTATCAATTTTTTATTTAACTCTTTATATTCTTCATCTGTTAATTTCCGTCTTTCTTGTTCAACATATTTCCCCATACCCCAGCTGTACATAAGAGCATAAATATACTCAATTGTATC